>JBKPEE010000084.1:0-27680 GCA_046728235.1 Acidobacteriota bacterium
GCGGACGCTTCCCCTCAGCGTAACAATTCCGTCAGTCGCGTAAACACAGATTTCTTTAGAGCTGCCGTTTCGTTGCCGTCCCAGTTCTCTAAGCACCCATTGTTCGATTTCACTGTCGCGCATGATGTGTCGGGTTCCTTCGTTTGTTCTCGAAGACTGCTGACTGATTTAAGGAAGCGGCGCAATGAAATCAGATCAGAGCCCATAGGATCTGCTCATTGCGCCGCGTTACGCGTAGCGTTACTGGCATTAATTCCACGAAACGACGCGTCTGTTTTGATTGCTCTACTTCGGTGATGAACCGACGGTGTTCGCAATACCCTTATTAACCATCAGCTTGATCTCCACCCGGCGGTTCTTGCCTCGACCCTCTTTAGTGGTGTTCTCGGCCGCAGGGGACATTTGACCGGCGCCAAACGGCTGGATCAGCCGCTGAGGTTTAAGCCCTTTCTCAGTCACCAGGTAATAGATCACTGCGTTTGCGCGTTTCTCGCTCAGAGTCCGATTTCTCTCGGTATTGCCGGTTGAATCAGCGTAACCTTCAACGGCAACAACCCAGCCCTTCGTGTTCTGAGTTTTTACCCAATCAGCAGCCTCGTCGATCGTTGCCTTGGCCTTCGGCCCAAGCGTAGAGCTGTTGGTAACGAAGTAGACCGTGATGGTTTTGATGACATCGAAATCATCCAGGCCGTTGATTCGATTGTTTGCCACGTCCGCGGTATCCTGTGCTTTCTTTGCAGCGTCAGACGCGGCGGAAGCTTCGGATCTCGCGGCTACGGCGACGGCTTGGGTCTCTTGCAGTTGTCCCGCAAGTTTTTCCTGTTCAGCCTGTTGCTGTGCGAGTTTTGCTCTCAGCTCGGCTTCCATCGGGTCGACAGTCGATTTGAGCGCTTGCGCGGTCCTCAAATCCTGCTCGTCGAAACGAATCTTTTCGGCGACGAGCTGACCATCAGCATTTCCCACCCCGTCGACTTCCACGCGAAGGCCTCGCAGGATGTGACCCTGTTCATACGTCTTCGACCCTCGAAAGACACCTTTCTTGTGACTCTTGACTTCTGTCGTCGGAGTTAGAAGTACTATGGTTTGCGGCCCTCCCATCGTCTCACCCATGGTGAACGAATCGGGTTCGCGCTTGGTGACAATTCCCCGAAACTTCTGTACTTTCTGACCGTTGGGGATCGTCCGGGTCTCCGACGTTTGCGCCGTCGCCGACCGCATCCCGACCACGTTCATCGCGGCCAAGAAACCGAGAATGAACGCGAACGTCATCAGCTTATGTATTGGATTTCTACTAGCTTTCATTGGCGTGCTCCTTTCGGGTGTTCTGTTCAAGTTGCAATCTCGGTTTTTCGTTCCTTAGCTCTCAGCGGGGACGTGCCTGGGTCATACACCAACCCAAACTACCGATCAGCTACCGTGTCATCCTAGTTGGGGCAAGATGAGGCGGACACTGTCAATTCTTACAGTGTGGTTCGATCACTTGACGGCGGTTGCATGGTGCGCTTCGGATGGGCCAAACCGCGCCAACACCAGCGTGATATTGTCCGAACCGCCGGCCGCCAGCGCGACTGTCGTGAGGTCTTCGCAAGCTTTCGCGGCCGAACTGGTGTTTCTGAGCAAGGAAGCAATGGTCTTGTCATCCACCATTTCCGTCAGCCCGTCAGTACACAGCAGGATCTGATCGTGATCCTGAAGCCGAATTCTTTGCACTTCAGGCTGAATTCGTGATCCCAGTGAACCCAGGGCGGCGGTCAGCACATGGCGCATCGATTGGGTCGCCGGGTCGGTGCGATCGATCCCGGCATCGATCAATTCCTGCGCCACCGTATGATCCCTGGTCAATTGCGTAAGCGTGTCATTGCGGAAAAGATAGGCCCGCGAATCGCCGATGTGGCCTATCACCATATCGTTGTTCAAGGTCGCGGCGGTGGTTAAGGTAGTGCCCATACCGCTAAGCGATGCGTCGTGATCGGCATGGTCCTTTAACATTTCATCGATTTTCAGAAAGCGTTCTCGCGCCCGCGCCATTATCGTTTCTACCTTTTCGGTATCATCGAGCCCCAGGATCCAGTCGGGAGTGTCAATCACCAGCTCCATCAGTTTGGTCAAAGCTGTGCGACTGGCTACTTCCCCGCCCGCCATACCGCCCAATCCGTCAGCGACCACCAGCCCATATCCTGTCAGGTTGTAATTAGGCCTGAGCTTTCCAGGTTCGATATTGGTGTAGAGATTCTCCAGCGAACGTCCAAAGCGGACAACGAGATAATGATCTTCATTATTGGCGCGCACGTGCCCTGCGTGCGTCGCCGCCGCCACGTCAATCGCCATTAGCGCGCCGCGATCGGCAACAAACCGAGTCTGAGGAGTCTCAAACTTGAGCTCTTGGGTTACCTCTTCCGGTTCCTGGGATTGTGTTTGCATGGGATTATGAGTTGGAGGCATGCCGGCGCCCTTATATTGAATCTTGTCGAACTCGGGGCGGATTCATCACGTTCTTTCGCTGCCGATCCGCGTCCGGGTCTGGTCTTTTCGCCGGATCATAATTACTCTCGTTCATTGCGCGCCTGTCAAAAATACCAGTTTTTGCGTATTACTCGATCTCTTACAGTTAGAGGGTAGCAACATTCGAATAGACCTCGCTGCGGGCACATTTAATGATGGAGAAGTTATGAGATCCTCGATTCTGATTCTGATCCTGTCGCTGCTGCTGCTTGCCTCATCAGCGTCGGGCCAGGAGACAAACAGCCCGGCCGAGACCGCGGCGCGGCTGCGGAGCCAGCTGAGCGAGCTACAAGATCGAGAGGCGGCCTTAAAGATCCGTTTACAGGAGCTGGAATACGAGCTCAAACCTGAGAACATTGAGCGTCATTTCGCGGGCGTGGGCTCAGTCCATCCTGAAGAGTTGCGCGAAACGCGTCGCAAACAACTCCAGATTGAGAAGGACCGGCTGGTGGCGCAACTCAATGAAATTTCCCAGTCGCGGACACAACTCGAGTCGGCCATCTCAATTGCCGATTCCCAGGCTTATCAGCAGAGCGCTTTAGGGGCAGCGTCGCTCAAGTCTCACAGCCGGCTGGCCCCGTTCATGACCGCCACGGTGCTGCGCATGGGCGCGATCGGTTTTGGTCTGATTGTAATTAGCCTGGTGCTTTTTGCTTCGCACAAAAGGCGCCGGTCGCGGCGAGCCAGCAAGTTTTGAGTTGCTGCCTGAAATAGCTGTCTATCCCTGTAAAAACTGACAGTTACGTCTCACTTTCGGCTACGGCTATTCTCTTGGACGCCCCAGGCATTATTCCAGTTAGAGGAAGGTGACGACCATGAAGAGTACGACGGGATTTAAGGTAGGCGGGATTGCGTTATTGATCCTGCTCGGATCTGTTTCAGTTACGGCGCAAGACATCAAGTACAACTTTCTGCCGGGAACCGATTTTTCCAAGTACAAAACCTACAGGTGGGCGCGGGTACCGAACGTACAGTATCCGGATCAGATAATTGACTCGCAGATTGTCCAGGCCATAGATTCCCAATTGGCGCTGAAAGGGTTGAGCAAAGGCAACGACGAAACTGCGAACCTGGTGGTTACCTATCAGGTGGCTGTCAATTCCGAAAAACAATGGAACTCGTTCAGCACAGGTGACACAATGTGGGGATATGGCCGTTGGGGCGGCTGGGGTGGCTACGGCGGTGGCATGTCCACGACTACGACCACGAGTGAAACGATTCATATCGGCACGCTCGACGTCGACATCTATGACGCCGCCGCCAAGAACCAGATCTGGAAAGGCGCTGCCACCAAGACGCTCGGTTCAGGAAAAGACCCGGCAAAAGTAAACAAGAACATCAATAAGGCGGTGGAGAAGTTGTTCAAGAAGTATCCGCCACCGCCGAAGAAGTAAGCCCGTTGATAGCGGTTTCGGATTCAGCTTGAAACATGAGGGTCGCAATCATTCTCTTCGGCGTTCTCGTCCTGCTGCTGGCTTCGGCTATCGGTGGGCCGACGACGACGGCAGCACGGCAAACGCGCGAGGAGTTTGCGGCCACCGGCTACATGCCGACCATCGCAGGTAGCGCGATGGTCGGCGCGGGCGCGACGGCAGAGATTACCATCTCGATCGATAGCTATTCGAGTGACGACGAAGCTCGGGCGATGGCCGCAGCCTTTTCCAACGGACAACACAAGGCTCTACGTAAAGCTTTGGAGAAAGCGTCCGTGAAGGGCCGAATCGCTTTTGCGAGTCGGAATGGTTATTTTGAGCTGAAGCTTCTGCGGTCCCGGAAGACTGCGAACGGCAGACAGATCTTCGGCCTCGGCGAACGTACGATTAGCTTTCTTGACGCCTACTACTCAGGCAGATCTCACCTCGAAGAATTCGGAATTCTCCAACTCGATCTCACCAACAATAATGGAACTGAGGAAGGAACCGGTGCGCTAATTCACAAAGCGCGCATCAAGACACTCGCCTCCGATTCACTTGTGCTTGACGATCACGGAATTGAGCCGGTTCGCCTGACGGTGCGAAAGCAGTAAACTCCGCCGCCCGTTTGGAGTGCGCTGACTTGTCAGCGCTTTGGAAAGCGGCGACTAGTCGCCGCACTCCAAATCTGTCGCGCGCTCTTTCGTGAAGCTTTAAGCCAAGCGCGGCCGCAGTATCTGTTTCAGCTTTACGCGGGCTCGATGAAGTTGTGATTTTGAGGTGCCTTCCGAACAACCGAGCAGCTTGGCGATCTCATCGTGTTTGTAGCCGGCGATCGCAAATAGAACGAACACCGCCCGGCAACCACGAGGGAGTTGTCCCACTGCCAACTGCAAAGCAATTCGGTCGGTAACTTGCACCGCCGCGCGCGGGCGGAAGCGCGGCACGATCGAAGACACGTTCTCGTAATCTCCCGTCAGTTGCTCTCTGCGTGACGGCCGGCGCATGTGCATCAAAACCAGATTGACCGTCAGGCGATGAAGCCAGGTGCTGAAACGGCTTTCACCGCGATACGATCCGATCTTCCGCACCAGATGGACAAACACATCCTGGGTCAGGTCTTCAGCCTCGGTGGGATTGCGGGTGATACTCAGGCAGACAGCATAGACCTGGCGATGGTGGCGTTCGTAAAGCTCTCCCAGCGCATTAACGTTGCCGCCCGCGACCGAGCGCGCCAACAAAAAGTCCGGATCAACCACTTCACCGGCCAGAGACTTCGCGCGCAACTCGTTCGGAGCGAGCCTCATTCTGGCAACCACACGCACGTCCTTAATCACCTCTGCTCAAAATCTAACTGGTTGGAACCGAGTTAGTAACTGTTAGAAGTGACAGGGGCCCACCGACCGCAGGTGCGGAAACATCCCTACCTTTTCAACTTCTGGCATTCAGGATCGCGAGGCTTCGGAATCCTGGCATTGCTGGTAATGCTGATTAGAGCCTAAAGCTCAATTAAGCCTGTCAGTTTTGACAGTTTCGCGCTGCTCCTGAGCCAATAGAATTGCCTCGTTTAGTCAGAGGTCATCGACGAAAAAGTGACTCTATGGGCGCAGGCAAAAAAGATCAATAAAGGGTTGAGGTACATCATGTCGGATAAAGAAGATGAGAAATTTCAGGATGAACTTGTCGCGACAGAGAGGACTGAGGAAGCTATTGGTGAAGATCCGCTAACCGCCGTCAAGGCCTGGACCGCTTATGCGATCGCCAGCAACGAGATCGCATCCCGGCACCGCGTCGACTTTGATGCAACCGTTCAAGCCCTCGCCCAAACTGCCAAAGACATGAACAGCAAGTATAAGGAGACCAGCGAAGCTGGACTGGCCCTCTCGGTGGTGCTTTGCTGATCGAACGGTGCGCTGACCGAACAGGGTTGGGGATCGATGCACCGGTTAGTTTCCATTATTCGCCAGGGCTCGCCAACTCACAGGACAGGTGAGGAAAGCGAGCCCTTGCTGTCATTTATTATTGACTTCTGGACGGAGATTAAGATGTTAAGACATCGCGCACACATCAGGTTTTTGGTCCCCGTGATGTTGACCTCAGTGACGCTGTTTGCCGGTTCTGCGTTCGGGCAGTCTCCGGCCGCGCGCCAGGAGAGCCAGCGAAAGGATGTCGATACGGCGCGAGCGTCTCGCTCAGCCGCGCCCGCAGTCACGCCGGCGGAACCGAGTCCGAACACCGCTGACAATAAAGTTGCTGCTGAGGAACCGCGACCGAACGACCTTAAGGGCGAAGTCGACACCTTGAAGGCCGAGAACGCAGCTGTTCGAGAGTTGCTGCGCAAGATGGAGGAGCAGCAGAAGGCCCTGCTGGAACAGGTCGACCGTTTGCAGCAAAGGCTTGATGGCACAGCGAGCGCGAATGCTCAACCCGCTGCGCAGACGCAGGGCTCGACGCAGGTTGCGAATGCCACGGTACCATTAACCAAGGAAGCGAATGCTCCGGCGCAACCGGCGAATGCCGGAAATGTTGCAACGCCGCAGGCCTCGGGCGGAGGACAAGAGAAAGATGATCGTTATCAGGACGGAATTACCATCTACCAGAATCGCGACGACGCGAAGGTGCCTTTCCTGCTGAAGTTCAACATCAATAGCCAGCTCCGATACCTCAACACCACTAACAGTCCCACCAGCTTCACCGATCACCTGGGCAATGTCCGCGAGGTGCATACACGCAACGATATAACCGTGAACCGCGCGATGTTCATTCTGGGTGGCTACATGTTTTCGAAGAAGCTGCAATACAGCATGACCGTGTGGACTTCCGCAGGCGCGGCGTCAATCGTAGTAGCCGGAAACATCGGCTGGCGATTCAATAAGGCGCTGACGGTCACCGGAGGCTATACGGGCGTTCCGGGCAGTCGATCACTCGTTACGACGTTCCCATTCTTTCAAGTAATCGATAGGAGTATGGCCGACAACTTCTTTCGGCCCGGTTTCACGCAAGGCGTGTGGGCCAACGGAGAGCCCGTGAAGGGTTTGAACTATCTGGTCTTTCTCGGCAATGGTCTCAATACTCTGAATCTCACGGCAAACAAGATCGATACCAGCCTGTTGTTCTCCGGTAGTGTCTGGTGGGAGCCGTTGGGACCTTATTCGGAGCCCGGAAAATCGCGCCAGATGTACGATGATTATTTCGCTTCCAAAAAAACTCGCATTCGCATCGGGACCAGTTTCACCAGATCCCGTGAAGACCGCTTTTCGGATACCGATCAGTCCAGTCCCGACAACACTTCGATTTACAACTCGGACGGCGTGCTCGCCTTCGCGACGGGGGCGTTTGCGCCGGGTGTGACCGTCCAGAAAGCCACCTATAAAATGTGGGCGATTGACGGCGGCCTCAAAAAGAGCGGTTTTTCCATCAACGGTCAATACTATTTTCGCTGGTTAGGAAATTTTGAAGCCGACGGGCCAATGCCCCTCGCATCAACCTTCGACCACGGCTTTGAGTTATCGGCTGGCAAATTCGTCGTGCCAAAGAAGCTGTTGCTGTATGTCCGCGGCTCGAAGGTCTTCGGACAATTTGCCAATCCTTATGAGTACGGCGGCGGGTTCAAGTGGTACTTCCTGCCTACTGAGCGGCTCTGGATGACCGGCGAGGTGATGCGGGTTAACAAAGCTCCTTATAGCGGGGCGTTTACTCCGTACACTGCGGGAATGTCCGGCTGGGTTCCGATGCTCCAGACAGTTCTCGCTTTTTGACGATCGGTTAAATTGCTTTCTCTGGTTCGAAATGGAAGTTGACGGCGAGCAGGGCGATGTTTGAGTAGCAGCTGAAAGTTGCGTTATCGGATGGATCTCTTTCATTCACTACCTCGCTTCAGCGAGGTGCCGCGCCCAGTCAAACGATCGTCAACCGTTTAAACGGTCTCGATCAGGAAGCCGTTAAAACGGCGGTAATCGAGTCTGTCCGTTCTCTCAACTCGCTGAAGGAGTCTGTGGGGGAAAAACCGCGGAGGGGCGCTTTTTCCCGACACACTCCTGAAGCAAGGTGTAAATAGGAGCAGATTTCCATTCCTAACCTGAGCCGTTCGCGACGTAGCAACCCGCCACTACCGATGTCTGTTGGTAGCCTGGTTACCTTCTTTAGGCAGCCCTTTACCCTGATTCTCAATTCCCTCCCCTGTAATTTTTGACAGTTTCTAGCAATTCCGCCGGCCCCTACCATGTTGCCGAGCTTTTTGTATTCGACTAAGGGCCATCGCAGGGAGGGATGATGAGAGCCACGTATCCTCTGAAGGCTGTTCAAATGCTCGGCGTGATGTCCATGCTGATTGCAGCGACGACTTCGACTCAGTTAGCGCGAGCGCAATCAACAGAACCGCAGCAGCCTGCAGCAGATGTGCAGCAACTCAAAGAGCGTTTGCTCCAACTCGAGCAAACGGTGGAGGCGTTAAAAGCGCAACTGAAAGCAGTCGAGCAGTCGCAGAAAAAAACGGAGGCAGTCACGGGCGATAAGGTGGCCGCGACCGCAGACAAGGCCGCCGCCAGTGATCTTCCCGCAAACACCCAACCTGCAGCCAGCAGCAAGGCCAGCGATCAGGCGTCCGGTGAGAGCACGTTTAGCGTTTATGGCTTCGCGATGCTCGATGCCGGTTATCAGGTCAAGCAAGCTGATCCGAAATGGTTCGACACAGTTCGTGCGGTGAAGCTGCCGGCTTTCAAAGATCAATTCGCGCCTAACGGCAACGCCTATTTCAGTGTCAGGCAATCTCGTTTCGGGGCTAAATCATCGACGCCGACCAGATTCGGCGAACTCAAAACAATCTTCGAATTCGAATTATTCGGCACCGGTGTTGATGCCGGCCAGACTACGTTCCGGCTGCGCCACGCGTATGGCGAATTGGGCCACTTCGGCGCCGGACAATACTGGAGCGCATTTGTCGATCCTGATGTGTTTCCGAATACCAATGAATACTGGGGACCTAACGGAATCGCCTGGTTTCGCAATGTGCAGTTCCGCTGGATGCCGCTCAAGGGAAAGAACTCGGTAACGATTGCGTTGGAGCGTCCGGGCGCGAGCGCGGATCTGGGCCAGGCCGCAGATCGCATCGAGCTGACCGGCGTGAAGCCCAGATTTCCCGCTCCTGACCTGACCGGGAATATTCGTTTCGAGAGAAGTTGGGGACATTTCCAAGCTGCCGGAGTCGTCCGCCACATGAGATGGGTTGACACGCTGGCAGACAACTTCGATCTCGGCGGCAGTGCTACCGGAGCTGGCGTGGGCCTTACTTCCAATCTGAATCTTGGCAAGAAAGACATTGCCAAACTCTCGTTTGTTTATGGCCACGGCATCCAGAACTACATGAACGACGCGCCCGTTGATGTCGGCATCGCGCTGACCCATTCGCCGAATCCGCGAGTGCCAATCAAGGGCGTCGCGCTGCCGATGACGGCGGCACAGGCTTATCTCGATCACACCTGGAACAAACGGTTCAGCAGTTCGATCGGATATTCAATGATCGATATCTCGAACTCTGATGGTCAAACGCCGGACGCTTTTCATCGCGGTCAGTACGCCTCGGGCAATCTGCTGTTCTATCCGGTCGACAACGTGATGGTGGGCGGTGAGGTGATCTGGGCGCGCCGAGACAATTTCCTTGACGGCTTCCATTCGGACGACGTTCACGTGCAGTTCTCGTTCAAATACAACTTCAAGAAGGAGTTCAAAGTCAATCAATAAGTGTAGGTGCGAAGCAAACAGATGCTGATGAAGAGAAATATTGACAGTACGGCTTAGCCGCTCCCTATCTCACGCACTTCGTCGCATGGCGACTCAGGAGGCCGGAAATGAAAACGAAAGGACTGCGAACAAATCGGTCACTGAAACTGGTTCGTGGTGTTGCGGCAATTACCTGCGCGAGCCTGGTACTTGCCGTGACTCCGTTAGCGCGCGCCGGCCGCGTCTCGCCGCTTAGCCCCGCGTCGCAGGATGGAGTCAAGGTTCCTTCTGATCAGCTCGATGCCCTGGTAGCGCCCATAGCCCTCTATCCGGACAACCTCCTGAGCCAGACGCTGGTCGCTTCAACTTATCCGCTGGAGATTAATCAGCTGCATCAATGGCTGCAGCGAAACGCGAATCTGGTCAACGATCAGAAGAGATTGTCTGAGACCGTGAAGAAACAACCGTGGGATCCGAGCGTTCAGGCGATGGCCGCGATGCCCGATTTGGTCAAGCGCCTGGCTGACGACATTCAGTGGACCACCGACTTAGGCAATGCCTTTCTGGCGCAGCAGAGCGATGTGATGGATGCGGTTCAGCGCATGCGCCACAAGGCCCAGAACAAAGGATCTCTGCAATCGAACCAACAGCAAACGGTCCAGGTGCAGACGATCGAAAGCAAAGAGGTGATCGTCATCGAACAGGCGAATCCGCAAGTTGTTTATGTTCCCTCTTACGATCCGGTCTATGTCTATGGCCCGGCAGTTTATCCATATCCGGCTATTTATTACCCGCCCTATTACGGGACCGGCGCCGTGCTCGCGGCCAGCGCGATCTCATGGGGTGTCGGGTTTGCGATGGGCGCCTTCTGGGGCGGCGGCTGGGGTTGGGGTTGTGGTTGGGGCGGCGGCGACATCAACGTCAACTGGAACAATAACTTCAACCGCAATTCGAACTTCAACAACTTTAGTGGCAACCGCATCGGCAGTGGCAATCGAGTCGGCAGTGGCAACCGTCCCACCCAGTGGCAACACAATCCACGGCATCGCGGCGGCGCGCCTTATGGCGATCGCAACACGGCGAATAGGTTCGGCGGCACGACACGCGGTGATTCGCTCGCCAATCGTCAGCGAGGCGCGCGAAATCAGATTGGCAGACAAGGTGGAAATCTCGGCAGCGCTAACCGCCCGGGTGGTGTCGGCAATCGCGGCGGCATCGGTGATCGCAATGGCATTGGCAATCGCGGTGGTGTTGGTGATCGCAATGGCATCGGCAATCGCGGCGGTGTCGGTGATCGCAATGGCATCGGTAATCGCGGCGGTGTCGGTGATCGCAATGGCATCGGTAATCGCGGCGGTGTCGGTAACCGTGGCGGCCTCGGTGACCGTCCGGGCGCAAGCACTCGCCCAAGTGGATCGTTTGGCGGCGGGGATCGCGTCGGGAATCGTAGCGTGCCGCGAAACAGCGGTGGAGGCGCCTTTGGCGGCGGTTTCAATGGCGCCAACACTCGCGCCGGCAGTAACCGCGGCTCGTCAACTATGAATCGAGGCGGAAGTTTTGGTGGTGGCAGTCGCGGCAGCTTCGGTGGTGGCAGTCGCGGCGGCGGTGGTTTTAGTGGCGGCAGTCGCGGCGGCGGCGGTGGCCGTGGCGGCGGCGGTCGTCGTCGCTAGAATTTTTTTGGTGATAGTTTCCGAGCACGTCGCAGGATCCCGGCCGCTGATGCGCGCAGCTCAAATTGGAGGCTCGAAATGAGTACAAGAATCATAAGTACAGAATTGCTGGCCAGGACGATGCGCTCGGTCGTTGCACTAACGTGTGCCGCTTTGCTCCTTCCCAGCCAACTCATCGTGATGGCGGCGTCGCCGGTCACGCAGGATCAGCAGGCACCGGCGGCCAAGATACCGGCTGAGCAATTGGACTCACTCGTGGCTCCGATTGCGCTCTATCCCGACAATCTTTTGAGCCAGACGCTGGTCGCCTCGACCTATCCGCTGGAGATCATGCAGCTGCAGCAGTGGATCGATAAGCATCCAGACTTGGTTAAAGATCAAACCAAGTTGGCTGAGGCGGTGAAGAAACAACCGTGGGACCCGAGCATTCAGGCGATGGCTGCCTTGCCTGATGTCGTTAAGCGTTTGGCAGACGATATTCAGTGGACAACCGATCTGGGCAACGCGTTTCTGGCGCAACAGAGCGACGTAATGGATGCGATTCAGCGAATGCGCAACAAGGCCCAGGGCACCGGCGCACTGGCTTCAAACCAGCAACAGAAGGTCGAAACCCAGACGGTAGAAAACAAACAGGTAATTGTGATTGAACAGGCTAACCCGCAGGTCGTTTACGTGCCTTCGTACAATCCCACGGTGGTCTATGGAGCGCCCGCTTATCCATACCCGCCGATTTACTACCCTCCGTCGACTGGCGCTGTAATCGCTGCGAGCGCCATTTCATTCGGCGTCGGTTTAGCGATGGGCGCTGCGTGGGGCGGCGGCTGGGGCTGGGGCTGCGGCTGGGGCGGCGGCGACATCAACATCAACAGGAACAACAACTTCAACCGCAACACGAATATCAACAACATCAGCGGCAACCGCATCAACAGCGGAAACAGGGCTACGCAGTGGCAACACAATCCGCAACACCGCGGGGGCGCACCTTACGGAGATCGCGGAACAGCGAATCGGTTTGGCGGTACCGCCCGTGGTGATTCCCTCCAAAACCGGCAGCGAGCCGCGCAAAGAGACATCGGACGGCAAGGCGGAAATCTTGGCAGCCAACGTGGCGGCATCGGTGATCGCGGCGGCGTCGGCAACCGTGGGGGCGTCGGAGATCGCGGAGGCGTCGGCAACAACCGCGGTGGTGTCGGCGATCGTGGCGGCGTCGGTGATCGCGGCGGTGTCGGTAACAACCGCGGCGGCGTCGGTGACCGCGGCGGAGTTGGCAACAACCGTGGCGGCCTTGGCAATCAGGGTGCGTTAGGAGATCGGACCGGCGCCGGCAATCGTGCCGGTGTCGGCGACCGCAGCAGCGGCATCGGTAACCGAGGCAGCTCGGGAGTTGGTGGCGGCGGCGACCGAGTGGGAAATCGCAGCGTGGGCGGCGGCGGCGGTTCAGGTTTAGGAAATCGCGGTGGCGGTTTTGGCGGCGGCTCGGGCGGCTTCAACGGAGGTGCGGCGCGGGCCAGCAGCAGCCGTGGATCCTCGAGCCTTGGCGGCGGTAGTCGCGGTGGCGGCGGCTTCGGTGGCGGAAGCCGCGGCGGCGGTGGCGGCGGCAGAGGGGGCGGCGGCGGACGCCGACGGTAGCACGTGATGATTGAAAGGAGAACGAACATGAACTCAACATCTTCAAAATCAAATCTTCGAGAACTACTTTCGGCACTCCGCGCTGTAGCCGTCGTGAGTATGCTTGTATTCACCGTAACTTTCCCGGCTAACGCCCAAAAGACTGCGGCCGCGCCCAAAGGCAAAGCGTTCGCCACGGCGCAAGCGGCAGCTGACGCGCTGATAAGTGCCGCCGAGCAATATGACGAAGCCACGCTGACTCAAATTCTCGGACCCGAAAGCTACGATGTCATTCACACGGGCGAACCCGCGCGCGATAAAGAGAACTCACAGGCGTTTGCGACGCAGGCCCGTGCGAAGCTGAACCTTGACATGAATAAAACCAAAACGCGCGCGACCATGGTCGTCGGCAATGAAAGTTGGCCCATGCCGGTGCCGATCGTGAAAGTCGGCAGGAGCTGGTACTTCGACACCAAGACCGGCAAGCAGGAACTCTTGTTCCGGCGCATCGGGCGCAACGAACTGGACGCGATCGAGATCTGCCGTGGCTATGTCGAAGCCCAAAATGACTATGCCGTGAGCAAGAAGGAAAACGGCGTGAATCAGTACGCGCAGCGAATCATCAGCACCGAAGGTAAGCAGGATGGTCTCGCCTGGAAGAATCCGGACGGCAGCTGGGGTGGTCCAATCGGAGAGAAGATAGCCGAAGCCATTGCCCGCGGATACACCAACCGCAATGAGCCATATCACGGCTACTTCTTCAAAGTCCTCAAGGGCCAGGGACCGGCGGCGCCGTTAGGGGAACTGGACTATGTCATCAAGGGCGTAATGATCGGCGGCTTCGCGCTGCTGGCTTCCCCCGCGCAGTATCGAAACACCGGGGTGAAATCATTCATGGTCAGTCAGGATGGTGTGGTCTATGAAAAGGATCTTGGCCCTAAGACGACCGAACTCTTTCAGAGTATCGATCGCTTTAATCCTGACCGGAGCTGGAATCCGGTGAAGGATTAGCAGGCCTTCTAATCCTTAGCAGTGAGCGAAAGCTTGCGATTTTCGCTCACTGCCAGAGAAACGCAGTCGCATTTGAACATGGGCATTTCGCCGCTAAGCGGCGCTGCAGGTGGTTCGTCGTGTAGCTGCAGTCCCAACAACAGCTTCGCACCGTGCGCGAGGTTTCTTCAGCAGACTTACTTGAGAGGAGCACATATGAAAAACATCAGATATACGATAATTTGCCTCGCGACGATCATCGCAGGTCTGGCTTTGGCAGGACCAGCAAACGTTCTGGGGCAAGATCAAGTCAACAAGGTAAACAATGGGCAAAGGTACGAAAAGTTTCGGGGCGTAGTGGCCAGGCGTGAGGCTGATTCATTCACCATGGGTTCAACCATGGGCGGCGCCCAGACGACCGTCATCCTCACGCCAACTACTGAAGTTAAGAGTCACAAGAAAGGACTCTTAAGAGGCTCGAAAGAGTATGGCGCCACCTATATTCTGCGCGGCCTCAGGCTCGAAGTAGATGGCGTGGGAAATGCTGATGGAGCGCTGGTGGCCGATCACATTCGCTTTGACGAACAGGACCTCAGAACCGCCCAGGCTCTTAAAGCTACGCTGGATCCGGTGGAAGCCGAAACCAACGCAAAACTGAAGGCGCAGCAAGAGGAGCAGGAGCGACTGGCGGGCCAGCTCGCGGAAACGACTGCGGTCGCCAACGAGGCTCGGTCCGAAGCGGCCAAGGCCCAGGCGGACGCAGCAAAAGCGCAGCAGACTGCCGATTACGCAAACAATCGGATCAACGGCCTGGACGATTTCGATCCGATCAAGACCATCACAGTCAATTTTAATACCGGCAGTTCAACGCTCGGTCCAAAAGCACGGGCAACGATTGACGAGGCGGCCGCCTGGGTCAAAACCCAAAACACAAAAGGTTGGGTGGTCGCGGTTGTCGGCTATGCCGATTCCAGCGGCAACACTGCCAGGAATCGGTCGCTGAGCGAGAGACGCGCTAACTCGGTAATCTACTACCTCGTCACCAAACACAACCTGCCACAGCAGCGCCTCGTGCAGCCGTTTGGTTACGGTCAGTTGGAACCGACGGCGTCAAACAAAACTGCCGCCGGCCGCGCCAAAAACCGGCGCGTCGAAATCCGTCTCATGGCTAACAAGGGGATCACCGGAAACGTTGGGACGACGCCGTAGCGCCGCCAACGATCCTGACTCGGCGGCAGAGCCGCCCCCGCGGGAGCGCCAAAGGCGCGAAATGTAATAGCTCAGCCCAACGGGCTGGGTAATGAGCCGTCATCTCGGTGTTGTTAAGCGCTGAAGGCGACATATGTCAGTTCCAAATCGCATCCAATTATTGCGCGCCTTCAGCGCTCGGTTGTGTGCTTGCCAAAAGACCCGGCCCGTTGGGCCGGGCTACTACATTCCGCGCCTTTGGCGCTGACGGCTAAGTCACAGCGCCCTGCAACTGATCATTCCACGAGGCCTAAGCAGGCCGGTCCGCACGGTGTGGCGGTAAAGCCGCTTGTGCCGGATCCACAACCACTGTCAGTTTTGACAGTATTTTGCCGGGCCTCACCTTCCTAGAATCCAAGGCATAGAGTCACCAAATCCCGATGAAATCATCCCGTGACTTTGTGAAGAGGAGATACAGACATGTCTAAGCAAGATGAAACGATTGAATCTGGGGCAAGTTCGAGTGAGGCTACAGCGGGCGATCGGCTCGGCAGCACAGACGAAGTCGTCAACCTCGAGATTCCACCGGGTGTGGATCGACGCACGTTCATGATGCGCAGTGCAGTCATTGGCGCTACTGCCGTGATGACCGGACGTTACGTTTCCGCGACCGAGCGGACCGAACGGTCGATCGCACAGGCACCGAGCGCCCCGCCGCTGGATCCCAACCTGAATGTTGTGAAACAGAGCAAAGGGCCAGTGATGACCACCCTGGACGAGTTCTACAAAGTAGGCCCCGGCCCTTCGAGTTCGCACACGATCGGCCCAATGCGCATCACCTATGACTTCTATCAACGCGCGGTAAAGCTGCCAGCTGACAAGCTCGCTAAAGCCACCGCGTTAAAGGTTCATTTGTTCGGCAGCCTCAGCGCCACGGGCAAAGGGCACGGAACGGAACGCGCAGCCCTTGCGGGTCTGGTCGGCAAAGAGCCGGCCACTGTCGATCCCGCGTTTCTCGACGGCCTGCGCGACAAACCCGATCAGACTTTCGACGTCAAGCTCGGCGACAAGACCTTAACCGTCTCGCTCAAAGACATCATCTACGACGCTACCAAAGGAGACTTCCATCACCCGAACACGATGACCGCCAAACTGCTGGCTGGGGACCAGGTCCTGCTCGAGCAGGAGTACTACTCGGTAGGTGGTGGCTTTATCGAGTGGAAGGGCTATACGCCGCCGAAGAAGAATGCGCCTAAGTATCCGTTTGCGACGATGAAAGAGCTGCGCGCTCATGCCGAGAAAAATAATCTGTCGATTGCTCAGGTGATGCTGGCCAACGAGATGTCAATTCCCGGGCGGACGCAGGAGGAGGTCTATGCCTTCGTCGAGAAGATCATGAACGCGATGGAGGCCACGGTGAAATCGGGTCTGGCAGCGCCCGAAGACAACGTGTTGCCTGGCCCAATTAAACTGCACAGTAAGGCAGCAACCGTCTACAAACGGGCGATGGATGACACTTATCAATCTGATCGCGGCATCGGCGCGTTATCGGCTTATGCCCTGGCGGCCTCAGAAGAGAACGGACGTGGGCACCTGGTCATTACCGCGCCCACCGGTGGATCTGCTGGAGTGATGCCGGCGCTCGTCTACGGCCTGGGTGAAGGCGGACGAAAGATCCCGCGCGAGAAAATCCGAAATGGCATGCTGGCGGCAGCGGCCATCGGTTACTTGTGCAAACACCACGCGACGCTTTCGGCTGCTGAGGGCGGTTGTCAGGCAGAGATCGGAGTCGCCTCGGCCATGGCGGCTGCACTGGTGGCGACAGCAAACGATGCGCCTCCGTTAGTGGTCGAGAATGCGGCCGAGTCGGCCCTCGAACATCATCTGGGGATGACCTGTGATCCGGTCGCTGGTTACGTGCAGGTGCCATGCATTGAGCGGTGTGCCTTTGGCGCGGTCAAGGCCTGGACGGCGTTCGCGATCGCGAGTAATGAGATTGCCTCGCGACATCGCGTCGATCTCGATGCCACGATCCAGGCGCTGGCCCAAACTGCGAAGGACATGAACAGTAAGTACAAAGAAACCAGCGAAGCCGGCCTGGCTCTTTCGGTCACCCTTTGCTAGCAGCTCTCAGAGTTCCGCGATAACGATCCGACTCAAACGTCGCTGTAGGCGGGACTCCAGACACTCAGCCCTCCGTGAGTCGCCAACCAGGGGCTTCGATCCCGGCAGATCGAAAAAGTAGGAACGTTGCGTGGCTCAAGCAGTAGCAACTGTCAAAGCAATCGATTCGCGTCGTGTCAGGCTGGCGGTCGTCGCCTGGGTACTGACCGCCGTCTTCTATTTCTATCAGTACGCGATGCGCTCGGCGCCCGCCGTGATGATGCCGCAGCTCTCAGAAGCTTTCGGCGTTAGTGCGCTGGGCGTCGCGTCGATCGTCGGTCTTTTCTATTACGGCTACTCGCCATTCAGTCTGGTCGCCGGCGCCGCGATGGACCGCCTGGGCCCACGCAAATTGGTGCCTTTTGCCGCAGTAATCGTGGGGATCGGCGCGCTGCTTTTTTCTACCGGCAACACGAATGTCGCCAGTGTCGGCCGGTTCCTGCAGGGCGCGGGCGGCGTCTTCGCATTAGTGGGCGCCATCTACATCGCCACGAAAAACTTTGCCGCGTCGCAAGCTGCAACTCTGATCGGCGCGACCCAGATGTTCGGGATGGCCGGCGGTTCAGCCGGCCAATTCCTTGTTGGTCCAATGATTGGCGCAGGCGTTCCGTGGAGCACGTTCTGGCTCGGAATGGGAATCGCCGGACTGGTCATTGGCGTGCTGCTTTACTTCCTGACGCCGCCTGAGGAGCCAACAGCCAAACGTGAAGTTGGGTTGCAGCCCATCGTTAAAGCGTTCGGCGTTGTCTTCAAAAACCCGCAGTCGATCCTCTGCGGCTTGATCTCCGGGCTGTTGTTCATTCCCACAACCATCTTCGACATGATTTGGGGCGTGCGTTACTTGCAGGAAGCGCACGGACTCGATTACGCGGATGCAGTTTTGCGCTCTGCCGCGGTTCCCTTCGGATGGATCATCGGTTGTCCACTTCTCGGTTTCATTTCCGATCGCATCGGTCGTCGGAAACCAGTGATTATTGGCGGCGCTATCGTGTTGCTGTTCCTTATGGGATGGGCGTTGTACGGCAAGCCAGGCGTGTTTCCGCCATACATCATCGGACTGATTATGGGCATGGCGTCAGGCGCGGCAATGTTGCCCTATACCGTAATCAAAGAAGCAAACCCTCCGCAGTACGGTGGCACCGCGACTGGTGTCGTCAACTTTTTAAATTTCACTTTTAGTGCGCTGCTCGGTCCGGTGTTCGGCTGGCTCTTCATGCGCGCCTCCGGCGGCGGCTCACAAGTTACGGTCGCGGATTATCAAACCACGTTCAGTCCGCTGCTAATTGGTGTCGTCATCGCAATCATACTCGCCTTGATTTTGAAAGAAACCGGCCCAGCGGTCCGCGGTCATTTTGCAGTACCGCCTGCAGGGGAAGGTTCCGGGCCTTTGAAGAATTCCGCCTGATGGCAGTACGCGAACAGGAGACTGAAAGATGAGTCAAGCATTAGGAACCGGGAAATACGAAAGACTGTTGGAGCGCTGCAAAGGACTTGCGCCTGTGCCGACGGCCGTGGCCCATCCCTGTGAAGAGGGTGCATTGAACGGGGCAGTCCAGGCAGCGCAGGCCGGTCTAATCACGCCGTTACTGGTCGGTCCGCGCGACGAAATCGAGAAGACGGCCATCTCTGCCGGTGCCGATCTCAACGGTCTGGAAATCGTCGATGCGCCGCACAGCATCGAGTCTGCCAAACAGGCTGTCGCTTTAGTCCGCGAAGCCCGCGCCGAAGTCTTGATGAAAGGCAGCTTGCACACGGACGAGCTGATGTCCGCCATTGTCGCTCGCGACGGTGGCCTGCGCACCGGCCGGCGCATCAGCCATGTCTTCATCATGGACGTGCCGACCTATCACAAGGTCCTGATCGTCACCGACGCGGCCATCAACATCGCCCCGACGCTCGAAGACAAAGTTGATATTGTTCAGAACGCGATCGACCTCGCCATCTCACTCGGCCTGGAGAAACCGAAGGTTGCCATCCTCTGCGCCGTCGAGACGGTCAATTCGAAAATGCAGGCGACGCTGGACGCCGCGGCGCTGTGCAAGATGGCCGAACGCGGACAAATAAAAGGTGGGATCCTCGATGGACCACTCGCCTTCGACAACGCCATCAGCGCCGATGCGGCGAAGACAAAAGGGATCAAGTCACCGGTTGCCGGAGACCCGGACATTTTGCTGGCGCCCGATCTCGAAGCCGGAAATATTCTCGCAAAGAACCTGAGTTTTCTGGCGAACGCCGACAGCGCCGGGATGGTCCTCGGGGCGCGCGTGCCGGTGATTTTGACGAGCCGCGCCGACAGCGTCCGATCCCGAATTGCGAGTTGTGCAGTCGCGAAATTGGTGGCCCACGCCCGCCGCGCGCAGCCATGAGGACCAAAAGTGAATATATCTGCCACCAAACACATCACTGTCGATGGGAACGAAGCTGCCGCCTCAGTGGCTTTCCGTCTGAGTGAAGCGATCGCCATCTTTCCCATCACGCCCAGTTCACCGATGGCGGAGCACTGCGACGACTGGGCCAGCAAGAAGAAGACAAATCTATGGGGCGTCATTCCTGAGATTGCTGAGATGCAATCGGAAGGTGGCGCTGCGGGCGCGGTACACGGAGCACTGCAAGCGGGTGCGCTATCGACCACCTTCACTGCCTCGCAGGGTCTGCTCTTGATGATCCCCAATATGTATAAGATTGCGGGTGAACTTTCGCCGTTCGTGATGCATGTGACGGCGCGCACGCTCGCGACCCATGCGCTATCAATCTTTGGCGATCATTCTGACGTGATGGCCTGCCGTCAGACTGGGTTTGCGATGCTCTGTGCAAATTCGGTGCAGGAGGCCCACGACTTCGCCGCGATTGCTCACGCCGCGACCCTGGAATCGCGAATTCCCTTCCTTCATTTCTTCGATGGCTTTCGTACTTCGCACGAGGTTTCGAAGATCCAGGAACTCAGCGATGACGATTTGCGCACTTTGATTTCCGAGGAGGCAATTGCTGCCCACCGCGAACGGGCCCTGACACCCGACAAGCCGGTTGTTCGCGGTACCGCGCAAAATCCTGACGTGTTCTTTCAGGCGCGCGAGGCCGCCAACCCGTTCTACGACGCTTGCGCAGAGATCGTCGAGCGCAAGATGAATGCCTTCGCCGAGCGCACCGGCCGTCAATATCGCCTGTTTGATTACGAAGGCGACCCTGAAGCCGAACGCGTGATCGTCATCATGGGCTCGGGGGCCGAGACCGTGCACGAGACGGTCGATGAATTGCGCACCCGCGGTGAAAGAGTTGGCGTTCTTAAAGTGCGACTGTATCGCCCGCTTTGTCAGACGCGTCTTCTGACGGCGCTCCCCAAAACTGTACGCGCGATCGCGGTACTGGATCGAACAAAAGAACCCGGCGCTCCCGGTGATCCTCTTTATCTCGATGTCGTAACTGCCTTATCACAGTCGCGTGCCTGGTCTGACTCGCCTTTGGACGTCGATCCGCGAATCATCGCCGGCCGCTATGGACTTTCGTCAAAGGAATTTACTCCGGCGATGGTCAAGTCGGTGTTCGATGAACTGAAGAAAGAAGCACCGCAGCGTCAATTCACTCTCGGAATTGTCGATGACGTCACGCATCTGTCACTCGCGTGGGACGCGTCCTTCCGCACGAAATCGGATGATGTCTCGACGTCGCTGTTTTATGGCTTGGGGGCGGATGGCACGGTTGGCGCAAACAAGAACTCGATCAAAATCATCGGCCAGGAAACTGACCGTTTTGTGCAGGGCTACTTTGTCTATGATTCAAAGAAGTCCGGCGCGATCACAGTCTCGCATCTCCGCTCAAGTCCGCGGCCCATTCGTTCTGCTTACTTAATCGAGGAAGCCGGCTTCGTAGCCTGTCATCAATTCGAATTCATCGACAAGATTGACGTACTCGAACACGCCGCGCCCGGCGCAGTCTTCCTGCTGAACGCCCCGGGCGAAGCCGCCCAAGTGTGGGATCGACTGCCGCGTGAGATGCAGCAGCAGATGATCGAGAAGCAGGTTCGCTTCTATGCGATCGACGCATACGCGCTCGCGAAACAAGTTGGCATGGGCGGGCGCATAAATACGATCATGCAGACATGCTTCTTCGGCATCTCCGGGATTCTGCCCAAGGACGAAGCGATCGCCCACATCAAGACATCGATCGAGAAGACCTACGGCAAGCGCGGACCGGAAGTCGTGCGGCGCAATTGTGAGGTAGTCGATCTGGCATTGGCCAATCTCCACGAGATACCTATTCCCCCAGCAACAACTGCAACCCGAACGCGGCCGCCAATTGTTTCTGAAGAGGCGCCTGACTTTGTGCAGAAAGTCACGGCGGTCATGTTGGCCGGCAAGGGCGACCTGCTGCCCGTCAGCGCGTTCACAGTTGACGGGACCTGGCCCGTCGGTACGGCAAAGTGGGAGAAGCGAAATATAGCGCTCGAAATTCCCGTCTGGGATGCGAAGGTCTGCATTCAATGCAATCAATGCGCTCTCGTATGTCCACACGCGGCCATTCGCGCCAAGGTTTACGACGAATCATCACTGAACAGCCCGCCCGAAACTTTCAAGTCCATTGGCTACAAAGCGCCCGAATATAAAGGCAAGCTCTTTACGATTCAGGTGGCGCCGGAAGACTGTACTGGCTGCAATCTGTGCGTCAATGTCTGTCCCGCAAAGGACCGCACGAACCCCAAGCACAAGGCCATCAACATGGCGCCCCAAGCGCCGCTGCGCGATAACGAACGCATTAATTACGACTTCTTCCTGAACCTCCCCGAATTGGATCGGGGCAGCGTCGTGCGACTCGATCATAAAGGCTCGCAATTTCTCGAACCGCTGTTCGAATACTCGGGCGCCTGCGCCGGCTGTGGCGAGACGCCTTACCTGAAGATGCTGACGCAACTGTTCGGCGACCGGCTGTTAATCGCGAATGCCACAGGTTGTTCCTCCATCTACGGCGGCAATCTGCCGACGACTCCGTACACCACGAATCGAGAAGGTCGCGGTCCGGCGTGGTCCAATTCCCTTTTTGAAGACAATGCCGAATTTGGTTTTGGTTTTCGCCTCGCGCTGGATGCTCACCAGAGCGCCGCGCGCGTGCTGCTGGAAAATCTTTCGGCTCAGATTAGCGAGAACCTTCTCAGTGAATTGCTCAATGCCGATCAGAGCAATGAAGCAGGAATCATCGCACAACGCGAGCGGGTAAAAGTCTTGCGTGAGAAACTGCGCGGCCTGAATTCCGCGGAAGCGCGGCGGCTCGATCAATTGGCGGACTATCTCGTCAAGAAGAGTGTCTGGCTGGTTGGCGGAGACGGCTGGGCCTACGACATCGGTTACGGCGGCTTAGACCATGTGATCGCTAGCCACAAGAACGTCAACATTCTGGTGATGGACACGGAAGTCTATTCCAATACCGGTGGCCAGCAATCGAAGGCCACGCCGCTCGGCGCTGCTGCTAAGTTCGCTGCCAGCGGAAAGCCCGTCGGGAAAAAAGACCTGGGCCTGTTGGCAAATATGTACGGCCACGTTTATGTCGCGCGCGTAGCCTTCGGCGCCAAGATGGTTCAGACCGCGCAGGCATTTCTGGAAGCTGAGTCTTACGATGGGCCATCGCTCATCATCGCTTACAGCCACTGCATCGCCCACGGCTATGACATGGCGAACGGCGCGGCGCAGCAGAAGTTGGCAGTCGAGTCAGGTGTCTGGCCGCTCTATCGATTCGATCCGCGCCGCCTGGTCAAAGGCGAACCGCCAATGAAACTCGATTACGGTCCACCCAAACCCACCGTCGCTGAGTATATGCGCAACGAGTCGCGCTTCCGGATGATTGAACGCTCTGATCCTGCCCGATTCAAATACTTTCTCGCAGAAGCCCAAGCCGCTGCGACGCGCCGATACGCGGGCTATCAACAACTCGCGCAAATCACTTTGCCCGCGCGCACAAACGCGGAAAGCAACGCTGCCGGAAACGGCGGCGACGACGAAGACGGTGAGGTGAAGCAATGAATCTCACGACGACATATCTGGGAATCAACTTGCCACATCCGCTGATCGTCGGCGCCGCGGGACCGCTGACCGACGATCTCGATAGCGTCAGGCAACTCGAAGACGCAGGTGCAGCCGCACTCGTGCTCCGATCTCTTTACGAAGAAGAGATTACCGGCGAGCAAATGTCTTCCTACATTCACAGTGACAGTCACAGCGATTCATCAGCAGAAGCCGAAAACTATTTTCCCGATCCAATACTCGCCCCCGGGCCCGATGAATATCTCGAACACGTGAGTCGCGTAAAAGCAGCCGTGTCGATTCCGGTAATCGCGTCGCTTAACGGCGTCACGACTGGCGGGTGGACTTCGTACGCTCGGCTGATTGAATCCGCGGGAGCAAACGCAGTCGAACTGAACCTCTTTCACTCGGCCAGCGATGCGTCGATGACCGCTGCCGAAGTCGAAAGTCAGATGATCCAAATTGTCCGCGACGTGAAACGGGAGGTGCGCGTTCCGGTCGCGGCGAAACTATCGGCCCGATTCACCGCCTTCGCAAACTTTGCCATCCAACTCGATGCCGCCGGAGTTGATGGCTTTGTCCTCTTTCATCGCTTTCATAGTGTTGATATCGACGTGCTTGAGTACGAAGTGCTGCGCTCGCTTCCCTTGTCGAACTCTTCCGAATTACAGGCAGGACTGAGAGGTGTGGCGGTCCTGGCCGGACGAGTAAAGGCGTCGCTCGCGCTCTCAGGTGGAATTCACAAGTCGCTCGACGTTGTAAAGGCGACAATGACAGGCGCGCACGCTTGCCAAATTGTTTCCGCGCTGATGGCCAATGGCCCAGGTCACTTGCGGACGCTGCGCGCCGGGCTGGAAGAATGGATGAAGGAGAACGAATGGGAATCGCTCGACGAGATGCGCGGGAATATGGGCTTTCAGCGAATTCCCGACGCGGGCGCGTATGAGCGTGATGCCTTCAGGCGCATCTTCAGGTAACGAAGGGATAACTTTCGTGGATGACTATGCACTGGTACTGAACGCGGGTTCATCAAGTTTGAAGTTCTGCGTGTTCCAGCGCCCCAATGGGGAGAGGTGGCGGCTGGAAGCGAGGGGCCAGATCGAGGGCATCGGCACGTCGCCCCGACTGTCTGTTAAGGGCGCCGAT
Organism: Acidobacteriota bacterium; assembly: GCA_046728235.1. Classification (GTDB taxonomy): domain Bacteria; phylum Acidobacteriota; class Blastocatellia; order Pyrinomonadales; family Pyrinomonadaceae; genus UBA11740. The sequence goes on from JBKPEE010000084.1 coordinate 24,406, forward strand.
GGCGCGAAGCTCGCCGACCAAGAGTTGACGGCTTCGGTCCGTAACGGACGCGATGCCATCGATGCCCTCGCTGTCTGGCTCAAATCAAAATATGGCGGCGCGCGCGTCCTCGGCGTGGGCCACCGCGTGGTCCATGGCGGCGCGCGCTTCAACGCACCGGTCGTCGTTACCAAAGACGTGCTTGACCAGCTACGCCAGCTGGTTCCGCTGGCACCACTGCATCAGCCGCACAATCTCGCCGCGATCGAGGCCGCGACTGAACGTCTTCCTGGCGTGCCGCAAGTGGCGTGCTTTGACACCAGTTTTCATCGCAGTCACGCGCCTGTCGCCGATGTGGTTCCTCTTCCTCGCGCACTTTGTATCGGCGGCTTGCAACGTTACGGCTTTCATGGACTGTCCTATGAATACATCGCGTCTGTCCTGCCTGAGGTTGCTCCTGAAATCGCCAACGCGAAAGTAATTGTCGCGCACCTCGGCAGCGGCGCCAGCCTGTGTGCTCTGAATGCCGGCAAGAGCGTCGACACCACTATGGGTTTTACCGCGGTTGACGGATTGTGCATGGGAACCCGACCTGGGGCGCTCGACCCGGGCATCGTGCTTTACCTATTCCAGCAACTCGGCTTGTCGGTGAAAGAGGTTGAAACAATTCTCTACAAGAAATCGGGTTTGCTTGGGATGTCGGGAATAAGTAACGACATGCGCGACTTGCTCGATCGCGAAGAGCCCGAAGCGAAACTCGCCGTCGATTACTTCATTTATCGTGTGGCAAAGGAGATCGGCGCGCTGGCGGCAGTGCTCGGCGGTGTCGATGCGCTGGTGTTCACGGCCGGCATTGGCGAGAACTCGCCCGAGATTCGGCGTCGTATCTGTGCCGCCTCAGCCTGGCTGGGAATTCAGCTCGACGCGGACGCGAATGAAAACAAGTCGACCCGGATCTCGACTGCGCAAAGCAAAGTATCAGTGTGGGTAATCCCAACGAACGAAGAGCTGATGATCGCTCGTCACACCGGTGAGCTGTTGGGATTACGGTCAACGGGCGCGGCGTCTCGGCCGTCGGCTCAGGCGCAGAATGCGCATGCCACCGAAGCAGCATAAGGAGAGAGAACATGGTCAGCGCAACGGCAAGTTTGGACATTCCGGTCGCAGATTCAAAAGACCCGTGGGCAGGATTCACCGGCGGACTTTGGCAGAAAGAGATCAATGTCCGTGACTTCATTCAACAGAACTACACGCCATACGAAGGAGACGAGTCGTTCCTCGCGCCCGGTACTGAGCGCACCAGGAAGATCTGGGCGCGGCTGAACGAATTGTTCATTGAGGAACGTAAGAAAGGCGTGCTGGACGTCTCGCAAATTCCCAGCGCGATCAATTCGCACGCTCCGGGCTATATCGATCGCGATAATGAAGTGATCTTTGGCTTACAAACAGAAGCACCTCTTAAGCGAGCCATCATGCCGCAGGGCGGCTTTCGCATGGTGCTCAGTGCGCTGAAGACTTACGGTTATGAACCTGACCCGCACGTGGTCGAGACGTTCACCAAATATCGCAAGTCTCACAACGATGGCGTATTCGACGCTTACACGGCCGACATCCGGCGCTGCCGCAGCTCGCACATCCTGACCGGCCTGCCTGATGCCTACGGGCGCGGCCGCATCATCGGCGACTACCGCCGCGTGCCGCTCTATGGGGTCGCGCGACTAATCGAGACCAAGCAGAAAGAGAAACAGAGTCTCGACGGGGCCATGTCGACCGAAGAGATCATTCGCGACCGCGAGGAACTGAGCGAACAAATTCGCGCGCTGAAGGAATTGCAGCAGATGGCGGCCGGTTACGGTTTCGATGTTTCCCTTCCTGCCACGACGGCGAAGGAAGCCGTTCAATGGCTCTATCTGGCGTACCTGGGCGCGGTCAAGGAAGGCAACGGCGCGGCGATGTCTTTGGGCCGCACCTCAACTTTTCTCGACATTTATTTTCAGCGCGATCTGGCTTCCGGCAAGCTGACCGAAGCACAAGTCCAGGAGATCATCGACGATTTCGTCATCAAGCTTCGCATCATCCGCTTTCTCCGCACGCCCGAATATGACGAGCTGTTCGCCGGCGATCCCACTTGGGTGACGGAATCCATTGGCGGCCTGGGCGACGATGGCCGGCCGCTGGTAACAAAGACCAGTTTTCGTTTTCTGCAAACTCTCTACAATCTCGGGCCGGCCCCGGAACCAAATCTCACCATCTGGTATTCCGCGCGACTGCCTGACGGCTTTCGTTCGTTCGCTGCCAAGGTGGCGATCGACACCAGCTCAATTCAGTTTGAAAGCGACGAAATCATGCGTCGCGCCTGGGGTGACGACGGCGCCGTTGCCTGTTGTGTTTCACCGATGTTGCTGGGCAAGCAAATGCAGTTCTTTGGCGCGCGCGCGAACCTGGCCAAGTGCCTGCTTTATGCCATCAACGGCGGTCGTGACGAGATTTCCGGTGAACAGGTAGGGCCGAAATCCGATCCAGTTAAGGGTGAGTACCTCGAGTACGACGACGTGCTCGAGAAGTTTGACCACATGATGGACTGGCTCGCGGGCGTTTACGTCAACGCGATGAACATTATCCATTACATGCACGACAAGTATGCGTACGAACGGTTGCAGATGGCGTTGCACGATTACAACCCGCTGCGCACGATGGCCTTTGGCATGGCCGGTATGTCGGTGGTCGCTGATAGTCTCTCGGCAATCCAGTACGCGAAGGTGAAGTGCATTCGCGATGACACGGGACTGGTCACTGATTATCAAATCGAAGGCGATTTTCCCAAGTTCGGCAACAACGATAATCGCGTAGACCATCTGGCGGCCTGGGTCGTCAGCACGTTCATGAGCAAGCTGCGGAAACATCCGACCTATCGCAATGCGCTCCATACCCAATCGATTCTGACGATCACTTCGAACGTGGTCTATGGGAAAGCTACCGGTAATACACCGGATGGCCGACGCCAAGGCGAACCGTTTGCTCCGGGCGCCAACCCAATGCACGGCCGCGATGCGCACGGCATACACGCCTCGGCAGCGTCGGTGGCGAAGATTCCGTATCGCGATGCCGCCGACGGAATTTCGCTGACTACTTCGCTCATTCCTGAAGGACTGGGCCGGGTCGCCGCTGACCGGATCACAAATCTGCGCAGCATGCTCGACGCGTTCTTCAGTGTTACCGGCTATCACATGAACATCAATGTTCTGAATCGCGAGATGTTGATCGACGCGATGGACCACCCGGAGAAATATCCGAGT
>JBKPEE010000085.1:0-13135 GCA_046728235.1 Acidobacteriota bacterium
AACTACACGAAACTCGTTACCACGTTTTTCATCAAGTTCTGGGCAAGCCTGCTGGCTATAAACGCTATTTGGCCGCGCTGCGGCCGAAACATCTTTGCTGACTGATAAACACACTCGTACTCCTACTCAGGCCTGCCCGCCTTCCGCTTCCGGCTCCAGTACCACCACTGCCGTTGCTCGACGGGCAGGTCCGGGTTCTTCGCCTGGGCCACCGCGGCAGTAAAGACATCCAGGCAGCAGATGTCCTGGGATCCCTTCCGGCGGCAGAGATCGCGATACATCCGGCGTGGATTCTGCTGCGCCAGCTGGTCCAGGCTCCGAATGCGCAGTGTTTTCAGGTCCCGCATCATGGCCGGACCAATCGAAACCAGATCCTCGAGCCGGCGCTCCTGTAGTTTCATCTCCAACACCTCCAGCGGCAATTAGCGTGTGGTAGTCTAATTTAGACTACCAGAGGCCCGGCCGATATTGCAAGCAAAAAAACTGTGCCTTTACCGGGGGGTCGAGCAGCAGTTGACAAATGTGGTACATATGTACCATGCTACATCGGTTGGGAGGCGGATTGATGGCAGGTAACCAAGCCAAACCAGAGCCGGACGGTATCCTGGTGGAGCGGGTCCAGACGGGGGTCAGGCTGGAAAAGCGTTTGCTCAAAGTGCTGAAAGGCCTGGCGGAATATCACGACATGACGCTGGGCGATCTGATCGAAGGCATCGTCCTGCACGCTTTTGATGGGAAGCATCCGTTTAGCGAGGAGACCCGGCAACGGATCGCCGATCTCAAACGGATTTACCGGCTCGATCTTGACTCATCGGCGAGTCACCGTTTATTGGAAAAAGCTCCCGTAAGGGCAGCGGCCACTGGAAAGCGGCGGGCGAAAACGGGAGGCGCGAAATGATCAATCTGAAGCAGCGCGTCGCGCTCGCGGTCCTGCGTACGACTCTATATCGCGGCGGTGATAACGGTGCTCTCGCACCATCGCGAGTTGGAAACTCAACAACATAACTCCTGAAGGGTTGAAGTTGTGAACGACGTTGAATTCATTGCGCGTTTCGAGGACGGCACACTGCCTGGTGAGAATTTTCACCATCGCGATCACGTCCGGATGGCGTGGCTGTATCTGTCCCGGTATCCACTGCTGGAGGCGGTCGTGAAGTTTTCAGATGCTTTGAAGCGGTTTGCCACCGCGCACGGCAAACCGAATTTGTATCACCAGACGATCACCTGGTCTTACCTTTTTCTCATCAACGAACGCCGCGAACGGCTGGGAGTAAATCAAAGCTGGCAGAAATTCGCTGAGGCTAATGGCGATTTGTTCGAATGGCATGACGGCGGAATACTCTCAAAGTATTATCGTCCTGAAACTCTGCAGTCCGAGTTTGCTCGCCAGGTATTTGTCTTGCCGGATCAGAGAGCTCTTTGACCACTTGCTCCTGAAGTACCAGACAAACAATTACATCAATAGCACATCGACGCGATGGGCGTGGACCATCTCTTCACATGGCGACCAGGCAAACACGGTGAAGCGGCCATCCTGTGAAGCGACCAGGGCGAGTGCATCTCGTTGATCGTGGATGAATTGGACCGCCGACAAATGCCGGGTGCCGCCATGTTGGACTGGCGGGACGACTGCTGCCTGGTTACCGACGATCGGTTCGGTGAGCATCATTTGCTCGACGATTTCTCCATGAGTTGCGCGCCGCGTCTTGGCGCCGAACGCCAGCACTTCATAATCGTGCGAGATAACTGTCGCCCCATCAACCGCCGTCAACCCCGCCACAAGATCTATGCTGTTACTCAGGGCCGCGATCCAGCCAGTTTCGTCTTCCTCAGTAGGACGCTTATGGATCAGCTTGGCTAGTTTCGAAAATGAGGGTGCCACCGAGTAGATAATCGGTTGCACGATTGATTCCTGCCAGCGCATTGTGCCCGAGGGTACCACCAGCAAGCTCCCACCATGCCCGTGCGTGCGCATGGAGACCGCCAACTGCACCTGCACATTCACCGAGTCGTCCCAGGTAGCGGGGGAAGTGAAGGCGTGCAACGACTTAAGCAGATCCGGGCAATCGGGAAGGCTCGTGCCTCGCTCATCGACTAACTTGATTTGCTCGCCTTTGAGGATTGCGACGTTGACGAATTTTCCGAAGCCGTCGATGCGGCGGTGCTTGATCACCAGTAATCCCGGCTCAACGTCCTCGATCACAAAGCCCAGGCTGGGAATGACCGAAGTTGCGCCCCAGACATATAGCTCTTCACCATCACGCCACACGCCGAGGTGAATCCCCGGGTGTTCAACTGCGGGCGCGAGCTTTGTCAGCACTGCCGGCGTCACCGGGAGCCGATGCTCAAACCGCAACGGGTGGCGCGCCTGGTCAGGTGAAAGATACGCCAGCGAGATCTTGGGAAATCTTCCTTCTTCGGGGCGAAAGCTGGCCCAAAAAGTCGCATCGATGATCGCCTCGATCGTGGCGGCATCGGGCGCGTGGGCAAGATTAACCTCACCGCGTCGCCGCGCCTCGCTGAGGTGGTGGCCAAAATGCGCTTCGATGGTTGGCGCGACGACGTGCGCGGCTCGATAAGTTGGATTCGACATGCTGGGCCCTGACAGACGGACGGCATTGTACCGCAGGTGCGATCTCGTGATGAGCGAATAAACTTTATTTGATCTAGAATTGTCCCTTGACCCGCAAGCTCCTGCGAAGGCGTTGGACCACCTGCCTGTTAACGGCCGTCGGCGTCGGGATTCGCGCCAGGTCACGCTAGCGGGTCTTCGAAGAGTGGCCGCCCATAAATCCGCGCCACAATGAAACTACCAATTAGATCGCTTAAACAACAGCGAGGTGCAGCGCTTGCCTGTAAACGACCTGAAAAAACTTCTGGAGCGGATTCATACAAGGCTGGATGACAGTGTTGTGGGAATCAGCGAACTTGTTTCCGAACTTGCGCCGGCCGATCTGGCCGACCTAATCAATCAGTTGACCCTGGTCGAAGCGGCGACCGTCGTCTCGATGCTTACCGTCGCTCGCGTCATTCAACTCTTCGATAATCCGATCATGCGGCGGCGCGCGGCGATCCTCGAACAACTCGAGCCTAATCGCGCCGCAGAAATATTGTCGGGTCTTTCAGCCGACGAACGAACGGATGTGGTCCAAAGGATGGGCTATCACCCGCGACACCTGATTGTTCCAAAGTTGCCTCCCGATGTGCGGAAAGAGCTGGAAGGACTACTGCAATATCCGCCGCATACCGCCGGCGGGATTATGACGACTGAGTTCGTGCGGCTGGATCCGAAGATGATCGTGGGTGAAGCTCTCAAGCACATCAGAACGGTAGCGCGCGAGAAGGAATCAATCTACGCCTGTTACGTCATGGAGCCGCAGACAGGGAAGTTGCTCGGCGCCGTTTCATTGCGCGATTTGGTCATGGCGAACATCAAGACGCCGGTCATCGAAGTGATGCGAAAGAAGCCCGTAACCGTTAACGCGCTCGATGATCAGGAAGACGTCGCCAGGAAGATCGGCAAGTACAATCTGCTGGCCATTCCGGTGGTCGAACAGGACGGCAGCGTGGTCGGATTCGTCACCGTAGACGATGTGATTGACGTGTTGATCGAAGAAGGAACCGAAGACATCCTGCGTTTAGCTGCGGTTGAGCCCGGCGCCCTCGACAAACCTTACATGCAGGTTTCGCTGCCCCTGATGATCCGCAAACGGGCCGGTTGGCTGGTGATTTTGTTCCTTGGCGAGATGCTGACCGCCACGGCCATGGGTTTCTTTGAAAAAGAGATTGCCCGTGCTGTCGTGCTCGCGCTTTTCGTGCCCCTCATTATTTCGTCCGGCGGCAACTCAGGCTCGCAGGCGTCGACCCTGGTAATTCGCGCGTTGGCTCTGGGCGAAGTCACTTTGCGCGACTGGTGGCGCGTGATGCGACGCGAGGTTTTTTCCGGTCTGGGGCTGGGCGTGATTCTCGGCATGATCGGGTTCCTGCGGATCACGGTCTGGTCGGCGTTCTCGAACCTTTACGGACCACATTGGCCGCTGGTGGCGCTCACAGTCGGGGTGGCCCTAATTGGAATCGTTTTGTGGGGTACGCTCGCCGGTTCGATGCTCCCTTTTGCGCTGCGTCGATTGGGCTTCGATCCCGCGACATCATCAGCACCTTTTGTCGCGACCCTGGTTGACGTCACTGGTTTAGTTATTTACTTCAGCGTGGCAGTGCTAATTCTGCGCGGAACTCTTCTCTAAGCTAAGGCCAAACTCAACGCGTTCACCCTGGTGGTTTCGAAACTTGCGCCTGGTCCAGCTGGCAGACTGATCCACGAAATCACACCAAAAAACACACGAACTTGTTTTTTCGTGACTTTTCGTGTGGTTTCGCGGATCGCAATTGCATTGCATCTCAGTTTCCGAGATTAGGACAGGCTGAGTCCGGACCTCATGTCCCTTACCTTTACAACTTCTTAATGGTTCATTTCGCACTTCTTTACGCCTTGCCCTTTACGATCAATCTGCCGCAATCAAGGAGGTCGGCGGCGTTATGTCGGTTCTCAGTGCGATGGCCCAGAGGACTTTCAAGAGTACGCCACAAACGGATCGCGAAAACTCGCGCACCTGGCGACGTCCAATCGAGTTACAGACGGAAAACAGTTTTTGCATCATCCGCCGTTGCGATGTGGACGAACAAAGTCCGCGGACTGGCACAAAGCATTGCTTTGTCGTCCGCGACCCTTATGGCTATGAACTCGGAATCACGGTCAGTTTTTCCGAAAGCGCGGTTGCAGAGGCCATCCGGCGAAGTTGCGACCGGCTGACATTTGAAAGCGCTTTCTGGCTTACCTCTGCCGAGCGGCACCTGGCGGACTATCTTTGGGAGCACGAGGGTTATCCACCCGATGCCGGGATCACCATCGATTGTCTGACGCCGGATGACATCGACCTGGCTCGGCGTTGCCGAGTTGAGACAGTAGGTTCCACGCCGGCAAAAGCTGAATCCTCGTTCGCTATGCGTAAACCCTCGCCGGACGGAAATTCGAGTCTGCGCGGGAAACCGGATTCTCGGCCAATAAAATTTCTCACCGAAAATGGTTACAGCATCGTTCGCCTCTGCGATATCGATCGCTCAATCATTGACACATCTGAACAATGTCATTTTCGGGTGGCCAACGCGCAGGGTTTAGAGCGCAATATCACGGTCCATTTTGATGACGTAGTAATAAAGCAAATTCACGAGCTAAGGAAGTACCGCGCTTTAGTATCAACGAGCAAATACTGGTCCATCATGGCTGAGAAATATCTTGCCGCACACCTGTGGATGGAAGATAAATTTCCGCCCCATGGAGAGCTGAGTCTTCGACGGCTGTCAGACGATGATCTGCTTCTGGGCGTTCACTGGACTGAGGCACTGGACTGAGGCACTGGACTGAGGCACTGGACTGAGGCACTGGACTGAGGCACTGGACTGAGGCACTGGACTGATATATTGGACTGATGAAAGAAACGATGGATTCAATCTGTGATGGAATTGCTTAACGAAGAACGTGGACGCGCCGGGAACGCCGCGGGCGTGGTGGTTCGCATCGCAACTGCCGATGCGCTGGCAGTTGAGTCCGCGTTGGGCAGTTGCCTTCCGTCCCGAAGTTGCCAAAGACACGACCGGACGCTGGACTCTGGCACGGCAAACTGTCGTGGCCACGACCGAGACAGTCGAATACAAGCTGCCCTTCAAGTCGAGCGCGATGATTTTTCGACTTGAACATCGTTATGATCGTTCCAGAGGACCCGACGGAGGATTCTTCCGCGGGCGAGTCGTGAGTCCTGGAGTAATCGGCCTGGTTCCCGGCCAAAACCTGTTGATTTTCGCGACTATTTTTACCTTTGACCGTTAGAGGACAAGTCGATGTTGGATCTGGGTAATCAATCGCTTCCTGGGTGAGGTCCGCGACGCCAAGGTCCAGGTCGTTCCTCTCGAAAGCGCCCGCGCAGAAAAACGGGGCAACGTTTCTCACGTCCCACCGAATCTATAAATCCTGAAACTGATCGAAGATTCAACTCGTTGGAGTTACGGCTGTGAGGTCGTAAAGAAGATGCGACTCCTCAACACACAAGTACGACTTTCGACAGAATTTCTCGAAATATTTTTTTTAAGAAGGACACTTGATGCGGCGTTTCACCAAAATTCCCAGTCAAGCTAATCTCAGTTCTGCAGCGCAAATCAAAACCTGATTGGCCATGCAGTAGATCCAGCGTAAGGAGGCTCCCGTGATAACCAGGCAAGAACTTAACGCCCGTGTCGAACTGGCGCCGGAGGCCATCAACCGCGACCTCTTTTTGTGTCCAATGTGCGGCAGTATCGGCATACTCGGACGGCAGGGATTCGCACTGACTGAACGGCCGTCATGGTTTCGCTGTGGTTCCTGCGAGTATGTTTTTCGATGGGATGCGACGCGCAATTCCAGGAGTATTGGGGCAGATCATGAAGTTCGATTTTGACGATCACCGCTGCGCGAACCTTATCTGTGGGTGCAAAATTCCTGCTGACGACGTTTATTGTTGCGAAGCCTGCGGGCTGAGCAATGACACATTGTGTCACTGCAATCACGGCCACTGCATTTCCTCATCGGCTGCAGTCCGGGACGCGGAGCCGCTGCCGTTTTTCGCGGGACGTCTGCTGTAATTCACTCCGAGCCTTTACGACGGCCAGGTATTTAATTAGGATCTGCGACTTTCGCTGGTCGCAGGCACGGTTTTGCTTGCGAGGAAAGGTCATTCCGCCCACTTCTTTCCGCCCATTGGGAGGGGCGCACGGCGGGGCGCGATTCTTGTCTTAATAAAGTTGTGAAGAATGCGATGTCAGTCGTACGCGACTCTTACTGGACTTCGTCGTTCGGCCCGGCCGGCTGATCCTGGTTCACGTGAATGCTGCCGTCGTTTGAGTCGATATAAAAGTGCCGCTTGCCGCTGTTGTCCGTCTGCGGATCAGCATTCAACGTGTACGCGGTCGGCGACGTCGGTGTTTTGGGCGTGACTTTCATGGTGAGCACGTATCCGTCGGCGTTGGGAGGATTTCCAGCGAACTTAGAGCTTAGCATCTGTTCCTTGACCAGCTGATCAAAGGTCGCGAACGTTCTACTATGCGTGTTGAAATATTGAATCTGAACTGCGGCAATAGTTTTCAGATTTTGAATTGTGGCCGCCTCATTTGCTGAGCGCTGCGCGGTCTTCCAGCCAATCACGGCGGCGCCAATCAGAATGCCGATAATCGCAATCACGATCATCAGCTCGATGAGGGTGAAACCTAATTCTCTACGGGGGTGATTACTTCGTTTCATAATAGCTTCCTCAATTTCCTTAACGGCGAGAACCCAGGTTGGTTCCCAAAAGAACACGATGTCGGCTCACCTAAGCCGCAATTTTACTACAGCGGAGCGCAAGGCGTCATTTCCCTGCGGGCTGGATACTGGGTCGATTTGCCGCTTTCATTCATACGGCGGCTTTAGCCCGGTGTCCGAGGCCCAACGAAGCCAAAGGAAACCGTTTAAACGGTTTCCGTTTTCGGGCGAAGGCATTGTCGCCGCGCTAAAGCGGCGGCGAGAATGAGAATTTTCTCAAAACTGACCCCTGGATATCGTCGAATCCACCTCGAAGCGACCCTGCGCGGGCCCGCGAAACCGGCCATAGTCATGTGGCCGAACTACATGTAGAATGACCACCAATAGTCATGAGAAACCTGCGCTCAGCGAATTCGGATGCCCTCGCCACCACGGCCGCGGAAAAGGTCGAGCTGTTGCAATCTGCGGTCGAGCGGGTAATTCGCGGAAAGCCGGAAGCCGTTCGATTGGCGATCGTGACGCTCCTGGCCGGCGGCCACTTGCTGATTGAGGATGTCCCCGGAGTTGGCAAGACGACTCTGGCTCACGCTTTGTCGCGCGCACTGGATTGCTCGTTCCAGCGCATTCAGTTCACCTCAGATCTGCTGCCGTCGGACGTCATCGGCCTGTCGGTATATAACCAGGTCGAATCGCTCTTTGAATGGAAAGCGGGACCGATCTTTGCCAACATTATTCTGGCGGATGAGATTAATCGCACCACGCCCAAGACCCAGTCAGCTTTGCTGGAAGCCATGGCCGAAGGGCACGTGACCGTTGAAGGCGTAACCCACGCGTTGCCGAATCCGTTTATGGTGCTGGCAACCCAGAACCCAATTGAACACCACGGCACCTATCCGCTGCCTGAATCGCAACTGGACCGGTTTATGCTGCGCTTGCGCATCGGTTATCCCGGCACGCTGGATGAGAAACAAATTCTGCGCGACCGCGAGCATGCCGAACCTTTGGACGACATGCAGGCAGTGATGACCGCCTCAGACCTTCTGGAGTTGCAACAGGCCGTCACCGAAATCTCTGTTGATGACGCGATCGTTGACTACCTGATGCGTATCGTGGCCGCGACGCGATCCTCCGAGATGCTCGATCTCGGTGTGAGCCCGCGCGGCACCTTAGCGCTCTTCCGCGCCGCGCAGGCCCTCGCGCTTACCGAGCAACGTTCTTACTGTCTTCCCGATGACATCAAGCGGCTGGTCGTGCCGGTTTTTGCGCACCGGATCGCGGTGAGCACTCGCTACTCTTCGGCCATGCGGCGCAGCGAAGAGGCCGAAGCTGTGCTACGGGAAATCATGAAGACGATCAGCGTCCCGTTGTAGGCAGAAATGAAGGCCGCAAGGATGAAGGATGAGGCAGATCGATCTTCAGACCATTCATCCTTCGCCCACCATCCTTCATCCTTTGCTCGCTGGGGCCGGCTTGTCCTCGGCACCTTGCTGGTCTTGACTGGACTGGCGACGGCCATCCTCACGTTGATGGCCAGACAACTCGGCGTGCCGGAATTCAGCACGCCCGGCGCAATTGCGTCACTGGTCTTTGTGCTGCTCATCATCGTTCTGGTAATCCCCCCGCTCACCCGATCGGCTTTCGCCGAGATTGCCGCGAGTGGCCTGCCCATCGAAGTCACCACGGGTGGGGTGATCTTTGTGGTCATCCTCGTCATCGTCGGCTTTGCCGCATGGAACACGGGCAACAATCTGCTGTTCATGGTGCTGTCGATCATGCTGTCGACGATCTTTGTCTCGTGGATGGCCGCCCGGTTTTCGTTACGCGATCTGAATGTCTCGGCCCGGTTTCCCGATCACATCTTTGCCGGCGAGCAGGCTGAAGTCCTGGTGACGCTCCGCAATTCGAAACGGCTGCTGCCTTCGTTTTCCATCCTGGTGGAAATGCGTGGCAGTTTCGATCGGCCGGGCATCGTTCCTCGCAAGCAGGGTCTGGCAAAGAAAACCGCCCTTGCCTACATGACTTACATTCCTCACCAGGCGGCGGCTGAGCAATCGATTGAGCAGATGTTTCCCAAACGCGGTCATGTGCTCGTCAAGGGCTTCGAGCTTTCCACGCGCTTTCCGTTCGGCTTCTTTCGTCATCGAAGGCGTCTCAGCGCCCGCGACGTGGATATTGTCGTTTACCCGAAGCCCGAACCAATTACTGACCAACTGAACCTGCTGCCGTTGCAGTCGGGCCAGACAACTTCGCTCAGGCGCGGCGCAGGTCAGGACCTGTTGCTGTTGCGGGATTACCAGGCGCGCGACGATCTGCGACATATTGATTGGAAAGCGACGGCGCGCGCGCGACGGCTGACAGTGCGTGAATTCACGGCGGAAGATGAACGCCGAATTACGATCGTGCTGGATCCGACTCTTACCGACGACATCGATGAAGAGAACTTCAGAATCCGATTCGAAAATGGAGTAACCCAGGCGGCCTCACTGGTGAAGCATTTCATTGAAGAACGCGCCGAAGTTCGTCTGGTGTTGGGCGAGGACAGCGGCCGGTTCGGTTCAGGACTCGAGCATCTGTACACGTGCCTGCGACGGCTGGCGCTAATTGGACCGGCGCGAGGCGACAAAAACAATTTGCAATCGACGATCGACAGGGCAGCCGTTTCTGAAATGCGCGGCGAAGCAAATTACCTGATTCTGCTGACAACCGCCGCGCGCGGATCAATTGCGCCAAATATCTGGCGGCGAGCGTTTGTCATCCATCTGTGAGTTGAAGCGCAAACGTCCGCGCTTGCCCCGGCTTAAACAGCAACCGGGACGGTTGCGTTCCAGTCTAATCTGCTAAGTTAGATCAGCGAACGATATCGCCGACTTTGACGTCTCGGCCATTAAGAAAGTCCCGAGATTTCATTCGTCGTGATCCTTCCGGTTGGAGTTCTGAAATTCCAAGTACCGTGTTGTCGCCACAAGCTATGGTAAGTAAGTCTCTGCGAGTATCGACGATAGTTCCTGGCATACGCGACATATGTTCGCCGCCTACGGCCTCCGCCCGCCAAACAATCAGGCGCTGCGAATTCAAACTCGTAAAAGCATTGGGCCATGGTTGAAATCCCCGCACGCGTCGCTCGATTGAGGACGCATCCATTGTCCAATCGATTAGCCCGTCTTCCCGCTTGAGCATCGGAGCGAAAGTGGCTTCCGCGTGGCGTTGAGGTTTCGGCTCGATTTGATCGAGGTTACGGAGCGTCTCGCTGATCAAATCCGCGCCCGTGCCGGCGAGTCGTGACATTAGCTCCGGCGCTGTTTCATGCTCACCAATCTTTGCGGCTCTCTGCAAAAGGATAGGTCCCGCATCCAGTTCCTGCACGATGCGCATGGTGGTCACGCCAGTGTCGCTTTCCCCATTTACAATTGCCCAATTCACCGGCGCGGCGCCACGATACCTGGGTAGCAAAGAGAAATGCACGTTGACGCAGCCACGCTTTGGCGCCGCAAGAAATTCAGGCGGCAGGATTCTTCCATAAGCGACCACGACGGCGACATCCGCCTGGTGTGAGGCAAACAGAGCGCTCGCTTCCGCCGTTTTGATTTTCGGCGGCTGGTGAACAGCGAGGCCGTGCGGCAGCGCGAATTCTTTGACCGGCGATGGATGAAGTTTCCTGCCGCGGCCCGCAGGCTTGTCCGGTTGGGTCCAGACCGCAGCGATTTCGTGGCCATCATCGACGAGCCGCCGCAGAGACGGCACCGCTGATTCAGGTGTGCCCATAAAGACGATGCGCATCGAGCTTACTTTAGTGGAAAGCGATTAGGAAGAGCGGGGGCAAGCCGCCCTTCCTGACCTTGAGGTAATTTGCAGTTGAGTTTGTAATCAGCGATTGATGTCGAACGCGGAAAAGGTCATCTAAGTAACCTCTCAGGTTAGGAAGGGGGGCTTGCCCCCGCCAGTTTGTTAGCCTCTAGACCGCCGTTCCCGCTTCCGCTCGCTTGCGCGTCGCGCCGACTTTCTCTGACGATAGCTTTGCCTGCATGAAGAGCAGCAGATAATCGCGACCCCCGGCCTTCGAATCAGTGCCTGACATATTGAAGCCGCCGAACGGGTGGACACCTACCATAGCCCCGGTGCACTTGCGGTTCAGGTAAAGATTGCCGACGTGAAACTCGTTGCGGGCGCGATCGAGCTTCGCCTCGTCGGTCGAGTACACGGCGCCCGTCAAACCGAACTGAGTGTCATTGGCGATTCGCAACGCGTCCCGGTAGTCGTTGGCTTTAATTACCGCCAGCACCGGGCCAAAGATCTCTTCCTGTTCGATGGTTGAGCCGGCCTTCACGTCCGCGATCACCGTCGGCTCAATGAAGAATCCCTGCTCGCCATCTGACCCACCGCCGGCAACGACGCGTCCGCCCTCGGCCTTTCCTTTTTCAATGTAACCGTTAATCGACTTGAAAGCCTGCTCGTTAATGACCGCGCTCATCGTGTTCGCATTGTCGACCGGGTCGCCCAACTTAATCCTGGCGGCGCGCTCAGCAATCTTTTCGATCATCGGATCATAGACGCGCGCATCGATGATCGCGCGGGAGCAAGCCGAGCACTTTTGACCCTGAAAGCCAAACGCCGATTGCACCACGCCCGTGGCGGCCTCGTCGAGGTCCGCGTCATCCGCCACAATAATCGCGTCTTTCCCACCCATCTCAGCCACGACCCGCTTAATCCAAAGCTGGCCCGGCTGTGTCTTAGCCGCGCGCTCATTGATCCGCAAGCCCACTTCTTTCGATCCGGTAAAAGCGATGAAACGGGTCCTGGGATGATCAACGACAACGTCGCCGACCTCGGCGCCTGAGCCGGTCATAAAATTCACCACACCCGGCGGCAGCCCGGCTTCTTCCAACAGCTCAAAAAACTTGTAAGCAATCGCCGGCGCGTCCGAAGAAGGCTTCAACACGACCGTATTGCCGGTGACAATCGCCGCCGCTGTCATACCGGCCATGATCGCGCAGGGAAAGTTCCAGGGCGGAATGACCGCGCCGACTCCCAGCGGAATGTACTCCAGGTGATTCTGCTCGCCCTGGATTTTTACCAGCGGCTGATCGTCTGCATAGCGCAACATCTCGCGACCATAGAATTCAAGAAAGTCGATCGCTTCGGCGGTGTCACCATCAGCCTCAGGCCAGGTCTTCGCGACTTCGTAGATCATCCAGGCTGAGAACTCATGCTTGCGCTGTCGCATCAACTCGGCGACGCGAAAGATCAACTGCGCGCGTTCCTGTGCGGGCACGATGCGCCAGGTCTGAAAAGCTTCGTGTGCAGTCTCGACTGCCTGGTTGGCGAGTTCCTTCGTCGCCTTATGAAATTTACCAACGACCTGCGCCCGCTGCGCCGGATTGATACTGTCGAGTGTCACACCGGTCTTGATGCGCTCGCCGCCGATCGCCAGCGGGTATTCGCGGCCGAGCTCCCTTTTTACTTTTTCAAGCGCGGCCCGCATGGCGCGGACATTTTCTTCTTTGCTGAAGTCAGTAAGCGGTTCGTTTTGAAATTCGGTTGGCATAGTTTGCTGCGCACGCCTCCGGCGTGCTCATTCCTTTTCTTAGTTTGAGACATCAGGCCGGCGGCTTGCGTACCTATGACGGCCATTCACCGGCCTTCTGTAACTTCTTAATCTTGCGTTTGACGATTTCGCGCTTTAGTGGCGACATGCGATCGAGGAAGACGATACCGTCGCAATGATCCGTCTCATGCAGCATGCAGCGCGCGGTCAATTCATTTCCGTCCAGTTCGAACTGGTCGCCGTTACAGTCATGCGCGCGAACAATC
>JBKPEE010000086.1:0-13513 GCA_046728235.1 Acidobacteriota bacterium
AGTCCGATCTTCGCGGCGACGAAATAGGTTGCCGCGATTCCGGCAACCAAAGCGACCTCCCGCAGCCCAATGTTCCTCTTCTGCTTGTTCAATCGATCAACTCGCTGAAAACCAGAATGTAACCATTCAAGTCTTTGACCTCGAACTCCCTATCGCCGTATGGCTGCCGGCGCAGGGCCAGCTTAATCTCGACCTTGTCTTTCACCGCCTCGTACAATTCTTTGACACCTTGCACGCGAATGTAAGCGTCCCAAATGCCGCCGGCTCGCGAGCCATAAAGATCGGGCTTATGACTGGTTCAAAAATATCGGCGCGCCGTAGGCCCTCATCCCCAGCCCTTCTCCCAAAGGGAGAAGGGAGATAAGCTCCACCAAACTCATCTTGATTACCCAGTATGTCATTGCCCTTGAAAGGCCGGGCTAAATTCAATTCGCCGCTACGCGGCGACAAAGCAGTCCAGCTCCAAGCGTTCAGTGCACAGACTTTTGAGGCAAAGGCGCCATGAGGATCAAATAATTCGTTGCCGGCACGTCCGAATTCATGGCGACAAACAGAATAATACCTTAGAATGCTTTTCGAATTTAACCATTCGATCACCCGGCACTGTCCGGCAACCCATTAAGTGTCATCTCAATGCATCGTAACCATCTGAAAAAGCTCGCCGATGATCCGAAGTTCATTTCCGGCATTTTCAACTATTGTGACCGATGGTGCGAGCGATGCGCCTTCACCTCTCGCTGCCGGCTGTATGCGACCGAGCAGGCTGATCCCGATGCAAACCGCCCCGAACTGCGCGACATCAGCAACGAGAAATTCTGGCTAAAGCTGCGAAATATCTTTCGCGATACTGCGGAAATGATTGCCGAATGGGCGGCCGAAGAGGGTGTCGATCTTGATTCAATCGACGTCACCGAAGAGATGGCCGCGCACGATCGCGCAATGGCCGAAGCCAGTCAGGACCATATGGCGCAGGCAGCGACCGAATACGCGACCGCCGTCGAGAGCTGGTTCCGGGACGAATTCGGGGCCGAACCTGACGTTCATAGCGATCTGCCGGGCACCGACACGACCGACACCGACGTCACTATTAGTGAAGCGATTGAGGTGATTCGCTGGTACCAGTTTTTCATCGCGGTGAAACTGATGCGCGCCCTGAGTGGCGCCAGTAACGTTGATGAAGAGGATTTTGATCCGGAAGAGTTTCTGTCTTTCGATATCATGCAGTCCGCAGATGACGACGACGAGGATTTGGACTACGAAAAAATCGTTGCCAGGTCGTCGTTGATAGACGCAAACGGGTCAGCCAAGATGGCGCTGATCGCTATCGATCGATCACTCGCGGCGTGGCGCGCTTTACAGATATCGCTGCCTGACAAATCGCGGACTATTAAGCCGATGCTCATCGAACTCGATCGGCTGCGGCGCTCAGTCGAGGCGCGTTTCCAGCATGCTCGCGATTTCATTCGGCCGGGATTTGATGAATCGAGCACTGACTTTGTTAGCTAGCCGTGTCGCATGAAGGGCAATATCCCCATCCCCGAACTCCCATTCTCGGAAGAAGTCTGGTTGATGGTCGCGGTCACGTCAGTGCGCGACCGGCGAACACAACAGGGCAAACCGTTTCGCGACGCAAACGCGCGGAACGCGACGGGAAGACTGCCGCTGAAAATCTGGGCGGAAGTACTTGAAGGGCGCGAAGACCTGCGCCCCGGTCTCTGGGGAATCACCGGCAAGCTCGAATCGTTCCAGGATCGATCGCAATTCGTGGTCTCGGAATATCGGCCCATCACGATCGACCAATATCGCGAATACCTTGGCTGCGATCCCCTGCTGCCGCGCGCCTTCACGCTCGACATTGAAACGCTGGCGATAGCCTCTTATCGCGAACGCGTTGGCCCAAAGCTCGAGAAGGAACTAAAACTCGGTTACATGCGCCTCGAACAGCAGCAACGTTATCTCGAAGACATTGCCGCCGAAGAAGAACGCGTCTATCAGCTCGGCTCGCTGAATGCGACGTCAGGAAGAATTCTGTCGATCGCGGTGCACGTCGGGCCCGTCCCCGGCTTTATCATGGAGGGCGTACCCGGCAGTCAAAGCGAGCATGCTTTCGGCATCGATGAAGCGGGAAACGAACAGGAAGAGGGTCAGGCGCTAAAGGATTTTCTCGCCTTAATGACTGATTTCGATCCTGAATGCGACTTGCTGGTCGGCCACAACCTCATCAACTTTGATCTGCCGTTCATTTTTCAACGCTGCCTTGCCAACAATATCGCCGTGAAGCCGTTTATCGATCTCAGCGAATTCAATGTACAGGGAGTGTACGACACGATGCGCGCCTGGTGGCTGGGCAGTCGTAATCGGGTCGCGCTCGACGACATCGCCTGGGCGCTGGGGATTGAATCGAGCAAGACTTCTGAAGTTGAAGGCAGCCGTGTCTTTGAACTTTACCAGGCCGGCAAGCTGGCCGAGATTCGTGAATACAATCTCAATGATGTGCGGGTAACCCGAAAGATTTATGAACGCATGGTAGCGTGCTTCGGGGGATAAGTCATAACCGCCTGCGGTAGCGGGCGGGCCAAGTCCGCCTGCGGTAGCGGGCGGGCCTAGTCCGAAACCACCTGCGTGGTAAGAAGCGAGACGCGCCCGACTGGCCCGCCCGCTACCGCAGGCGGTTCTGACTTGCGACACTGTTTCATCTTTGCAACACTTCTGGTAAACTGGGTTTCCATGACGAGTTTTGTTCCTATTCTTATTCTGCTTGTCGGCGCGGTTATCGGCGCGTTGCTTGCCTGGCTGATTCTTAAAAGCCAGGTCAGACGCTCGTTCGAAGAAGGTCAGGCGAGCAGCGCTACTCAAATCGCCACTTTCAACGAACGGATTGACGCCAGAGAGAAGGAACTGCTCAAGTTACAGCATGCGCTCGACCAGGAAACCGGCGAAAGCGCGGCGTTACGGAACGACAACGTGCAGCTAAAAGCCAACCTCGAAGGCGAACGCCGGGCAGCGATGGAGCGTTCTGAGTCCTTCAAGCAGGCGGCTGAGGCGCTTTCAGAAAAATTCAAAGCTCTTTCGCGCGACGCTCTCAAGGACAACAACGAAGAGTTTCTCAATCTGGCGCGCGCGACCCTGGAAAAGTTTCAGCAAACAGCCAAAGGCGATCTTGAGCAACGACGCCAGGCGATCGATCAACTGGTTAAGCCGCTGAAGGAATCGCTGGAAAAAGTCGACGGCAAGATTGAAGAAATGGAGCGTATCCGCGCCGGCGCTTATTCGGGACTAATCGAACAGGTCAAAACCCTGGCCGCGTCTCAGCAACAGTTGCAGTACGAAACAGGTAATCTTGTCAAAGCTCTCCGCACCCCGCACATTCGCGGACGTTGGGGCGAGATTCAATTGCGGCGGGTCGTCGAACTGGCGGGCATGGTCCAGTATTGCGACTTCACAGAACAGGAAACCATCACCCTTGAAGATGGTCGCCTCCGACCTGATGTGATCGTGCGCCTGCCCGGGAACCGCACGATTGTCGTCGATGCCAAAGTTCCCTTCGAAGCTTTCTATGAATCGATCTCGACAGCCGATGATGCGATTCGGCTTGAGCGATTGAAGGAGCACGCACGACTGGTGCGCGCGCACATCGTGGCGTTGAGCCGCAAGTCCTACTGGGAAGCGGTGCAACCGACGCCGGAATTCGTTCTCTTATTTCTGCCCGGTGAAAGCTTTTACAGTGCCGCGCTGGAACAGGACCCAAAACTGATTGAAGACGGCATCAATCAAAAGGTCATCATTGCCACGCCCACGACGCTCATCGCGTTGCTGAAAGCCATTTCGTACGGATGGCAGCAGGAACAGCGCGCGGCCAACGCGGATGAAGTTGGAAAACTCGGCAAGGAGCTTTACGATCGCTTGCGAACGTTCCTCACGCACTTTTCGGACATCGGCCGAAACCTCGATCGCGCGCTCGAGTCTTACAACAAAGGTGTCGGCTCGCTTGAAGCGCGGGTGCTGGTCACGGCGCGCAAGTTCAAGGAACGCAGCGCCATCAGCGGCGATGAAGTTGAATCACTCGAGCGGATAGACAAGTCGGCCCGGCCGCTGAGTCTCGATGAGGGCGGATTGTTTCCGGAATTGGTGGCCGAACCAGAGGTCGATGAAGATGAGCCCTTACCGCTGCTCAGTTCAAAGGCGGCAGGCGGACTCGGCTCTGAGTGAGGTTGCCGTTGCGTTCGGGTACTACTGACATTGCCAAAAGAAATCTGGTTAGGTCCTATCCTCGGCAACAATCGCGAACGGCTGCTCGCGCGATGCGCTGAATATTTCGCCAATGGGCAGTCTGACCGGCTGCTTTACATTGCCGCGTCGCACCCGCTACTTGATCTGGTTACCGGCAAACTACTGGATGGCCAGAACGCGCGCGGCGTCTGGGGCGAGTTTCCTGTCTATCTCTTTCGCGGCTTTGTTAGACGGATACTGTCAGAGGCGACGGTGTCAGAACCGGGAGCGGTAGCGACCGGGTCAAGTAAGGACGTTGAAATTTCGGCGAAGCGTTTCCATGACCCGGTCACTACCGCTCCCGGTTCTGACTTCGCCGGGCTACCGCTCCGAATTTCCATCGATCGCGAAGAACTCCCGCTGCGAAAGAGTCTTATCTCCCAAATCATCAAACAGTTAAGCGTCGCGGGACAGCTTCAGGCGATCAAGCCGCTCGCGAATCGCGAGGGTTGCGTCAACACGATCGCGTCCCTGATTGGGGAGCTGCAACGCGCCGGAAAAACGGCGGCTGAATTCAAAAGCGCCATTACAGCCCGCGAACAGGAAACCATCCAAAGTCCAAAGACCAAAGATCAAAAACCAAAGTCCCAATTCGATTTCGATCGCGAAGTCGCACTGATCTACGAAAAGTATTCGTACGCCCTGGATCAAAACTGTCTGACCGACGAAGACGCCGACCAGCTCCGCGCGCTGCAGGTCATGCTTGGCGAAGTCGAGGGAGTCGCGGTTTCCCTGCCCTGGCTCGACCAAATCGAACTGCTGGTGCTCGATGGTTTTTTTGATTTCACGCCGGTACAGGGAGAGATTCTGAAGTGTTTGATCCCGCGCATTGCAGACGTGATCGTCAACCTCAATCGCGATGAACACAACCCGGAGATCTTTCGACCGTTCGCGGCGACAATTGAGCATCTCAAGTCGATTGCGCCGTTTGAAATCGTCCAGAGTATCGACTCGATCTCAGGAAGCGACTTACGGGCGCGCCTCTTTAGCGGTTGCGAGACGGACGCAAGTAGCTCGGCAACTTCGCTGCTGCTCGAATGTTCAGACCGGGAGGTTGAGATCCGTTCAATCGCCAAAGAGATCAAACAATTAATCCTTAAGTGTGATTACCGACTCTCGGATATTGCGCTGGTCGTGCGTGAACGGGCCGCGTATGCGGACACCATCGTGCGCGTCTTCGCCGATGAATCAATTCCCTGCAATCTGGAGCGTCGCATCGAAGCGAACGAAGTGCCGGCAATTCGGGCCTGCGGAAAACTTTTTCAGCTCTTACAGAACCCGCGCGAGGATGTTGCCAACCCCAAGGCCAGCGAAATCGCCCACTTGATCAAGACCGATTATTTTCGCCTCTCAGGCAACAGCCTTGATGAGCTGGCTAAAAAGTTTGATGAAAAGTACTCATCGCTGCTTGATGATGCAAACAAACAAACTGCGTCGCATGATAAGTTGCGCGTCGCGCTCGGCATTGGCCGCTGGAACCCCGACGCACTGGAAAATGTAATCGCGTATGTCGGCAGCGAATTGCGCGTCAACGCCTGGATCGGCCGGGCGCAAAAACTGATCCGGGTATTTCCTTCGGCTGAAGCTGCGCAAAGTTTGATCGGCGGAGAAGAATCGGACCCGGCCGCGACGGCCGAGGATGAAGCGCCATCGGAAGACGAGGCGGCGATGGATCGAAAAAGGAAGCCGGCTCCGATCCATCCCGCCGGGATCGCCTGGACGATCCTCGTAATGAGGCGGTTGCAGCAACTGCTGGCGGCGACACCGGAAGAAGGGACGGCCGATGAGTTGCGACGCGCGGTGTTGCTCCTGCTCGGTCAGCTCCAGTTCTCAAACCAGGTTAACGCGCCATTTGAGCGCCAAGCGGGGGCTGCCGATATTCCGCAGGCGACCTTTGATGTGCGTGGTCGCGAGAGTTTGCGCCGCGCCATCGCCGCGGCGGTGCGTGCCTTCAAAGCTGCTCACGGGATTGTGGCCCCAGCCCGAGCGCCGGCAAGGGCAACATTGGACATATTGCCGCGCGTAACACTGCCGGCCTTCATCGACGAAGTTGAGCGATGTCTAAAATCGCAGACGCTTTCCCTCGGCGCGCCAAATCGCGACGGGTTGCGTGTGCTTGAAGCTACGGACGTGCGCGGTCTCAGTTTTCGCGCCATTTTTATCGCCGGAATGATCGAAGGTGGTTTCCCCCTGCGAGTTTCGCGCGATTGGCTTTACCCGCATGAGGAACGTCTGCGGCTGCAAAAGCATGGCATCTTTCTTGAAGACATTTCCACAGATACGTTGCTCAAGGAAGAACATTATTTTTACCAGGCCGCGTGCCGCGCTACTGAGCGTTTGTATCTGACCCGGCCGCTGGCGTTGAACGATGGGGCGGAAACCGTAGCATCGTACTACATCGAAGAGTTGCGACGCGCGATCGCGCCGGCGCCGATCGAAGTCAAACAGATTCGGAGCGACATTGACGCGCGCGACGCCAGGGCCGCTTCCAGCGCCGCTGAACTAAGCACGTTACTGGTCCGTCAGGCGCAAGCGAGAAGTCATTCCGGCCGGGACAGGGACGCGCCACAATCAATTGCCGGAGAACTATTGTCACTCGCGGCCAGGCGAAACTACATCTCGAAATCCGCGCTGCACCGGATCGGCATTGAGCAGGCTCGTCACGGCGAGTGGTTCGGGCCTTACGATGGCGAGATCACCAGTGCCGATCTGCGTCTGATGCTGGCCCGGCACTTCGGCCCTGAACATGTCTATAGCGCCAGCCGCTTGAGCACCTACGGGAATTGCGCCTTCCGCTTTTTCGGCAATCGCGTCCTGCGACTTGAGCCGCGCAGCGAAGCCGCGCTCGATTTGCAGGCGATTGACGCGGGCAAGTTGTTGCACGACATCCTGCGCCGTTTCTTTGAAAAACATCGCCGCGACTACCTGCCGGCACGCGATCGAGAGGGGCTGCGCAACGAATTGGCCGCGACGGCTGACCAGGTTTTCCAGGAACACGAAGACAAAGTGCCGCCGCTGAATGAACGAATCTGGAAGATCGATTGTGAGATTCGCAAACTGATTCTCGACCAGGTTTTGCTTTACGAGTTGAAGCTGCAGGAGAAGACCAGTGGGCGCGGCGTGCGGCCGGCTTATTTCGAATTGGCCTTTGGCCGCGCGGCGGAAGCAAGTGATCCATATTCAACGCGCGAGTACTTGAAGCTGCCACGGGCGGACGCCACGACAGAAGCCGCGCTGATACAAGGGCAAATCGATCGCGTAGATGTGAACGAAGCGGAAGAACTGGCGATCGCTTATGACTACAAGCTCTCAAAGGGCGCGAGTCTCGATGATATTAAGAGCGGTCGCCAGGTGCAGATTCCCATCTATCTGGCAGCGCTCGAGCAACTATTTCTGCCGCGCTTTGAATTGGGCGGCGGCGGATATTACACGTTGCGCGGCAAGGGCGCGCGCCTCAACCAGGGCCTGTATCGAACGACTTATGCTGACTGTACCAGTGTGAGCAGCCCGCGAACGAAATTAGAC
Organism: Acidobacteriota bacterium; assembly: GCA_046728235.1. Lineage (GTDB taxonomy): Bacteria > Acidobacteriota > Blastocatellia > Pyrinomonadales > Pyrinomonadaceae > UBA11740. The sequence goes on from JBKPEE010000086.1 coordinate 7,795, forward strand.
GATCTGGAGTGGCAACGAATTCGCCGGGAGGTAGCCAAGCGCGTCTGGCAGTTCATCGATGGCATGCGCGGCGGGCATTTCCGAGTCAAACCATCGCTGGGCAAACTGACCTGTAAGTTCTGTGATTATTCCGACATGTGTCGCTACGACGCGTATCGAATTAAGCGGAAGAATTGAATTGGTCTCATCGGTCCCATTCGTCGCATAAGTCCCATGGGACCAATAGGACGAATGGGACCGATGGGAGGATAACCAATGAATCAATCACCAAACGACCAATCACTGCGCGAGCAATTGATCTCGCTACTGGATGGCGGTAACGCCCATGTCAGCTTTGATGATTTCCTCAAAGATTTTCCGGTCGAAAAATGCGGACAACGTGTGGCGGGTCTTCCCTACACCGCGTGGCAAGTGCTGGAGCACATGCGAATCGCGCAGTGGGACATTCTCGAGTTCTCGCGGAGTGCCGATCATGTCTCACCAAAGTGGCCCAAAGGCTACTGGCCTGACGAAGCCCATGCCGGATCGAAGGAGTTGTGGCAGGAAACGGTCGCGCAGTTTCGCAGCGATTTGCAGGCCTTTGAGGATCTCGTGCGGGATGCTTCAATCGATTTGTTTGCACAGATTCCGCACGGGACGGGACAAACAATCCTGCGCGAAGCCCTGGTGCTGGCGGATCACAACTCGAACCATCTCGGGGCCTTGATCACGATTGCGCGAATCCTGAAGCAGTAATGAGGGCTGTCACGGTTCGTCGCACTCGCGCTTACCCGTGGCAGTTCGATGAAAGATGAAACTGGGCCGGTCGACATCGTAATGAGCATCGACGGCGTGCACTTCATTCCGGCGCCGGGCGGTCCTTCTGAATTCGATGTGATACCAGTTGCCGCGGACATTTCCCTTCCAATGAAAGCCGCCCAGATCGAAAGGCAGCGTGGGATAATGACTTCGGACATTGAGATTTCGAAACTCGACGAATCCGAGGTTGGTCATCTCATTTCTCATTCTTTCGATCGTGATGCCGGGAGACAGGTGAAACTGCCAATCGTAATGAGTTTCGCCCAAGTCGTCCTGAAAGTTATTGAACGTGCCACCAAAGGCCATGGCTACTTCGTCGAAAATTGCCTCCATCTCCTCGTTGCACGGAGCATCCATGCCGGCTTTGCTTCTGAGCGGGGCCTTATGAGTAGCCAACGGCTCAGAAAACAGTATTCCCCGGTCGATTAGCCGGTTGAGTTTCTGGCTTCGCATTGCCAGTCAATTATGACTTTCTCCTCGCCGTAAACGGGAGGGGTAAGCGGTGGGGTCAGCGAGGGGGAATCATTTTGGCAAGATTCCCACCGCCTCAGCCGGCGACATCAATTTCGGCGCGGAACGTTGCCTCAAAACTAGTCTTGTTCTGGTCCGCGAAGCGGACGGAGCGGAAATAGCCCAGCGCTTTAGCGCTGGGTTACTAGGTATAGATCCAAGCAGTCCGCGAAGCGGACGACTGACAAACCTATGGACGTAGAACATTTGTGATTCAGCCGTCCGTTTCACGGACTACGTCTTTGCATGCATTCAACCCCCACCGATGAATCGGTGGGCTATTCTCATTCGTCGGCTTCGCCGACTTTTGAGGCAAAGCGTCGGCGCGGCTCAATTCCCTCTCGATCGGCTCACGACTTCCTTCATTAACTGGGTCACGGCTGCCTCGAGTTGGCTGTCTTTTCCGATCAAACTCTCGCCGACTGGTTTGGCCACCGGGATATCAACTGGCCGCGGATGCATCTCCATCAGCTCTCCATCATTGGCGGTGATGCGATCAAACGGCAGACGCAAAGCTGAGCCGTCGATTAACTGCACGCCGGAGGTATAGATGATCCAGCCGGCGGTGGGCTCGCCCACGACTTTACCGAGATGCAGCGAGCGATAGCCTTCGGTAAAGTCTTCCCCGTCCGAAAGCGTGTGCCGGTTCGTAATCAAAACCGTCGGCAGCTCGAGAGCGCGCTGCCCCAGCGCGCTGCGCGAGGGCACCACCGAAAAGCCCCGCGGCTGCATGTTGAAGTAACTGCGACGCGCCAGCACATCGATAGCATAGACGTTCACAAAGCCGCCATTATTGTTGCGGACATCGATCACCACGCCTTCGCGTTTCTGGTTTTCCGCGTCGAGGTCGGCATAAAGCTGGGTCAGAGCCCCGGCGGACATATCCGCCATGTGAATGTAGCCCAGGCGGCCGTTGCTCAGCTTGGCCACGTACGCGCGGTTGTTTTCAATCCATCTGCGATAAAGCAGATTGCGTTCATTTGCTCCGCTAATCGGGCGCACCACGACATCGTGTTTCTGTGCGCCATCAGCCGCGGAAGCAATCGAAAGCACCACGCGCTTACCGATTTTGTAGGCCAGCACCTCATCAAGGTTGGTGTGCGTCCCGACGCTCGTGCCGTCGACAGAGATCAGGTATTCACCCGGTTTGACGCCGCCGATGGCTGCGGGTGTTAAGGGAATGACGTCCGTCACGTGCAGGGCCCCTTTGTTCTCGAATTCCTGCGCGTCAAAGCGCACCCCAAGCCGGCCGATGGCCGCCGGCTGGGCGGTACTGAACGGGGCCGCGATTCCTGAATGCGACGCGTTCAACTCGCCGAGCATCTCAGAAATAATTCTTCGCAACTCGTCGCCAGTGCGCGCGCCGGCGGCCAGCGGCGCATACTTGTCGTGGACCGCGTTCCAGTCGACACCGTTGAAACCTGGATCAAAAAAATTGTCGCGCACATAGGTCCAGGCCTGCTGGAACACTTCCGTTTTCTCGCGCGCAAAATCAACGTCCATCTCAGCAGTGACGGCAATCGGCCGCGCCTGTCTGTTCTCAATCGGAATCAGGTTCAGACGACCCGCTTCGAGGTAATAGACTTCCTTGCTGTCGGGTGAGAATTGCGCGCCGCTCTTGAAACCGACAGTCGAAGTCAGCTGCCTGGAGACAAACGGGTCCTTCGATAATTCGTCGAGCGGATAAACGTAAAGATTCAATTGGTTCGCCACCGCCGCGATCATCAAAAGCAGTTTTCCGTCAGGGCTGATTGTTTGATAACGCACGTCGACGCCGACGGGAATCAGCGCCAGGCGACGCCGGATCTGATCGTAATCGATCTGGACAGGCTTCGGCGCCGGCTTACCTTTTGCATCAGGCGTTGGCGAGGCGCTGGGCATTGCCGCGGGTGTAGGCGCCGGTTGGGGCTCAGTCGCGGGCGGTTGCCGCAAAGGAGTGCGCGGTGTTTCTTCCTTGAAGAGATCGCGAAATTGATCTTCGCGAAACTTTGGCGTGCGCGGAATCAGATCGACCCGCGCCACCTGCCCGGGCTCAGTACGCTGATTGGTATCGAACAAGAGAAACGTCCCGTCCGGGCTCCAGGTAATGGTGTTGCAGTTTCCGTTGGCGAGGAAGCTGACCTGCCGCCCGTCTCCGCCGGCAGCCGGCGCCACAAAAACGTTCTTGAAAGACTTGTCGCCTACCGGCACGTAAGCGATCCACTTGCTGTCGGGCGACCAGGCAAATGGTCGATCCGAACTGAGCGGCGGCCGTTCCAGGTGTGCGTTAGCTACCAGGTGTTCTTTCTTAGCGTCGATTTCGTAAACGCGAATCTCCTGTCCGCCGCGTTCAAAGGCGATCGACTTTCCGTCGGGTGAAAACTGCGGCGTATCGTCGCTGGCTTGATCATTGGTGATTCGCGATTCGGTGTTGGTGACAAAGTCATAGACAAAAAGGTGCGTTGGGCCATCGCGGTCTGAAACATAGACGAGCCGGCGGCTGTCGGCTGACCAGGCTACCTGGCTTTCTTCCGCCGGTGAGTACGTCACGCGCGCGGCATCGCCACCGTCGCTCGCAGAGGCGGCAAAGATTTCGCCGCGGACGATAAACGCGACCTTCTTTCCATCCGGGGACAAAGCCATCTCAGAGATGCCCTCATTTAAGCGCAGATGGTCGATCGCCGGACCGGCTGGCACGCCGCGGCGCGTTATGTTTATCGCACTCGCGTGGCCACTGGTCGCGTCGACCTTCCAGATTTGAAAGTCTCGTTCGAATACCACGGTGCGGCCGTCGGCGCCGATACTGGGCCAAAGCACGCGCCCATCCTTGAATTGCGTTACCTGGCGCGTCTTGCCGTTGAGGTCCTTCGCCCAGATGTTTTGGGCGCCGCTGCGATCTGAGACGTAGTAGATCGTGCGATCGTCCTTGCTCCACATGGCCCACATCTCTTTCGCGCCACCTTCGCTTACTTGTTCATAGCCGGGCTTTACGCCAAAACGCATGACCCAAATCTCGCTTTCATCAATATGGCTGTGCCCTTTGCGCCACCATTGACTGCCGCCGATACCGTGACCGGTGAAAGCGATGGCCTTCCCATCATGCGAAGGTGCGGCAAAATATTCAGCTGTGTAGAGGTCGCCGCTCACTTGCATGGGCGTGCCGCCGTCGCTGCTGACGCTCAGAATGTCCGGGGTGCCAACGTCCAGGCTGGTTGACGTGAAGTAAATCCAGCGGCCATCAGCCGACCATCCATCGAGCAAATCGATCGTATCGTCAAACGTCAGCCGTTTCAGGTCGCCTGTGTCCAGCGTCAGTATGTAGATATCGCCGTTGCCCGTGCGCGTGGAAACGAATGCGAGTTTGCGCCCATCGGGAGAATAGAGCGGCCGCGATTCAGTCGCCGGATGCGACACGAGCAAGTGGGCATCGCCTCCGCCCGCCGCCACCGTCCAAATGTCGCCGCCGGAAACGAAAGCGATTTCCGCACCGTCGGGAGAGATCGCGGGATCTGTAAAGTAAGGTTGCGGCGGCACCCCACCCTGGGCGGCCGCGACGATTGTTAGCATCGCGATTAATGAGAGCAGGAAGAGAATTCTCGCCATTGGGTTCGGATGATGTGATGAAATCATTTTTCTTGGGGACCTTTCTGATGGGCAAAGCACTGACGGGTCGCATACTACAACATTTTTGCGTGCTCGCAACCGTATGCGGTCGCGATGATGTTTCGGAATTAAACACCGTGCAAGCACTCATTAACCAGCGAATTGGGCACGGAATGAAATTTATGATCCACGAAACCACGAACAGCAACGAAGCAGACCCGCTTCGTGTTTCTTAGTGATTTCGCGGATCACTCCTCAACTGAAGCGAAAAGCAAGGTCAGACAGCATCTGGGGGCGTGTTCGCTTGACCCTCGTTGTGACGCTTTGTTATAAAAGTCGTTCGCGCAAGTCCTGCCTTTACTTGCATGCGCGCCGGTATTCCGCAGTAGCTCAATGGCAGAGCATTCGGCTGTTAACCGAAGGGTTGTAGGTTCGAGTCCTACCTGCGGAGCCAAATTCCTTAAGAAAAAACAAAAGGAAGGCCACTCTTGTGGGTGGCCTTAAGGGTTTATTGCCGCGATTTGTGCCAAACGGTTGATTTTTCAGGCTTGCGGACACCCACGTGGCAAATTCTCGAATTCACATTTCAAATATTTACGGTGTCGAGCGCTCGAAGGTCTTGTTTATTGGGCTCGAGTAACGCGCGATAATACGCCAGCGACCATCATCCTGCTGCCAGATATCGACGACATAAAAATCCCCGCTTCGATCGCGGCCGTCAAAAGTGGCTCGCTGAGTAAGTAGCAGACTGACGACCGCAAGTTCGTCGGTTAGCTTGCGAGCTGCATAATGATGTTCCTCGAGCGATTCTATTTTGTATTTGCTGGAC
>JBKPEE010000087.1:0-19077 GCA_046728235.1 Acidobacteriota bacterium
CGGTTCTGACCCGTGATCCGATGGTGCTTCCTTCCTGTGACACTCATCACACGCCTGTGAAAATTTCCGCTTTTTATGACAAACTGATGACAATCGAAATCGCGGCTTCCTTAGAATGTTCGCGTGATTGACCAACTGGTCATCGTTAACCTCAGGCGGGAAGCGCGGGACAAAATGCCCGCGGTGCTCAACGGCATCGAATGGCAGACCTGCCTGCGCCGCATTCTCTTCCTGAACGCCCACGACAATCGCGAGATCATTGAAACAGTCGAAGCCGGCAATCTGATTCCGCCGACGGTCGAAGTCTTCCGCGGCCAGGAAGCTTATGCGTTTCTGTTGGAAGTGATCTGCGGGTTGAATTCGCCAATCGTCGGCGAGACCGCGGTTATGGGTCAGTTCAAAGAGTTCCTGCTAAACGCCAGGTTCCCGAACTCGTCCTGGGGCAATTTCCTGCGCCAGCTCGCGACGAATCTAATGATTGACGCCAAGCGTGTCCGCGCGCGTCACCTGCAGGGTCTCGGGAGTCAGTCCTATGGAAGTCTGGTGCGACAGCACGTAAAGGGAATGCCCTCCGTCGCAGTGCTTGGCTCAGGAAAGCTCGCGCGCGAAATCCTTCCCTGGCTGATAGGCAAAACTAAAGTCCGCGTATTTTGTCGCAACCTGGAACGGGCGAGCGCTCTGCTCGCAGAATATCCGGAGATTGAACTGGTGCAGTACCAGGCGGCCGACGCAGGCTGGCCGTACACAGAGGCCGGTCTGGTCATTGCGGCGCCGTTGCAGGCCGCAGAAGTTACGTGCTGGTCGTCGTTGCAGAATGTTTCGTTCACGAAGTGCCTGGATCTTCGTGGCGACACCGCAACCGATCAGATTGACTCACCGACACCTGTGATCAAGCTGCACGAGTTGTTCGAAGCGCTGCGCGCTGAACGCGAGAGGTTAACCGGGCACGTTGCCGCCGCCCGCGCCGAAATCAAAGAACTGGTCGCTCGTCAGTCGCAGCAGGCGCAGTTCCGTCCCTTCGGGTGGGAAGATTTATGCGCGTGACCATTGCGTCGCGTCGCAGTGACTTGGCACGAATTCAAGCGTACCAGGTTGGTGAAGCTCTCAGCGCTACGCATCCTCAAGTCGAAATCACCTATTCCTTTCACGAATCTCTCGGTGATAAGAATCAAAATGATCCGCTCTGGCAGATGCCTGAGAAGGGCGTCTTTACCCAGGATTTTCGTGAAGGCCTGTTGCGCGGCGATTTCGATCTGGTAGTTCACTCCTGGAAAGACCTGGCCATTGAAGAGGATCCGGAAACGGAAATCGTGGCCACGCTTCCACGCGCCGACGCTCGCGATCTACTGTTGGTTCGTAAGAATCGTTGGGACCGCGTCGCACAAACGGCGGTGATGTCGATCCTCACTTCGTCTCCTCGCCGGGCGCACAATCTGCATTCTTTCCTGCGCGCAGCCCTGCCGGCGAAAATCGATGAACTCGTATTTGAAAACGTGCGCGGCAATGTGCCGACCCGCGTGCGCAAGCTGCTCCAGGGCGAGACGGATGGTCTAATTGTCGCCAAGGCAGCGCTCGACCGGCTGCTGACGGCACCGCAGAGTGAATTCACCGTCGTGCAAAACGACCTACGTGAAGCATTGTCGCATTGCCGCTGGATGGTCCTGCCTCTGCGCGAGAACCCTTCAGCGCCGGCCCAGGGCGCTCTGGCGGTGGAGATTTCACGCCGGCGTAAAGACATGCGCGAGCTCCTGTCGCCACTCAATTGCAGTGACACATTTCGCACCGTCATCACTGAGCGCGAAATACTACGCAGCTACGGCGGCGGATGTCATCAGAAAATTGGCGCCAGCGTGCTGCCTCGTCCATACGGCGAAATGACTTTCCTGCGCGGCGTGACCGATGATGGGCGGCCGCTTGAGACAATCGCATTCAAGTCGAAATTTGCGGTCATGAAAGCCGCGCAATCCGAGCTGTGGCCGCTCAATTCCTCGGATGTCGACTGGTTCGCGCGAGAACCAATCCCGGTAAATCCCCCGGATGGATCGCATGCCTTTTGGATCGCGAGAGCTGACGCCGTGCCGAAGGAGTGGAAGATTGAGAAAGATCGACTGGTTTGGGCCAGCGGTGTGGAGACGTGGAAAAAACTTGCGCGCCGTGGTCTTTGGGTGAACGGCTGCGCTGAGAGTCTCGGCGAGCAGGAATTACCGCGGATCGAGAGCCTGACGGGTGGCCCTGTCAGTTGGCTTAAGCTTACTCATGAGAGCGGCTACACTGATGGTGAAATGTCTGTGCTGGCGACCTATCGCCTGCGGCCGAAGGCCGCAGAGCTTGATTTGAGGGGAAAGAAGTATTTCTTTTGGAAAAGTGGCTCGAGTTTCGAATATGCTTTAGCGAAAAATCCCTGGCTGAAAGAGATGACCCACTTTTGCGGCCCGGGAAATACCCGGAAGATTTTGGAACGTCACGGGATTGAACCGCATGTATTTCTCGATCACGCTCAGTGGCTGAAACAGATGAGGTCAGTACCGGGAGCGGTAGCGACCGGGTCATAAACAGTGGCGTTCAGGACCGCTCCGGGTTCTGACACGTAGCTCCGGGAGATGACTAAATGAGCAGTAGCACGATCACTTACGCACCTGAAATTGGGACTCTAACTCCTGCAGCAACCGCCCCCACGAGGCGGCTCATGCGGCTGCGCGCTTCGCAACACCTGCGCGACCTGTGCGCCGAAACTGAATTCAATCGCGCGCAGTTGATCCAGCCGTACTTCGTCGTTGAAGAACTCAGGGAAGAAGAACCGATCGCCGGTTTGCGCGGAACTGTGCGCCACAATATTCCTTCGGCGCTCCGGCAGATCGAAAAGGATCTTAATGACGGGGTGACCCATTTTCTTCTGTTTCCCGTTCCGGCGACCAAAAAGGAAAGCCGCTTTGATCACCACAGTACGCACGAAACCATCTCTGAGATCCGCAAGCAGTTCGGCAAGGACCTGTGCCTGTGGATTGACACGTGTCTATGCTCTTATACGACCCACGGGCACTGCGCCGTCCTGGACGAAAAGGGCATTAGGCTGGATGAGACGCTCGACGAGTTGGCAAACTCTGCGGTGGCCTTTGCAGCCGCCGGCGCCGATGGCATCAGTCCGAGCGATATGATGGACGGACGCGTGGCGCGAATTCGAGCGGCGCTGGACGAGAATGGTTTCAATCTGGTGCCGGTGATGAGTTACAGCACCAAGTTCGCAAGTAATTTCTACGGCCCCTTTCGCAACGCCGCCGACTCAGCGCCGCAGTTCGGCGATCGGCGTCACTATCAACTCGACGTCAGGAATCGAAATGATGCGTTGGCGTCGAGTATTCGTTGCGCTGAGGAGGGCGCGGATCTCTTAATGGTGAAACCCGGCCTTACGTCAATTGATCTGATCAGGCCGATTCACGAGTCGACCGGACGGCAGGTGGGCGCCTACCAGGTCAGCGGCGAGTATGCCGGCCTGGCGCTGCTGGCCGAACAGGGATTGATTAAATTTGAAGCGGCGCTGCTGGAAACCTGGCATGTTTTCAAACGCGCCGGCGCCCAGTACATCATTACTTATGGTGCGCGCTACGCCAAGGGTTTGGGAATTGGGGGATAGTCTGAAAAAAGAATCATAACCACCTCAAGGTCAGGAAGGGCGGCTTGCCCCCGCCTGTCTTGAGAATCTTGAGTGTAAAAATCGCCGTGGTGGTGTTTTTAAGAAGACGCGGGGGCAAGCCCCCTTCCTGACCTTGAGGTTTTGTATGGGCGTTCGACCATGACAAGTCAATTTGCAACCCCAGCGAAAGAGGATCTATCGCGAGAGTACTTCGAGCGCGCTTTGCGCGTCACCCCCGGCGGTGTCCACAGTCCGGTGCGCGCTTTCAAAGGCGTAGGTGGCACGCCAATCTTCTTTCGCAGCGCGCAGGGCGGCACGCTTACTTCCGTAGAGGGCGTCGAGTATGTCGATTTCTGCCAGAGCTTTGGGCCACTGATTTTGGGCCATCGCGACCGGGACGTCAGCGAAGCAGTGCGCGAAGCGATCGAAACGGCCTGGAGCTTTGGCGCTTGTGAACCCTACTCGCTCGAGCTGGCGGAATGGATCACCTCGCGCCTGCCGTGGGTGGAAATGTTGCGCTTCGTCTCGTCCGGCACCGAAGCCGTGATGAGCGCCTTGCGCGTCGCGCGCGCCGCGACCAATCGCAATCGAATTCTGAAATTCGAAGGCTGTTATCACGGTCACTCAGATTCATTGCTGGTGAAAGCCGGCAGCGGACTGGCTGGTGAGGCGGCGAGTTCAAGTGCCGGTGTTTCTGAGCAGGTTGCCGGCGACACCTTAGTCGCGCCGCTCGATGACGATTCGGCAATCGCCAGAATTTTCGAACAACACGGCTCGGAAATCGCTGCGGTAATTCTCGAACCATTGCCGGCAAACTATGGTTTGCTGATTCAGCGGCGCGAGTTCATCGAACAAACTATAAAGACTGCGCGCGACCATGGGGCGCTGGTGATTTTCGACGAAGTGATCTCGGGCCTTCGCGTGGCGCTGGGTGGTATGGCAGAAGTGCTCGGTATCAGACCGGACCTGGTGACCTACGGTAAGGTCATTGGCGGCGGCTTTCCGGTGGCGGCGTACGGTGGTCGAAGGGACTTGATGGAACTGGTGGCGCCGGTTGGCCCCGTTTACCAGGCCGGCACCCTGAGCGCGAACCCGGTCGGCATGCGGGCCGGACTGGCAACACTACAGAAAGTCGAGCGCAGCCAGGCTTACGCCATTCTGGAAGAAAAAACGGCGACGTTCTGTGATGAACTAAACAATGCGTTTAACGAGAAGTGTGTGCCGTTTGAGATCACGCGCGCGGCTTCGATCTTCTGGCTGCATACCATCGCGCCCGGTCCCATACGGCGCATCGAACAGATTCCGGCGAACAACGCCGCAGAATTTGCGCGGGTATTTCATCGCGCCCTGGATCGAGGCGTGTATTTCGCGCCCAGCGGCTACGAAGTGAATTTCATGTCGCTGGCGCATTCCGAGGAGCAGCTCGAGCGAGCTCGAACCGCCATTTTGGAAGCAGTGATCGCAGACCGGTAAAGCTTCCTCTCTCCAGAGAGAGGAAAATCGGGTAGTGCCCCAGTTTGGAGTACCGCCTTTAGGCGGAAAGAGACCAATTTAAACATTCCGCCTGAAGGCGGTACTCCGAAACAGAAATTAGGGTACTACCGAAAATTGAGAGACAGATGAGTCAGGAAAGAAAACGCAGTCGCATCGCGATCTTTCTGGTGGCCCTCTGGGTCGTGTTTACGGTCACGCTGGCCGGCTGGTGGCTGATCTTTGGGCTGCGACAGCTCGATCTCCTCAATCAATCGAATCTCGAAAACGCGGTGCAGCTTCATCGCCACTACCAGATGCTTTTGTGGGAAGGCGGGATCCTGATTGCGTCCTTGATTGGCGGCGGCCTGGCGCTGTTTTATTTCGCGCGGCGCGAACAGAAGCGGCATGCGCAGGTTGAAGAATTCTTCGCGGCCTTCACCCATGATGCCAAGACGGCCCTGGCCAGCCTGCGGCTGCAAGCTGAGAGTTTGCAGGAAGACTATGCGAACTCGGCATCTAATCCGTTGCTGGATCGGCTGTTGGGCGATACGCTGCGACTGCAATTGCAACTGGAGAATTCGCTTTTCCTCGTAAACCTGACCCGGGGCAAGTTTTTTCTCGAGCCGATCAGTCTCAGCAACTGCGTCGATAACCTGCGGCGCCATTGGCCCGATCTGAACATCAGGCAAAGTGGTGATGCGATCGTGCACGCCGACGCTCGGGCCCTCGAAAGTGTCCTGACGAACCTGATTCAGAATGCAGCGACACACGGGCATGCGACTGATATTGAAATCACTGTCCAGCCCGATCGAAAGGGTCGGATTTCAATTCGGATCGCTGACAATGGCCAGGGTTTCTCCGGGGACTTCAAACAGTTGGGAAGACTTTTCGTTCGTCATGGCCGCGGCAGCGGGAGTGGTGTGGGATTGTATATCGTTCGCCAACTCGTCAAACGAATGAACGGCGATTTTCAGCTCGAGAATGGAACCCACACGGGGTTCGTGGTGCGGTTTGAGTTACCGGGGGCGGTTACGCACGCTGCCGGCGCGCCCGCAGAAGAGGCGCCCGCCGGCAGCCTGCGCAGCGAATATGAAGCGTCTGTTGCTGGTCGAAGATGATCGCTCGCTCGGAGCAACTTTGCACGAGCGACTGCTGCGCGAAAAATACGATGTCGCGTGGGTGGAGACTAAGCAGAGCGCACTCGGGAAACTGAATGAAGGGCTTTGGGATCTGGTCATTCTGGATATCGGCTTGCCGGACGGGTCGGGTTTTGAGTTGGCGCGCCACATCAAATCGAATGCCTCCATGCCCATCATGTTTATGACTGCCTTGAGCACGGCTGAGCATCGCCTCGAAGGCTTTGAAATCGGGGCGGAGGAATTCATTCCCAAGCCATTCCATCTCCGTGAACTGCTGCTGCGGGTTCAGCATGTGCTGGAGAATCACCCCGTGCGGCATCAGGTAACGTGCAAAGGCCGCACAGTCGATCTCGATAATCGAGCGATTGTCCAGCCCGACGGTACGCGTGAGCATCCAGCCGCGCGCGATTTTGAATTGCTGCAATTGTTGATTACCAGCAGCCCGCGGGTGATTAGCCGCAATCAGATCCTGGACGTGCTTTGGGGTGAAGATAAATTTTTGAACCAGCGGACGATTGACAACATGGTCGTGCGCCTGCGGCAGTTACTCGGCGATACTGAGAGCAGCTGCATTCGTTCGGTTCGTGGCGTTGGTTATCAGTGGTGTGGTGATGAGTGATTTTGGAGTGCGCCGGCTTGACGGCGCTTTAATCTGTCTTTGAGCAATCAGTCGAATCAAATAGTGAATACCGCCTTTGCAATTGAAAGCGGCGTCAAGGACGCCGCACTCCAAAAAGGCAGCGCGCGATTTCAAAACGCTGTCGCACGCATCCCCCAACGCACGCCGCCCGTCTGGTTGATGCGACAGGCGGGACGCTACCACCGTCACTACCAGACGCTGCGCGCGCAGCATTCATTCATGGACCTGTGTAAGCAGCCGGAGTTGGCTGCCGAAGTGGCGCTGGGGCCGGTACTCGATTTTGGTTTCGAAGCAGCGATCCTCTTCAGCGACCTACTGTTTCCGCTCGAGGCTTTGGGAATGGGGCTTGAATATACAGATCGCGGACCGCAGCTCGGCTGGAAGCTGAGTCCCGCCTCCATCTCGCGTCTGCGCTCAGTTGATGATGCCTGGCCGCACCTTCAGTTTCAGGGAGAGGCGATGCGCGCAACTCGCGAGCGGTTACCAGACGATCGCAGCCTGATCGGTTTTGTCGGCGGCCCGTGGACGTTGTTTGTTTACGCGGTTGAAGGAACGCACAAAGGCTCGCTTGGTGATTCGAAGAAATTGCTCCCGTTGTTTCCCAGGTTTTGTGAAACGATTTGTCCGTTGCTTGAGCGGAACATCCAGCTGCAGCTCGCGGGCGGCGCTGAGGTAGTAATGATCTTCGATACAGCCGCCGGAGAGCTATCGCCCAACATGTTCATTAGCGAAGTCTTGCCACAACTTGAGAAACTAACGGCAAGAACTGGGGATCGAATCGGGTACTACTCGAAAGGAACACAGCCCGCGCATTTAAACCACGCGCTCTTCACCAGGGGGGCGTTGGCCGGTATCGGTGTCGATCATGGTTGGGAGATAAACGAGGCGTTCGACAGATTTCCCCAGGGTTTTGTTCAGGGAAACTTTGACCAGGCGCTGCTGTTATGTGAACGAGATGAGTTCGAGCGGCAACTACATTCGTTTCTTCAGCCGCTGATTGAAAAGCGGCCGAGCGGTTGGATCTGTGGATTGGGTCACGGTGTTCTCCCGACTACGCCGGAAGACAATGTCAGGCTTTTTGTTGACATAGTTAGAGAGGTAATGCAGTGACAGATTTGTTTGCCAAGTACGACGTCCCGGCGCCCCGTTACACCAGTTATCCGACCGTTCCCTTTTGGACTGATTCGCCGACGACGGAGCAGTGGCTCGACCATTTGAACCGGGCGTTCGTGGATTCGGCGGCGACCTGGTCGCTCTATTTCCACTTGCCGTTCTGCGAATCACTTTGCACCTTTTGCGCCTGCAACACCGTGATCACGCGCGACCATGGGCGAGAAGAGGGCTACATTAACCTGCTTTCAACCGAATGGAATCTTTATCTGGATCGGGTTCCCGTATTGACCGAGCGTCCACTACTGGGCGTTCATCTCGGCGGCGGCACGCCCACCTTTTTTGCCAAAGAAAATTTGGAACGGATTCTGAAGCCGATTCTGTCGAAAACGAAAATCGATCCGAATCGCTTCGAGGCCTCGGTTGAAGTGCATCCGGGGCACACGACCCGGGAACAACTGGTGATGCTTAACGGGTTGGGCTTTACCCGCATCTCGATTGGCGTGCAGGATTTCGATCCTGAGGTGCAACGCCTCGTCAATCGCCATCAGCCGTACGAGGTGACGAAATCCGTAACGGACATCGCGCGTGAACTGGGTTACACGTCGGTGAACTATGATCTGATTTACGGTTTGCCGCGTCAGAATCCGGCGCGCTTTCGACAAACCGTGCAGAAGACGGTCGACCTGCGACCAGATCGCATTGCGCTGTACAGCTTTGCGCGCGTGCCCTGGATCAAGCCGGCCCAGCGAAGTTACAAAGATGAAGACCTGCCGGTGGCGGGAGAGAAACGTGCCTTGTATGAGCAGGCGCGGGAGATGCTGCAGACGGCGGGTTATGTCGAAATCGGTATGGACCATTTCGCGCTGCCGCACGACGGCATGGCAGCAGCGCAACGAAAGGGAACGCTGCATCGCAATTTTCAGGGATACACGGAAACCCGCACGACCGTGCTGCTGGGCCTTGGGGTGAGCGCGATTTCAGAAACTCCGACGTGTTTTCATCAGAACGAAAAAGCTTTTCCCGTTTACGAACGCCGGGTGCACAACGGCGAGATCCCGACCTTGCGTGGGCATTTGCTCACGGATGAAGATCGACAACTGCGAGAGCAGATTCTGCAGTTCATGACGCGATTCAAGGTTCGCCTCACGGACAATCAGGCAGAAGATGCGCGGACTTTTCTCAGGCCGATGATCGACGATGGTCTGGTCGAAGTTTCTGACGACACATTGGAATTGACAGAGAAGGGAACGCCCTTTCTGCGCAATGCGTGCATGTTCTTTGACCGGCGGCTGCGCAGTCAGGAACAAAGGCCGCAGGTGTTTTCACAGGCGCTATGAGTTGGGAGTTTTCTCCCTCTCCCTCTGGGAGAGGGCTGGGGTGAGGGCTTACCGCCGCCCAAACCCTCACCCTAACCCCTCTCCCAGAGGGAGAGGGAATTTTTATGATGCCAACCATCACCGTAACCGGCGCCGGGTTCTCCGGCTTAACTACCGCATATTTCCTCATCAAAAAGGGATTCAAAGTCCGCGTCGTGGAAACGTCCGACCGCGCCGGCGGCTTGATCAAAACCATTCGCACCCGACACGGCCTGGTGGAAACCGCCGCCAATGGCCTGCTGGCTTCGGCGCGGGCCGAAGCAATGTGCGCGGACGTCGAAGTGCCTCTGCTCGTGACCAGACGCGAGGGTCGCAAGCGCTTCATCTATCGCGGAAAACCGAAACAACTCCCCTTGACCCTCGCCAACGTGGTCGCGCTTTCTGGTCATGTCGCGGTGAATGCCGCGCGCTTGCGGCCGCGTCCCTTCGAAACAGTCGCAGCCTGGGGAAGACGAGTGCTGGGAAGCGGCGCGACCGACTACCTTTTGATTCCCGCGCTCGGCGGAATCTATGCCGGTGATCCCGAGCGTTTGAGTTGTAGTTTGATTTTCGGCAAAGCTGCGTTGCCGGATCATCTCAACACAAATCGGCCCGCGAAGGGAAAGCTGCGTGGCACGGTGGCGCCGCCCAACGGAATGCAGCAATTGATCGACGGGTTGCGAAGTTACCTGGCCCACGCGGGGGTCGAGTTTCTGTTCCAACAGGATCGGCAAGCGAATAGTACAGACCATACGATGGTCTGTCTTTCTGCCAGTGCCGCGGCGAAGTACCTTCACGATTGGGCGCCGGAGCTTAGCAGAGCGCTCGCAAAAATCGAGATGCTTTCGCTCGCCACAGTGACCTGCTTTTATCCCCAGGACGCAGCGCAGCTCAACGGATTCGGTTGTTTGTTTCCGCGCGATCAGGGATTTCGTGCCCGCGGCGTGCTGTTCAACGGTTCGATCTTTGAGGGTCGTGGACCAGCGCACGCCGAGACGTGGATCTTCGGCGGGGCATTGGACGCAGAAGTCGTGGATCTGTCTGACGAAGAATTCGCCGAAACGATCGCCGTGGAACGTAAGCGGTTCTATGGACATCACGATGAAGCTCTTGATATGCGCGTGACCCGCTGGTCACGGGCATTACCGCATTACACGATTGAGCTGGAGAAGATTCTGACGGATTTGCCGCCGCCACCAAAGAATATAGCGCTGGTTGGTAACTATCTGGGCCGGATTGGCCTGGCAAAGATTCTTGAGCGCGCGGCGTTCGTGGCGGATGAAGTCGGTATGTTTGTATGAAAACCACCGGCGTTCTCCTCATCAATCTCGGCACACCCGATGCACCCACACCTGACGCCGTGGGGCGATACCTGCGTGAGTTCCTGATGGACCCTTTCGTGATCGATCTGCCGGCGCCCATGCGTTGGCTTCTGGTAAACGTGCTCATCGTTCCTCGCCGGAAGTACCAATCCGCCGAAGCCTATCAGAAGATCCAGTTGCCGGAAGGTCCGCCGCTGCTGGTGCACACGCGCGCGCTGGCTCGTCAAGTCGGGCACTGTCTGCAGGCATCCGGCGAGAATTATTCCGTCGCATACGGCATGCGTTACGGCAATCCCTCAATCAAATCAGCGCTCAGCAATCTGAAATCGCCCGGCCTGTCGCGCATTATTGTGCTGCCGCTTTATCCGCAGTATGCAGAATCAAGTTTTGAGACGGCCGTCGTCGAGGCCAGGAGAAGCGCGCGAGAGCTGGGCTGTGAAGAGATGCTCACCGTATTGCCGCCGTTTTACCACGATGCAGGATTCATCAGCGCCTGTGCCGAGCGCATCCGCGCTGGTGTCGATGCCGAAACAACGGATCACCTGGTGTTCAGCTTTCATGGCGTGCCGGTTCGTCATCTTACGAAGTTTCACGAAGCCAACAATCAAAGCGGGCCGACGGCTGAATGCTGTACGGGAATCACTTCCGCGAATCAGAACTGCTATCGCGCGCAGTGCTTCGCCACGGCACGGGCGATCGCCGCTCAACTTGAGTTGCACGGGGACGACTACACCGTCTCGTTCCAATCCCGTCTTGGCCGCGCTGAGTGGATTGGTCCGAATACAGTCGATGTTTTTCAGGATCTGGCAGGCCGTGGCGTCAAGCGTATCGCCGTTGCCTGCCCATCGTTCGTGGCCGATTGCCTCGAGACCCTGGAAGAGATTGGGATTCGCGGGCGGGAAACGTTTCTCTCCGCTGGCGGCGAGGGGTTTGACCTGGTCCCATGTCTCAATGAAAGCGAAGATTGGGTCGGTGTCGTCGCGAGTTGGATTCGCAAAGTGAGTTGAGCGACCAGCCTCCGGCCGTCTGAATGGAGATCGACTTGTTGACGCACCTCTGACACTACCCTAGAATTATTCAAACCAAAATCAGAAGTTAGGGATACAAAATCATTCGGCGAAATAGAACGCATCGTCACACGTCAAGGCTCTGCCCGCTACTTTTGGCGATCTCCCTGAACGGATTATCTAAACTGGTTCGGATGAGGTGCGAAAGGAACACCCGGTGATCGGTCAGCTACTCGGTCATTATCGTGTGGTGGCGAAGATCGGTGAAGGGGGAATGGGAGTTGTCTATCGTGGCCACGATGAATTGTTGCACCGTGATGTGGCACTAAAAGTAGTCAGGAAGGACGCTAATCTCGATCCAGCCGCAGGCAAAAATCTACTGCACGAAGCTCGCGCTTCTTCCTCACTTGCACATCCCAACATTTGCACCATCTACGAAGTCGGTGAAACCAACGGCGAACTCTACATTGTGATGGAGTTGGTTGAGGGAAAGTCTCTGCATACGCTCGTTGGAGATACGGGACTTCCCCCGGAGTCAGTTCTCAGATACGGCGTACAGATTGCCAGTGCCCTCGTCCGCGCTCATGACAAGGGAATCATTCATCGAGATCTAAAGAGCGCAAATATCGTTGTGACAGCGGACGGCCTCGTGAAAGTCCTCGACTTCGGCATCGCGAAGCGCATCGCCAGCGGATTCTCTGAGGGTACTACGCTGATGATTGATTCGCTGCGCCAGGCCTCTACCCTTAGCGGAACGCTGTCGTACATGGCGCCCGAAGTCTTAAGCGGCGAGGGCGCGGACTATCGCAGCGACTTGTGGGCTCTCGGAGTTGTGCTCTATGAAGCGGCTTCAGGGCAGTTGCCATTTGCCGGACGCACGGTCTTTGAGATCAGTTCCGCCATTATGCGCGAAATCCCCAGACCGCTTGGTCCTCCCGTCCCGCCGGGACTTTGGGCCATTATCCAACGCTGCCTCGTAAAGGAACCGAGGCAGCGGTACCGGCGCGCCGGTGAAGTCCAGGCAGCACTGGAAGCCGTTCAGTCCGCCGCGATCGTCTCGAGTGATGTCGCCTTCGATCGCAGCGGACCTACTACAACTGTCCTGCACGGCGTGCAGCACGTTCAGGTGAAGAAGGGTGACTTTCTTCTGCTGGTAGGCACAACGAAAGGAGCATTCCTGCTGCAGTCGAACGCCCGCCGTAAACGTTGGAAAGTTGGCGGTCCCTACTTTCATGGGCAAGCTGTATACGCGATGGCCTATGACGGACGTTTGGGCCAACACCGCATCTGGGCTTCAACCCAGAGTATTTGGGGGACGCAGCTGCGTTCAACCGATGATTTTGGCAAGAGCTGGACGAACCCGCCTGAGGCCGTTATTCGATTTCCCAGCGACAGCGGTGTCTCCCTGAAGAATATCTGGCAGATATCTCTCGGCCGGCCCGAGGAGCCAAACTTACTGTATTGCGGAGTCGAGCCCGCTGCACTCTTCGAGAGTCGCGACTCAGGTGAGACCTGGTCGTTAATACGAGGTCTGTTCGATCATCCTCACCGGCACCGTTGGATGCCAGGCAACGGAGGTCTGGCTCTACACACGATTGTGCTCGACCCGACCGAGAGCCGGCGCATGTATGTGGCCATCTCAGCCGGCGGCGTTTACCGCACCGACGATGGGGGCAATAGCTGGACGGCGCAAAACCGGGGCATCCGGGTGATGTTCATGCCTACCAAGTATCCGGAGTTCGGACAATGCGTACACAAGATTGTCATGCATCCAAATCGTCCCGAACGGCTCTATCTACAAAACCATTGGGGCTTATATCGATCGGATGACTATGGCGAAAACTGGAGTGACATTGCGAACGGCGTACCATCCGATTTTGGTTTTGCCATGATCGTTCATCCCAGGAACCCGGACTGTGTCTACATCGTTCCGGTCGAGTCAGACGAGTTTCGCTGCACCTGCGACGGGCGGTTGCGTATTTATCGCACGCGTAACGCGGGCGCATCCTGGGAACCCCTGGTGCGGGGGCTGCCGCAAAAGGGGGCGCATGAGACGGTCCTGCGAGACGCGATGACCGCGGACGCTTATGATCCGGTCGGAATTTACTTCGGTACTCGAAGTGGAAAACTCTTTGCCTCGAACGATGAAGGGCGGACGTGGCAGAAGATACTCGAAGGATTACCGCCGGTGGCTTGCATCAGGAGTGCAGTTGTCGAGGACACTTCGGTCGTACCGGACCCGGGGTTAAGCAAGAGTTCGTCCGTCCCAACTTCATCCTTGAGTTCATCCCGAAGGAAATCACACGCCCCCAGCAAGTCGCGTCAGACCAGAGGGTAATTGTGCCGGTGATAGTCTATATTCCGGAACCCTTGCGCGAATTCAGTGAGGGGCAGAGCGAGGTTAAGATCGAAGGGTCACACGCGACTTTGGCAGATGCCCTATCAGCTTTATGGACCATTTTTCCGGGGCTGCGAGATCGGGTCGCGACGGAGACGGGTGAGATTCGCCAACACATCAATATTTTCATCGGCGAAGAGGACGTCCGATTCACGGGTGGCCTTGCCAGTCGAATTCCTGCTGAAGCTGAGATTTCGATCGTCCCGTCCATTACCGGCGGCTGAGGCAGCCTTGTTTGCCGTTTGAGATTCTGCGTTTCTCGATCAGTCGTTTGCTCAACCCTGGGGGTACCCCTGGGCTCTTCACGACTGGAGCGCAACCGTCCCGGTTGCTCTTTCGCGCTTCGCGCTCATGCAAGCGAGACGCTTGCGCTCCAGTTTGAGAGGTTCAAGGCGATTATCTTGATCAGACGATCCATCCCGTTCTGGCGACACCTCAGTCAGGGAACTACCAGGAATGCAACTAGCGTTTGCGCGAGAGATCCCTCGGCAACCCTTTCAGGGTTGCGACGAAAGTTTTCGTGACTACCCAGGGTAGCGCGCTGGCGCGCGCAACCCTGGGCTGGAATTTACGAACGCCTTCGGCGTTTACGAAGCGTCACTTTGGAGAGGATTCCAGCTAGCTCTACTTCCCAAATCGCGACGAAGTCAACTTCACATCTGCCTGTGCCCACGCTTTCTTGAAGCGCGCTTCAATTAACGCAGCGTCATCATTCTTGCCTTGCGCCTTCAACGCCTGCATCAAGCCGAAGAGCGACCAGCCGTTCTCTTTGTTCCGCCGCAGGTCTTCCCAGTAGACAGTTTCGGCTTCAGCGTTACGTCCGGCTTCCAGTAACGCGGCGCCCAGCGCCTGGCGCGGCGGATAATGAAACTCGGCCGGCTCGGTGTAAACAAGCGCGTCTTCCAGCCTTACCGCGCGTTCGAGATGGGCCACCGCGCTATCGTAATTCTTTTTCGCGGCGTCAAGGTTGCCGGCGAGAACCTCCTGCGCTATTGACATAATATTGAGCGCGGTGTTGGGCGAGAACAGTGGTTGATCCAAAGACTTGTCCTTTAGGGTCTCTGTCACCTTGGCCAGTTCCTGTTCGGCTTCGTTTATCTGGCCCTTGCCGAGGAACGCCGTGCCGCGCGCGTATTCCCACATGCCATGCAGGTACGCGCTGTTTGCTGGTGGCTCGGGCTCGTTGAGCATCTCGTCGAATTTCCCGAAACGCGTCAGCGCGTAGTAAGGTACGACCCGAAAGCCGGCGAGCAACGGCACTGCTTTCAAAGTATTGTCGTCAACTCGCGAAGCGGCTTTGCGCGCAGCTTCGATCGCCACCTTGCTGTTACCCTCAGCCGTCGATGCGAACCAGAGAAAGTGCAGGTTGTGCGGATAGTAGGCCATCGGATAGAGGCCCTGTGCGCGACACTGCGAGATGTAATCCTCATCCGCAGCGATAGCCATTACATTGCTCTTCACCGCGTCGCCATAGCGGCCGACGCGTTGATAGATGTGCGCGGGCATGTGGACCATGTGGCCCGCGGCGGGCATCAAGGTGAGCAGGCGATCGGCGGCGGCTTCCGCTTTGTCCGCCTGATAAGCTTCCATCAGGTGGATGTAAAGATGGAGCGCGCCGGGATGTTGCTGATTGTGCGCGATCACTTTTTCGGTCAGCCCGACAATCTCTGAAGTGCGCTCGTAAGGAGTGCCATCCTTCGTCCAGTAACCCCACGGCCGCAGGTCCATCACTGACTCGACATAGAGCATCGAGATGTCGTCATCGTCCGGAAACTGCAGGTGCACTTTGCGCATCGCGTCGGCGTAAGCGCGATCGCGAGCTTTGCGATCCTCGGCGCGACCGGAATAGCGATTTGTGAGCGCGTCGATGAGCGCCTGTTCGCGCGGCGAGGCGTTCGACTTTAGCGCGACTGCTTTCTGGATCGCTTCGAGTGCTTTCGGCTCGCTCGCGGGATCCATGGGCGCGTTGATGTTCGGACCCAGCGCCAGCGCTTCGCCCCAGTAGGCCATGGCGAGATTTGGATCGAGACGCGCAGCCTCGCCATAAGCGCGGCCTGCTTCGGCGTGATTGAACGCGTACGAAAGGTTCAATCCCTGATTCATGAAGAGCTGCGCCTGGGGGTTTTTGGTCGAGACCGGAAAGACGTGGTTACCGAGTTTCTGCAAACGCGGCGCCAGGGCGCCCGTTGGCGACGCCTGGGATGTCTCTGCTGATGCCTGATAATGAACGTGGTTTGGTAATGACTTTTCCTGGGCCGAGGCCACGTTTTGAAAGCCCGTAACAGTCAGGATGACCACACTAACGGCAAGTAGGAATTTTGCGAAATTCATCGGGTGCCCCTCTCGTCGATTCCGTTGGATTTTCGGGGCAGATTCTACTGCTCCTGAGATAACGCTTCAAGCTTTTTGTGGCATGGGTAGCGGCTGAAAGTTACGTTGTTGTCGCGGAGATGGGTCTGTTTCATTCACAGCTCGCTTTAGCGGCGGCGACAAGATTCGTCGCGGAGCGACGGTTGATTTTAGCCCGGCCTTTCAAGGCCGGGAAATATGACGGTTGGATTTGTCCGTCGCGTAGCGACGGTTGAAAGCGATTCAGTCGTCGCTGACGCGACGAGATTGGTCTAATCACTTGATTCCCGGCGTTGAAACGCCGGGCTAAATTCAGCCGACGCTACGCGTCGACCTTAAGAGATCTAGCTTCCAAGCGTCGCGCACGCGCCAGTCTCCGAGAGCCGGTGTACGTACGACGTTGATGATTCCGGCTCGTCAGTCTAAATTGGCGTGGGCCTTGACCATAGTCGGGAACACCGAATTGAAGCTGGTGCCCGAGTTTGGAGTACCGCCCTTTAGCCGGAAAGAGACCAATTTAGATATTCCGTCTGAAGGCGGTACTCCGAAACAGAAATTTGGGCACTACCGATTTGAAACGGGATTTGACTTGAGATGGGCTTTGCCTCAAAAGTCGGATCTAGCTCTTTGGTAAGAAATGTTCCGTTCGTGTTGCTTCGCGTGATTTCGTGGATCGTTCTTGTTTTCCCGGCCGAACAGAAAACGATCCACGAAATCACACGAATCGACACGAAACTCATTACCATGTTTAATCGACTTTTGAGGCAAAGCGCTTGAGATGACCACATCCACCTACGATCAACTACAGCAACTCTCCGACGATTTCTGGGCGTGGCGCGCTGAGAATCAGCCGGTGTCGAGCGACGACATTCCCCGCATTGAGCGGCCCCCCAATTGGGTTCCTGACTGGTCCGCGCAAGCGTTTGCCCGGCGTCGCGCGGAATTGTCACTTTTCGACCAACATCGTAACGAGATTGATGCGCGATCGTGGCCGATCCCTCAGCAAGTCGATTACCGGTTGATAGGTTCGGCGATCGCGCGAGTGCATTGGGAGTTGAATATCACCCGCGGACAGGAGCGCAATCCCGGATTCTATGTTGACCAGACTTTAGGATTGCTGTTTCTCTCGTTGCTCCGGCCGCCACCGTTTACCGAAACTCGCAGCCGCAACATCGTCCGCGCCCTTCAGAGCTTCCCCGCGACAGTTGCGAACGCGAAGGAGAATCTCGCCGGCAAAGCAATCAGACCATTCGCGCTCGCGGCGCTCGAGAAGTTGGTCGCGGTAAAATCTCGGCTGACTAAAGTCGCCACCGAACTTGGGCCCCTTTTATCAGGCGTCAGCCCGACAGAATTTAACCAGGCCGTAAGTGAGGCAATCAACGCGCTCGAATTGTTCCACGACTGGCTAAATGCCGAACTGCCAGGAATGAGCGTAGAGACCGCCGTCGGCCGCGAGCCGTATCTTTATTTCCTCAAACAGGTTGCCCTCATGCCTTTTAGTCCCGAGCAATTGCTGGTCATGGGCGCGCACGAATGGGAGCGCTCGGTCGCGTTTGAAACCTGCGAGCAAACTCGCAATCAGGGCTTGCCGGAGCTGACTCTGTTTCCCGATCAGGCAACCCAGATGGCCCAGGAAGAATTTTGGGAAGCAGCGGCGCGGCGGTTTCTCGAAGCAAAGAATATTCTCACCGTGCCTTCCTGGATGAACCACTATCGCAACCTGCCTTTGCCGCCATACGTCGAGCCCTTGTCGTTCATGGGGGTCACTGACGATCTCACTTCCGACACCAGACTCGATGAGGATGGAACCAGCTACATAAAGCAGCCGTCGGAGGATCTCGATTACTTCTCGCTCTCGATTGCCAAAGACCCGCGACCTTTGATCGTGCACGAAGGCGTGCCCGGCCATTACTTTCAGATGTCGCTCTCGTGGGCGCATGAGAACAAGATTCGCCGGCGCTATTACGACTCCGGCGCGAATGAAGGGATCGGCTTTTACGCGGAAGAGCTGATGCTGCAGTTTGGCTTCTTCGACGATAAGCCAAGACTACGCGAGATCATGTACAACTTCATGCGCCTGCGGGCTCTGCGCGTGGAAGTGGATGTGAAATTGGCCACCGGAGAATTCACGATCGATCAGGCCGCTGAACGTCTGGAAAAGATTGTGCCCGTCGATCGCGGCACCGCGCGACAAGAAGCCGTCTTCTTCGCTTCCTCGCCGGGGCAGGCGATTACTTATCAGATTGGCAAACTGCAAATCATCAAATTTCTGGCCGACGCGCGACTTAATCAGAAGGAGCAATTCAACCTGCAGGCGTTTCACGATTACCTCTGGAAGAACGGCAACGTACCGATTGCGTTGTTGCGTTGGGAGTATCTGGGGTTGGGTGATGAGATTGGATTGCTGGATGCGTCAGCAGTTTGACGCTGATATTTCAGATCGCGATCATCCTGACCGGGTCAGCCTGCGGAGCAGGCGAAAGCATAAAGCCTGGGGCGCAAGCCCCAGACCAAACGAAGAAATAAAGTTCGCTGAGCAGCAGCGGAAGTTCCTCAACCTGTCGTACTCAATCGGTTTGATCGTAAGTACCGACGGCGTAGTGCTTGATGTGAATCCGGATTTGGCGGCGGCTAAGAGCGGGCTGGCTCC
>JBKPEE010000088.1:0-86774 GCA_046728235.1 Acidobacteriota bacterium
GTAGTCATCAGTCAGGTATACGGCGGTGGCGGCAACAGCGGATCGACTTTTCAGAACGATTTCATCGAGCTGGTGAATCACAGCAGCGCGCCGGTTAATCTTAACGGCTGGTCCGTCCAGGTATTCTCGGGTGGCACCTGGGTGTCAACACCGCTGACAAACTTCACGCTGCAACCGGGCCAGTACTACTTAGTCCAGGAATCGCAAGGCGCCGGCGGCACTGACCCTTTGCCCACTCCGGACGCAACCGGAGGCATTCTGGTAAGTTCCACTTCCAGCAAAGTGGCGCTGGTTAACAATACAACTCTTTTAACGGGACCGTGTCCTGACAGCGATCCCGGCGCTTTCGGCATCGTCGACTTTGTCGGTTATGGAACAACCGATTGTTGGGAAGGGTCAGCCACCGCGCCGCTGCTTGATAATACGACTGCAGCGCTGCGTCGCAACGAAGGTTGTTTTGACACGAACGACAACGCGGCTGACTTCATTTCAGGCGCACCGAACCCACGTAACAGCTCATCACCCACGCATGACTGCACCGCGCTGTTCGGCTATGGCTCGGCGAATCCAAGTTCGGTCCTGGTTGGTAATAACGTCGCGCTGACCGTCGATGTGGCTCCTGCCCAAAATCCACCAAGCAGCGGGATTGCGGTAACGGCTGATCTTTCGTCGATCGGCGGATCACCGAATCAGTCTTTTAGCGGTAGCGGAAATATCTTCACTTTTAATGCAACCGCTTCGACCGCCGGCTTCAAGTCTCTGCCCGTGACCATCACCGACGCGCAGGCGCGCAGCTTCAGCACCAATATCGTTTTGAGCGTCCTACCCCTGGTTCCGGACCACATCACCATTAGCCAGATTTACGGCGGCGGTGGGAACAGCGGCGCGACCTACAGCAACGACTATGTCGAACTCTTTAACCCAACCGGATCTGCCGTCACCGTCACCGGCTGGTCAATCCAATATGCTTCGGCAACCGGCACCAGTTGGACTAACAAGCAACCGATTGGCGGAACTATTGGATCCGGACAATATTTGCTCGTAGCTCTTGCTTCTGGAGGTGCGAACGGTGCTCCTTTGCCGCCGTCACAAATCTCTGGCGGCATCAACATGTCGGCCACTGCCGGCAAGGTCGCCCTGGTCAACAACTCAGATTCACTTTCCGGTCCATGTCCTTTGGGAACTGATCAGGACATTGTGGATTTCGTCGGCTATGGCTCAACGGCCAATTGCCACGAGGGCAGCGCGAACACGCCGGCCCCGAGCAACACCACAGCTATCTTAAGAAAAAACAACGGCAGCCAGGATACGGACCAAAACGGCAACGACTTTATCACCGGACCGCCGAATCCCCGTCAGACTGCTCCGATCGTAGAGTTAGGTCCCTGGGTAGCCGGCACTGATCCCGGGACAAATGGCAACACTGTCCCACACGACGCCAGCATCACAGTTGACTTCAGCGAACCGGTCGACGTCGATTCCGGCTGGTACAACATCAATTGCGCCGGCACCGGCCTGCACAATGACGCGACGGTCGCGCACACTAACGATTTTAAGACCTACGCGATAACTCCAAACACGAACTTCCAGTTCAATGAGCAATGCACCGTCACGATCTTCAAGACCAAGGTCCACGATCAGGACACGGATGACAGTGCTCCCGACACGGATACGCTGTTTCAGGATTACACGTGGTCATTCACGGTGGTCGCCGATAACCAGCAACCGCCACCCTATCCGCCCAGCGTCCATCTCACTATGGGCAATCCGAGCAATGCAGTTGCGGATGTCAATCAACCGCTCAATTACCTGATGGTCAAACCGACGTACGCGCTTTCTTACAACCGCGACAAGGGAACGCCTAATTGGGTCAGCTGGCATCTGGAGCCCGCCTGGTACGGGACGCTAACCCGCGTCGATGTGTTCCGCCCAGATCCGGCAGTGCCGTCAGATTGGTACCGGGTGCAGGCGTTTGATTACTCGGGCAGCGGATTCGATCGTGGCCATATGACACCCAACGCTGATCGCGATAATCAATTCCGCGTGCCGATCAACCAGGAAACTTACCTGATGTCGAACATGGTGCCTCAAGCTCCCGACAACAATCAGGGACCGTGGGCCGCGCTCGAGGCGGATTTGCGGACCATATCCGACGCGGGCAACGAACTCTACATCGTTTCCGGTCCGTTAGGCGTAGGTGGCACCGGCTCAAATGGCGCTATGACGTCAGTCGCCAATGGACACGTGACCGTGCCGGCCTACACCTGGAAGGTTGCGCTCGTGTTATCCAAGCTGGATGGCGACGATGTGGCCCGCGTCACCTGCTCGACCCGCACGATTGCGGTGCTGATGCCCAACGTTCAGGGAATCAGAAACAATCCCTGGCAGAACTACCTGACAACCGTAGACAACATCGAGCAGCAGACGGGCTTTGATTTGTTCTCGAACCTGCCGCCTGCGGTTCAGGCCTGTGTCGAGGCGGGCACCAACGGTGCGAATCCGCCGGGCACTGCCAATCAATCAGCCAGCACGACTGAGGACAATTCAGTCAACATTACGTTGACGGCGCTGCAGTCGACTAACAATAGCCTGACATTCTCAATCGTCGATCAGCCAACGCACGGCCAGCTGGGGTCCGTTGGTTCCTCCAGCTGTGTGAACGGCAGTTGCACCGCAACGGTCAATTACACGCCCAGCGCGGATTTCAACGGCACTGACAGCTTCACATTCAGAGCCAGCGACGGGACGACCAACTCGAATACGTCGGCGGTGACGATTGGTATCACTGAAGTAAATGATTCACCAACCGCGACGGATGACAGCAAGTCGACCCAGGAGGATACGCCGCTTAATTTCCCGGCGAGCGATTTGACGGCGAACGACAGCACTGGTCCAGCCAACGAATCAGGCCAGACCCTTACCGTCACGACCGTAACCGCCGGGGGTAACACACACGGTACGGTATCGTTAGCGAGTGGGACCGTTACCTACACGCCGGTAGCAAACTATAACGGCGCGGCATCGTTCACTTATACAGTCTGCGATGACGGCACCACCAACGGGTCACCGGATCCCAAATGCACAACGGCGAATGTTAACGTAAACGTCGCACCGGTCAACGACAATCCAGTGGCCAACGACGACTCAGGGACCACAAATGAAGACACGCCAATCACGATTGACGTTGTCGCTAATGATACGGATGTTGATGGAGATTCGCTCTCGCTGCTCAGCGTTGGTACCGCGGCCCACGGGTCAGTTTCCATCGTCGGCGGTAAGGCGGTCTATTCACCCGCCGCGAATTACAACGGAAGCGATTCGTTCGGGTACGTAGTTTCCGATGGACACGGCGGCCAGGCGAATGGAACTGTAAGTATCACAGTTAATCCAGTCAACGATGCGCCCACGGCAAACAATCAGTCCGTGGCTACGAACGCCAATACGCCGCTGGCGATCACTCTGACAGGCAGCGACGTCGAAACACCACCGAGTGGTTTGACCTTCGCAGTAACCACCGGCCCAAGTCATGGCTCTCTCTCGGGTTCCGGGGCGAACCGCACTTATTCTCCCGGCTTAAACTACGCGGGTCCGGACAGCTTCAAGTTCACCGTCACCGACACGGGTGACGGCACTTCCCCGCCGCTGACCAGTTCAGAAGCTACGGTTTTCATAAGCGTTAATGACACGGTACCACCGGTAATCACGCTTAACGGAAACTCGATCTCGCTCTGGCCGCTCGACGAATTGCTCCACACGATCAATGTTTCCGACTTGGTTGCCGGGGCCACCGACAACTTTGATCCGAACGTGAATCTGAGCAGCGTGGTGATAGCCAGCGTGAGTAGCGATGAAGGAACTGCCGCCAGCGGAGACATCGTGATCGCTGCCGATTGCAAGTCGGTTCAACTCCGAGCTGACCGCAACGGGAACGGAGACGGTCGCGTGTATACAATCACTTTCCGCGCGCGCGACGCTGCGGGTAATACGTCGTTCATCACGGCCAGGGTGGGCGTGCCACACGATCAAGGCAACGGCAGTGCGGTCGATTCCGGAGTTGCCTACACGGTGAATTCAAGCTGTCCCTGAGTTGATCCAGACGAGTTAACCCCAAAATGTATTAAGGGCGTAGATCTCAAATCTACGCCCTTCTTTCTTCTACCGGTTAAAACGCTATTCAGTTGAGGCTCTCGTCAGTCATCTCCACTGGGTAACGAACGGCGCCTTTCCGATCGTGACTCAGGGTACCTCTCAAACCCAACTGGTGGAGCGTACCTGCTGGCGTCAAGGCCGTGACTATCTTCGGCTCGCAGGACACCAGTCTCGTCAATAAAAAATGATCGCACACCGCTAGACCCGTATTCAGTCGGAACTGCGATGGCGTGGAACCCCGCGTTCCCGCTGCCTGCGCTTTCGATCACTTCAACTCTGAACCGGTAACCGTATCTGGCCTCATTGGCAAAGTCAGATGCAATCAGCGATTGAATCTTAAGATCGTCTAGGGTGCCGAAATGTCCGTTACCCACGGTTGACTCGTAGGTTACCTCGGCCGAGTGAATCCTTACGAGCGACTTCATCGCCGAACCTTCATTGGCGGCCCTGCGCGAAGCGAGCAAGTTGGGAATAGCAATCGAAGCAATGATCATTACCGGAACCAGGAAAACGGCCGCAACAATGTTCGTAACCAGGCCGCCGATTGCCAGGGACTTCCCGCCATATTCATGTGGATACTGCTGTATTTTATTCAGCGCGATTGCAGACATGATGATCCCGGCAACAGCCGGGAGCACGAAGATGCCAAAAAGCAGCAGGTTGAGAATTCCGATCACCAGTGAAGCGACGGCCAATCCAGTTTTCAACTGCGCCTGGGGTGAAACGTTGTAGGGTGAATAGGAGGGTGTGAAGTTGCCAGCCGGGGCGTGCGCCATATCAACGGGCGCCGATAACATCGCGGCGCCGCATTTCTTACAAAACTCGGCGTCGGGCCAGCCGACGAATCCGCACTTGGGACATTTTGCACTCTTCATTAGTTAAACTCCCTGGGATTGAAGCTAACCGCAAGACTTTCGTGAGTTGAGAAAAGGCAGGAATTTCAATCTTGAGTTTGCCGCATCGGCGGCGCCGACTGCGACTGTTGCCCCGGTTAGACCTGGAACCGGGTCACTGCATTCATCATAAGTGTCGTGGTAGGAATGGTCAACAAGATTCTCGATTTGGTACTAGTGCAGTCTGATTTGCAGAACGCCTCGACGCGTAGCGTCGATATGACTTTAGCCCGGCTCTTTAGAGCCGGGGAAAACGTCAGCAGAGATTGCGGCGTCGCGTCAGCGACGCCTGAATTGCGCCATTCTTCACCCGTCGCTGACGCGACGGAACGGGCTGCGGACCGGAACCCGGCGTTAAAACGCCGGGCTAAAGTCACGCCGACGCTACGCGTCGAAAACGAGGGCGCGATACAAAGTCAGTTAGCACTCCTCGCGCAGCGATGCAGTTTGCCGTGACATGGTGGACTTTATGGGCCACCGCGCCCGCGCCACTTTCCAGACCACACCATTATCGGATGGAATTCCTAGTTCTCAGTCGTCACGGACTGTTCGCCTTCCAGCGCCGCCAGCATTGTGTGCCACGACAAGGTCGCGCATTTCACGCGCGCGGGGAAGTCACGGACGCCCGCAAAGATCTTCAATTTGCCGAGATGGTTCGGCTCATTCTCTTCATCCAACTCACCCGTCGCCATGCGGTGAAACTCATTGAAGAGTGTCTCGGCTTCCTGCTTGCTCTTTCCCTTCACCGCCTGCGTCATCATGCTGGCTGATGCTTTGGAGATGGCGCAACCCGATCCTTCGAAGCTTACGTCCTTTACCTGATCGTCCTCGAGACGAAGATAGACATGCAACTGATCGCCGCAGAGAGGGTTGTATCCTTCGGCCCTCCGGTTCGCATTTTCGAGTTTATGAAAATTGCGCGGCTTCTTGTTGTGGTCGAGGATGACTTGCTGGTAAAGCTCGGAAAGTTCGGACATAAAGTAGAAGGGTCTTGGGTCTTTGATCTTTGGTCTTTGGTCTTTGGCTTTGGTCTTCCTGGGCTTATCGGATCAAAGACCAAAATCCAAAGACCCAAGACCTAAGACCCAAGACCTAGCTCAGCTAAACACCTCTATCACTTTCTCAATAGCGTCGACCAACACATCAACTTCTTCTTTGGTGTTGTAGAAAGCAAACGAGGCGCGCGCGGTCGCCGGAATATTAAAGCGCTGCATCACGGGTTGGGCGCAATGATGGCCCGCGCGAATGGCAATGCCCTGCTGGTCCAGGATTGTGCCGATGTCGTGCGGATGCACGTTGTCGATAGTGAATGAGAGCACGCTCAGCTTCTCACGCGCCGTGCCAATAATGCGCACACCTTCGATGGCCGAGAGTCGTTGCGTCGCGTAATTCAACAGCTCATGTTCGTACGCCGCAGCCTTTTCGCGACCGATGATGTTCAGGTAATCAATCGCAGCTCCCAAGCCAATCTGCGAAGCGATTGCCGGCGTGCCCGCTTCAAACTTATTCGGCAAATCTGCGTAGGTCGTCTTTTCGAAGGTGACGCTCTTAATCATGTCGCCGCCGCCCTGAAAGGGATTCATCGATTCGAGCAGGCGAGCCTTGCCGTACACAACTCCGCTACCGGTGGGCGCAAACATCTTATGTCCGGAGAAAGTATAGAAATCACAATCGAGATCCTGCACGTCGATGCGGCCGTGCGGCGCCTGCTGCGCGCCGTCGATCAAAACCGGCACGCCATACTTGTGGGCGCGGTCGATGATCTCTTCTACCGGATTGATCGTGCCCAGCGCATTCGAAACGTGAGTGACGGCAACAAATTTCGTCTTCTCGTTCAGCAGCGCGTCGTATTCATCCATCAACAGCTCGCCGGCGTCATTCATGGGAATCACGCGCAACTTCGCGCCCTTCTCGTCACAAAGCATCTGCCACGGAACGATGTTGGCGTGGTGCTCCATTGCGGAGATGATGATCTCGTCGCCGGCGCCAATAAACTTGCGGCCATAGCCATGCATGACCAGGTTAATGCCCTCGGTGGCGCCGCGCACAAAGATGCATTCCTTTGCTTCGCGCGCATTGATGAACCGTTTCACCTTCTCGCGCGCGCCTTCGTAAGCCGTGGTCGCTTTCATGCTGAGATAGTGCACGCCGCGATGAATGTTGGAATGTTCCTGCTCGATGTATTGCGCGCCGCGCTCTATCACCATCATCGGCACCTGTGAAGAGGCGGCATTATCGAGATAGATCAGTGGCTTGCCATTCACTCGCTGGCTGAGCACCGGAAAGTCTTTGCGGATGCGTTGGACGTCCCAGGCGTCGTTGGGCTTTGGCTTAATTGGTATTAGCTGCTCTAAAGTCGCCATGTTGAAATCAACTATTTGATTACTTCGCCAGCCTGCGGAGGAGGAATCAGCTTCCAGGAGATGGTGCAGTTGTCGCCCCGTTGCAACGATTCAATTCGAAGCAAGGCGTAAAAGTCTCTCTCATCGTCCACCACGTGAATCACGTACATGTGGCCGAGGACCGCTCTGATCAAATCCGAACTTGTCCTAATCTCTGCGTCGCGTTTCGGCTTGCGTGGCGCGACCGGCTCCCTGGGCCTTTCCGGAATGTTGGTACTGGGAGATCCAATGCTGTTCGCGGCATTCCGGCCGTCAAGGCCGTTCCTGCCATCCATTCCGTCATTGCCCGGCTTTCCGTCTTCACCGTCCTTGCCTCTTGTCGACACGAACACTCCGCGGTGCTCGCCCGGTTTCAGTTTAGCGAGCGGCTCGACCCACGGAACCGTGAACTTATCGCTCCAGGCGTATTTGCCGAGATCCTTAATGACGCTGCGATCGACATCAGCCGCCGAGATCTGCAACCAATCAAACTCAGTCCCAATTCGTCCAAAACCATAACCCACGTCACCGAATCTGAAGCGCCCCGCGTAAGCGGCGGCCTCAAGGTAAACTGACGCCCGACTTTGATCGTGTTGGTATTGAAGCGGCGAGTACAAGGTGATTGTGTGCTGTGTCGTATTATCCTGCGCCTTTGACGGCGGGGCAGCAGCGAAAACTGCCAAGGCGAATCCAAACCAGACAAGCTTTTTCATGTCAGTTCCTCGAATCCGCGTGCGCCTGAACCTTGACTCAGCCGGTTGAGAACAACTGAATCCAATTCACGCTTAATCGACTCGATCGGGATCTTTTCAATTACCTCTTCCGCAAAGCCGTAAGTCAGGATGTTTTTGGCCAAGGCCGGATTGATGCCGCGACTCTCCAGATAAAACATCTCATCTTCGCTAAGCTGGCCCACGGCGGCGCCGTGCGTGCACTTCACGTCGTCGGCATCGATTTCCAGTTGCGGCTTTGTATCGACCTGCGCTTCTTTCGAAAGCAGCAGATTCTTATTCGTTTGCTTTGCGTCGGTCTGTTGCGCACCGTGCCGTACAAAGACCTTGCCGTTGAAAACAGCGCGCGACTTGCCGTCGAGAATTCCCTTATAAAGCTGCCGGCTGGTGCAATGCGGCTGGCGATGATCGATGGTTGAATGCGTGTCGGTATGCTGAGTTCCCTCAACCATGTAGAGCCCATCGACGGCGCACTCCGCCCCTTCATGGTCCATTACGACATCGATGTCGTGACGCGAGATAGCGGCTCCCAGATTAATCGAAGTCGTTTCGTACTTTGCCTTCGGCCCGAGAACGGCGTTCGTCGTCGCGATATGAAAACCCGCCGCGCTTTCGCGCTGCACTTTGTAATGCTGAATCTGTGCGGACTCTTCGACTGCGACATCGATAACGGCGTTCGTCAGGTAGGCGCCGTCGCTCGCACTCGCATAGCTTTCGATGATGGTCGCCGAGCTGTTTGCTTCAGCAACTATGACCACACGCGGCGACGCCGCCGGCATCTCACCACTGATTGACTCAGCCACAAACAACAGATGGATTGGAGCTGCAACCACCACGCTCGGCTGAATGCGCAGAAACAAGCCGCCGGCGAAAAGTGCGTTATTCAAGGCAACGAATGCACTTGTTGCTTCAGCGCGCCGTACGAACGACTCGCGAATTACGTTTTCAAAACCCGTGACGTTTGCTGCATTCTTTAAACCGATGGCGATGACACCGTCCGGCAGATCATCGACTGACGACAAGTCATGGCGAAAAAGTCCATTGACGAAAACCAATCGCGCCGGCGCTTCGTCGTACGCCCAGTCGCGCAGACGTTCTTTTGTGAGCGCCGTCCCATTCACATGAATTACAGGCGTAAAATCGCTCTTGGCAATCGGCGCCACGTTTGTGTATTTCCACTCTTCTTCGTGGACAGTCGGAAAACCAATCTCGTTGAATCTATCCAGGGAAGCTGCGCGAAAGTCGCGCAGCCAGGCCGGCTCGTCGTTGCGAACTACGTCGCGAAAGGCTGCCACGTAAACGTTATCTTCTTTTATTGATGCGTTCATCTTTACTTCGCTGCGGCTTTGCCGTTCCCCTGCTTCAGCCAATCGTAGCCCTTCTCTTCCAACTCCAATGCGAGCTCTTTCCCGCCTTCCTTCACAATGCAACCTGCCGACAGCACATGAACAAAGTCGGGCACTATATAGTTCAATAAGCGTTGGTAGTGAGTGACGACGATGACAGCCTTATTCGGATCATGCAGTTTGTTGACCCCCTCAGCCACAATGCGCAGCGCATCGATGTCCAAACCCGAATCCGTTTCATCCAGCACTGAAAGTTTGGGATCGAGCACCGCCATTTGCAGGATCTCGTTGCGCTTCTTCTCGCCGCCAGAGAATCCCTCGTTCACTGAACGCGTCATGAAACTCGCGTCCATCTCAACCAGGGCCGCCTTCTCTTTCAGCAGATCCTTGAACTCAAGCGGGTCGAGTTCCTCCTGGCCGAGATGCTTCTGTTTTTCGTTGTAAGCCAATCTGAGAAATTGCGCATTGGAGACGCCGGGCACTTCGACCGGATATTGAAACGCCATGAAGACGCCTTCGCGCGCGCGTTCATCAGGCGACATCTCAAGCAGATTCTTGCCGTCATAGATCACTTCTCCGCCGGTAACTTCATAAGCGGGATGACCGGCCAACACCTTCGCGAGCGTCGATTTGCCCGAACCATTTGGGCCCATGATGGCGTGCACTTCGCCTTTATTAACTTTCAGGTTGATGCCTTTCAGGATTTCGTTACCATCAACCGATGCCGTAAGATTTCGAATCTCTAACATTTAATAAGCTCCAAGAAATGGTCTTTGGCTTTTGGACTTTGGTCTTTGGTCTTTGAACCAAAAGAAGTGCCCCAAGGCTAAAGTTCCAAAGTCCTAAGGCCAAAGACCTAAGACCTAAAGTCCAAAGCCCTATCCCACGGCACCTTCCAATTTCAGTCCCAACAGGCGCGTAGCTTCCACTGCAAACTCCATCGGGAGTTGCAGAAACACATCTTTGCAAAAACCATTAATGATGAGCGAGACGGCATCCTCTTGTGAGATGCCGCGCTGCATCAGATAGAACAGTTGCTCCTCGCTGATCTTCGAAGTCGAGGCTTCGTGTTCGACCTGCGAGCTATTGTTCATCACTTCGATGTAAGGAAAAGTATTGGCGCTACAGTTGCTGCCGATCAGCATCGAGTCGCATTGCGTGTAGTTACGCGCGTTCTCGGCTTTCGGCATTACCTTCACCAGTCCGCGATAACTGTTATTCGCGTGACCGGCTGAGATGCCTTTCGAGACGATCGTCGAGCGCGTGTTCTTTCCCAGGTGAATCATCTTCGTGCCGGTGTCGGCTTCCTGCGCGTGGTTCGTGAGCGCAACCGAATAAAACTCGCCGATTGAGTTGTCGCCCAGCAAAATGC
Organism: Acidobacteriota bacterium; assembly: GCA_046728235.1. Taxonomy (GTDB): domain Bacteria; phylum Acidobacteriota; class Blastocatellia; order Pyrinomonadales; family Pyrinomonadaceae; genus UBA11740. Next base: position 10,873 of record JBKPEE010000088.1, read on the forward strand.
ATGACGGGTACTTCCACGTGATCGCCGATCCGGTTTCGACCTGAGTCCACGAAATTTTCGAGTTGCGACCGGCGCATTTGCCGCGCTTGGTGACGAAGTTGTAGATCCCGCCTTTGCCGTTTTCATCGCCGGCATACCAGTTCTGCACTGTTGAGTATTTAATTTCTGATTCGTCAAGCGCGACCAGCTCAACGACAGCGGCGTGCAATTGATTGCGATCGAACTGCGGCGCCGTGCAACCTTCGAGATACGAAACGTAGGCGCCTTCTTCGGCGACAATCAACGTGCGCTCGAACTGTCCTGACTCGGAATTGTTGATGCGAAAGTAAGTCGAGAGCTCCATCGGACAACGCACGCCTTTGGGAATAAAACAGAAGCTTCCGTCAGAAAAGACTGCGCTGTTCAGAGCGGCAAAGAAATTGTCGTTAGTCGGCACGACTGAGCCCAGATACTTGCGCACCAGCTCGGGGTGCTCCTTCACGGCCTCGCTGAACGAACAGAAGATAACGCCGTGCTTCTTCAGTTTTTCTTTGTATGTGGTGGCGACCGAAACTGAATCGAACACAGCATCGACTGCTACACCGGCCAACTGTTTCTGCTCGGAAAGAGGAATGCCAAGCTTCTCGAACGTACGCAGCAGTTCCGGATCGACTTCGTCGAGACTTGCTTTCTTGCTTTTCGGTTTTGGCGCGCTGTAATAAATCATGTCCTGATAATCAACTTCAGGAAATTCGATGTTCGGCCAATTCCGCGGCTCTTTCATCGTCAGCCAGTGACGGTAGGCCTTCAAACGAAACTCGAGCAGCCATTCCGGCTCGTGCTTCTTTTCCGAGATCAGGCGCACCGTATCTTCGTTGAGTCCGCGCGGAATTGTCTCAGACTCGATATCGGTGACCCAGCCGTACTTGTATTCTCTGTTTGCGAGTATTTCAGCAGTGCTCATGGGTTCCTACTTCTTAAGGTGTCGTCCGGATCGATCTTAAAGGCGTCTGCAGCTTCTGAATCTGATGCAGACGCGCGTCAACTTTCTGCTCTGAGCCGATTAGCTCCGCGAGGGTAATTTCCGACAGTGTCTGCTGCACGATCTCATGCAATCCGACAATCACGGGGCGAATGCCGCAGTCAGTGGTATGAACGCAGACGTCGAGCACGCCTGCATGTGTCTTGCAGAACCGGTCGACTGTATCCTCGTCCAGAATCCGGATCACTTCGCTGAGTCGAATCTCTGAGGCGGGCCGCGCCAGAGTGTATCCGCCGTTGGCGCCGCGCGTTGACTGAACCAGGCCGGCTTTTACCAGAATCCACATCAGTTTGCCGGCGTTTGCGACCGACAGGCCCTCGCGATTGGCGATTTGGCTCAACGTCAGCGATTCAGCATCAACTTCTGCCCGCGCCAGTTGCACCAGGCATCGCAAGCCGTATTCTTCATGGGCGGATATCTTCATTTTCTGCGGATTTCGGCCTAATTATAGCATTCCTTACTTTTTCGTCAAGTTTACGGGAGGCGGCGTCGACGCTTTTATGACTGGAGCGCAAGCGTCCCGCTTGCTCTTTTTAGTTCGCGCTCCGCGCTCACTGCAAGCGAAGACGCTTGCGCTCCAGTCTGGTTTGCGCGCCCCTCCCGATCGTACTTTGCGTGCCAACTCGCCAACTGTCGATTACAATCACGCCACTACCAAAGAGCGCGCGTCATCTGTGAGCACGGGATCGATTTATCTGAGAAAGTGGTTCGGTTTTGTCGTCGCGATTATCAGCATCGCAGCCGCCACCGGTGTCCTTAAACTGCTCGGCGACCCCATCAATCCGACCACTGTGGCCCTCGCCTTTCTCCTGCTGATTCTGTTCGTGGCGACAGCCTGGGGTTCGGGACCGGCGATCGTTGCGAGCCTGCTCGGGGTGGTCTCTTTCAACTTTTTCTTCCTGCCGCCGGTTGGAACTTTCACGATTAGCGATCCGCGAAACTGGATCGCGTTCGTTGCTTTCATGATTACAGCCATTGTTGTCGGCCAGTTATCGGCGCGCGTCAAGCATCGCGCGGAAGAGGCCGAAGCGGCAAAGCGCGAAGTCGAACGCTTGTATTACGAGCTGCAGGATTCCTTTGAACGATCAAGTCAGGCAAAAGCGTTGAAGCAAAGTGAGCGACTAAAATCCGCGTTACTCGACGCCGTTACCCACGATCTCCGCACGCCGTTGACTTCGATCAAAGCCTCAGCCAGCACGCTGCTTGCCGATTTGCATGCGGCCAACGAGGGCAATGCCGAGCTGCAACTTGATAATGAGGGTCGCAAGGAAATGCTGCAGGTCATCGACGAAGAAACAGATCGACTGGACCGCTTCGTAGAAGGCCTGACCAAGCTTGCGCGCATCGATGCCGGCGAGCTTCACCCGCAGCGGCAGTGGTCTTCCGTACAAGAAATCGTAATGGCGGCCATGAAACGCGCTGAACGACGGACCCGCGGACACCGTTTGGAAATTTGGATCGATGATGAGCTGCCGTCAATCAAAGTTGACGATCACGCGATCGCCGAGGTTGTTTACACCCTCGTTGACAATGCGGCTAAGTACTCGCCTGCGGATTCAACGATTAAGGTCACGGCCACGACGCAGAATGAGACTGTGGTCCTCACTGTCGAAGATAATGGCCCGGGTATCCCCGCGGATCTGCGACCACGCGTGTTTGAAAAATTCTTTCGCGCGATGCGCGATGGCGACGTAGGCGACCGCAAAACGCCCGGGACCGGCATGGGTTTGGCGATTGCGCGCGGCATTGTTGAAGCGCATGATGGGCGCATTTGGATCGAAGACGCCGATGGGCCCACGGGCACCAGGTTCCTGGTAGAGCTGCCGGTCGGCAACGATCAAAAGGAATAGGAAAGTTGCCCCTCTGCGAGAGGGAGTGTGGGGAATGAAAATGGCCGAGGGCAAACAACGCGTGCTCGTAGTTGACGATGAGCCGCAACTCACGCGCGTCTTACTGCGCAGCCTGACCACGAAGGGGTATGAAGTCCGCGTTGCCGGAGATGGCGAGTTCGCCCTACAAACATTTCATGATTGGCTGCCCGCGCTGGTGATCACAGATCTCGCGATGCCGAACATGGATGGTCTTGAACTCTGCCGGCAGCTGCGCAAACTATCGCAGGTTCCAATCATCGTGCTTTCGGTTCGTGGCGAGGAGAAAACCAAGGTGGAAGCGCTGGACGCAGGCGCTGATGATTATGTCACCAAGCCTTTCGGCATGGATGAATTACTGGCGCGAATTCGGGCCACCCTGAGACGACAGCCAGAGACTGATGCGAACACACAGATTCTCACGGCCGGTGAGTTCCGCATCGACCTTAGCGCGCACGTAGCAACAAAAGCGGGACAGGAGTTGCACCTGACGCCGAAGGAATTCGATTTGATGGTCCATTTTATGCGTAATGCCGGACGGGTCCTGACTCACCGGGCCCTGCTCGGCGCAGTCTGGGGCGGCGACTATACTGAACAGAACGAATATCTGCGGGTCTTCATCGGCCAGTTGCGAAAAAAGATTGAGCCCGACCCGGCGAAACCGCGACATATTCTCACCGAGCCATGGATCGGATATCGCTTCAGTCCCGATTAGGGCCTTCGATTACAGCCTTTACACAATCCTTATAACTTTTGCGCTATCGTCGTTTGCTTCATGCGTTCCTCTCTGGCGACGATTAATTCCCGCAAAAAACTGATTGTCTACCCGCCACCAGCAGCTTTCTTGTCAGAACCGCCTGCGGTAGCGGGCGGGCCAAAGTTAGCGCGCGCGAGCCCGCCCGCTACCGCAGGCGGTTCTGACTTGAGCGGTGCGTCTCTGTGAGGATAGCTAGGCGTCGAACCATGTCTGCGCAAATTGTAAACACCAAAACCAATGGCCGCGCACAGGTAATTGTCGCGACCTCGGTGATGCTGTCTTTCATCTCGTTTTGGCGCGCCGCGGCAATCGTGCTGAACGACCTCGGCTCGTCCGCCTATTACGTTGGCGGCATTGCTGAGAAAGCCGTGGGCCAGGCTGCGCCGTGGTTCATTCTCGGCGTGATGCTCTTCTCGTATGCGGTGCGCGCGATTTACATCGAGTCATGTGCGATGTTTACGCGCGGCGGCGTCTATCGCGTCGTCAAGGAAGCGATGGGCGGGACACTCGCGAAGCTTTCGGTTTCGGCGTTGATGTTTGATTACATGCTGACGGGCCCCATCTCGGGTGTCTCTGCGGGCCAGTACATCGTTGGCCTGGTGTCACAGACGACCGTTTACCTGGGACATCCCTGGACACCGAGCGCGTCAACCGTGAATTACATTGCGGCCGGCATTGCCGGATTGATTACAGTCTATTTCTGGTGGCGCAACACTCGCGGAATTCATGAATCGTCGGACGATGCGCTGCGAATCATGTACGTCACCACGGCGATGGTCGTGCTGCTGATCCTTTGGTGCACGTTTACGATCCTGACTCGCCCACAGATGCACAGACTGCCTCCGGCGCCTGCGCCTCACAACCTGACCTTCGATCGGGACGCCGTCGGCTGGATGCCCAGGCTGCTGCCAAACAGTTTTCAGAAGCTCGAATCACCGGCGACTGATCATGAAGTGGCAGAGCCTCACTTCACTTTGACGCAACGAGCCGGAATGCTGATCGGGCTGATTGGAATCCTGATGGCCTTTGGCCATTCTTTTCTGGCGATGTCCGGAGAAGAATCACTCGCTCAGGTCAATCGCGAGCTCGAGTTTCCCAAACACAAGAACCTGATGCGGGCGGGGTTGATCATCTTTCTCTACTCGCTGTTGTTCACCTCGCTGGTTTCCTTCTTCGCCTATGCCATCATTCCCGACAATCAAAGACCACAGTACTTCGACAATTTGATCAGCGGGATTGCGATTAACCTGGCTGGGCCAATCACCCTCAAACTGGCATTCCAGGCATTCATTGTGATCGTCGGTTTTCTGATGCTGGCAGGCGCGATCAATACCGCCATAGTCGGGGCGAACGGCGTGCTGAATCGCGTGAGCGAAGACGGCGTGATGACCGACTGGTTTCGTGCGCCACATCGCCGCTTTGGGACCACCTACCGCATGATCAATCTGATCGTCATTCTCCAGCTGGTGGCGATCTTTGCGTCGCGCGGAAATACCTACACGTTAGGCGAGGCTTATGCGTTTGGCGTGATCTGGTCCTTTGCGTTCAAGGGGCTGGCGGTCCTCGTGCTGCGCTTTAAAGATAAATCTGAGCGCGAATGGAAAGTGCCGTTTAATTTGAAGCTCGATGGCAATGAACTGCCCATCGGTCTGGGGGTAATCACGGCGCTGCTCTTTTCAGTAGCGGGAGTTAACCTGGTTACGAAAGAGGTGGCGACCGTCAGTGGTATCGCCTTCACGATCGTGTTCTTCACCATCTTTCTGATTTCCGAGAAGATCAACGAACGCCGTCACGCCGAAGAGATTCACACCACCACCTCGCTGGATCAATTTCGGCTGAACAAAAAGGAAGGAATTTCAAACGAGACGGCAGACGTGCGCCCCGGCAATACTCTTTGCCTGGTGCGCGACTACAACACGCTCGGACATTTGAAGAAAGCGCTGGAGCTGACTCACACCGGCAAGAAGGACCTGGTGGTGATGACCGTACACTTGATGCGCGGCCCCGACACCGGTTATGAAGACATCGCCGAAGATCGGCTGTTCAGCCGTTACGAACAATACTTATTCAGCAAGGTCGTGGCGCTGGCGGAAAAGGCCGGGAAGAGCGTACACCTGCTGGTGGTTCCTTCTTCTGATATTTTTCAGGCAATTGTGCTGACCGCGGCGCAGTTGCAATCCTCAGATATCATCGCCGGCGCCTCGTCAGTCATGACGCCTGATCGCCAGGCCAAGCTGCTGGGCGACGCGTGGGAAGGTCTGGCCAACAAGCCGCAACCACGAATTCGTTTCCGAGTGATCGGGACTGACCACCAAATTCGGGATTACTATCTCGGGGCGCACGCTCCCGATCTAAGCGACGAAGAAATCGAGTTTATTCACAAGCTCTGGCTGGATGTAACTCACGAACCGGGGCTCGAGAACACCCGGCATAAACAGATTGTCGTGGCGGCCCTCGTCCATCTGGCTGATGAACTACATGGTGAACGCCGGCGACAAGTATTGGATTTTGTCCGCGCGCTGCAAGCGGGCGAGAACATTAAAGCCTCTGCTAACTCCCGACGACAGCGACGCAAACTGGCGAGATTGCGTAAGACCGCTTGAGCGCGGCGAGCGTAATCACTGAATGCGATACCGTGTGGAGTGCGCTGACCTGTAAGCGCTTTGGAAAGCGGCGACTAGTCGCCGCACTCCGAAAGAACTCGCCCGCTCCGCCGGCTGAGTTCTGTCGCTATTCTTCCGGCAGGGTCTTTACGCCAACAGTCTGAACGATCTTTTCGCGATAACGACGCGCGTCGGCCTTGATGGTTTCTTCATTGAGCGTGAGCAAGCGGCGATCGCGCATGATGATGCGTCCCTCAATAATGACCGTGCGCACGTCGCCGGATTTCGCGGCATAAACCAAATCAGAATAGATGTTGTAGAAGGGCGTCTGATTCAAATCGTCGAGATCGACGACGACCAGATCCGCGCGCTTCCCTGCCTCGATTGAACCGACCTCTTTTTCCAGATGCAGAGCGCGGGCGCCGCGGATGGTGGCCATCTCGAAAGCTTCTTGAGCCGAGACGACTTTGGGGTCTTTGCTAAAGACTTTGTGCAGCTTGGCCGCCGTGTCCATCTCTTCCCAAAGGTTGAGGTCATTATTAGAAGCTGCGCCGTCGGTTCCCAATCCCACCGGCAGATCGTCTTTCAACATGTCCGGAACCGGGGCCACGCCGGAAGCCAGTTTCATGTTCGATTGCGGATTGTGAACGATGCCGACGCCGAGTTTCTTCAGCAGGCCAAGTTCTTCCGCAGTGGGCCACACCACATGCGCCGCAATGACGCGATCATTGAGAAATCCGATCCGGTTCAAATAGTCAATCGGGCTGGCGCCTTTGCTTTTGATGCTGTCCTCAACTTCGCGTTTGGTTTCTGAGATGTGAATGACGACGGGCGCGCCGGTGCGATCGGAAAACGCGCGCGCAGCTTTCAAGTGATCTTCGGAGACGGTGTAAGGCGCGTGGGGAGCAATGGCGGGAACGATTAACGCGTTTCCTTTCCAATGGTTGATGAAGCGCTCGACATAGCTCATGGCCTCGGCGTTCGTCTTGTTGTCGGCTACGGGAAAGTCGATGACTGTCTCGCCGAGCACGCCGCGCATTCCGGCCTTAAAGGTCTCGTCGGCAATTGCGTCTTCAAAGTAATACATGTCGCAGTAGGTCGTAGTGCCGCTGCGAATCATTTCCGCCAGACCCAGCCGCGTGCCGACGCGTACGAAATCTTCGGTGACGTTTTTGGCTTCGGCGGGAAAGATGTATTTCGTCAGCCATTCCTGTAAATCGAGATCGTCGGCGATGCCGCGAAACAAAGTCATCGGCACGTGCGTGTGGCCATTGATGAGTCCCGGAATAACGACTTTGCCGGCCGCGTTTACCACCTCGCGAGCGCTGTACGCGGCGTCGATCTCTGACGCTGTGCCGACTGAGGCGATGCGCCCTTTGTCGATCGCCACCGCGCCGTTATCGATTACGCGGCGTGATGAATCCATCGTCACGACAGTAGCGCCTTTGATGATCAAGTCCACGGTAGTTTTCCTGCCTTGAGCGACTGAGAGCGATTGTGCTCCAGCCAGCAAAAGAATCAAAACAGTCGTTGAGATTTTTTTCATTGAACTACGTTAGGGAAAGGAATTTCACCACCAGGAGGCTTAGCCTCAAAACTCAAACTGCGGCTTTAAAGAGTTGGTTAATACTGGGAGCGCGGGCGCCCTCGCCCGCACCGCGTGCGTAGCACGCGAAGAATTTCCGACCAAAATCGAGCTGACTAATGTTCGCGCTGCGCGCTCAGTGCGGGCGCGGGCGCCCGCGCTCCCAGTATTTGGCTCAGTGGCCGGCTTCCTTCAGGAATCTGGCATCGAATGCCTTCGGCAATAAGAGCGCGATATCGACTTCCTCGCGAGCCCCGCGCAGGTTCGCCAGAACGATCCGCGCATGCTTCGCGAACTCCCAAATGATTTGCCGGCAGGTGCCGCAGGGAGGCGTTAGTTGTTCGGTGTCGGCGACGATTACCAAATCAGTAAAATAGCGTTCGCCTTCTGACAAAGCTTTCCAGATTGCCACGCGCTCGGCACAAACCGTCAAGCCGTAGCTCGCGCTTTCGACGTTACAGCCGGTGAAAACTCTTCCTTCTTTCGTTCGCAGCGCCGCGCCGACAAGGAATTTCGAGAACGGCGCGACTGATTTCAGGCGCGCCGCAGTGGCTCTCTCTATCAAATCGTTTTCAGACTCGCTCAACTCTGGCCTCCAACTGAATCAAGGAACCTGGCCAGCCGCTCGCGAATCTTTCCGCTAATCAAATCAATGCTCACCAGATTATGACCACCTTCAGGAATGATTACATCCGCAAAACGCTTCGAAGGCTCGACAAATTGTATGTGCATCGGCCGGACCGTGGCGACGTACTGGTCGATCACTGAATCAAGCGTCCGTCCGCGGTCGGCAATATCACGACGCAAACGGCGAATGAAGCGAATATCGTCCGGTGTGTCGACAAAAACTTTTATATCCATCTGTTCCAGCAGGCGCGGCTCAGCAAAGATGAGGATGCCCTCCACGATCACAATGCGCTTCGGCGTAATCGGTGTCGTGTCCGGCAGCCGTGTATGTGTGCGAAAGTCATAGATGGGGAGTTCGACGGGCTCGCCGGCTCGCAGCTTCTTCAGATGATTAATCAACAGTTCGTTATCCAGCGCATCGGGATGATCGAAATTGGCCGCATTGCGGTAATCGAGCGGCATGTCTTTCAAATTGCGATAGTATAGGTCCTGTTGAATGAAGAGTACTTCTTCGCCACTGACGGATTCGAGAATCCGATTAGCTACTGTAGTCTTGCCGGAACCGGTGCCGCCGCAAATGCCTATGATCATAAACAGTAATGGAATGACAAGGAGGACTTATGAGACCTATGGGACATATGGGACGTATAAGACATATAAGTCGCATAAGTCATATTAAGTCCCATATGTCCCATCAGATCTATTCAAGTTTCGCAATCACCCTTCTTAGCAGTTCCGTAAACTGCGCGCGCACCCGTTCGCCGGTGGCAATGACCTGGTCATGATCGACGGGACGGTTCGAAACGCCGGCCGCGAGATTCGTGATACAGGAGATGCCGATTAAGCGCATCTCCATGTGCCGCGCGACAATTGCTTCCGGCACCGTGCTCATACCGACTGCGTCTGCTCCCAAAGTCCTCACCATGTGAATCTCTGCGGGCGTTTCATAGCTGGGGCCGGAAAGCGCAGCATAGACACCTCGCCGCACATCCAGTTTCATAGCCGTCGCTTCTTCAATCACCAGACTTTGCAAATCTGGATCATAGATTGCAGTCAGATCCGGAAACCGCGGTCCAAAACGTTCGTCGTTCGGCCCAATCAAAGGATTTGCCCCCATCAGATTGATGTGATCGCTTATCACCATCAGCGAGCCAGGAGTGAATTCGGTATTGAGCGATCCGGCGGCGTTGGTTAGGATCAAGGTATGCACGCCGAGCAACTTCAACACGCGCACAGGAAAAGTGACGTCGTCGAGAGAGTATCCTTCATAGAAGTGAAAGCGGCCCTGCATCGCCACGACGGCTGCGTTGCCGGCTTGTCCAATTACCAACCGCCCCACATGTCCTTCGACCGTGGCTTGCGCAAAGCCATGGATCTCTCTATAGGGAATCGAAGAAGATTCGCTCAGTTCCTCAGCGAATCCGCCCAGGCCGCTCCCCAAAACTACCGCGACGGATGGCCTTGCCCGGGTACGCGAACGAATCTGCTCGGCGGCGCGGTGCGCCCGATCGTATAGCGTCAATGGGTTGGCTCTGGCTGACATTTTGAGTGGGGCGCTAATCAGACATTACAACAGACGTAGGGTTACGAGTTCAAGCACAGAGATTTCATAGTAGTGGCTGAAAGTTGCGTTGTTACCGCAGAGATGGGTCTCTTTCATTCACACCTCGCTTCAGAGAGTGTGTCAAAACTCGAATTTGACGACTGATCTGCACGTTGCTGCGTTTCGCGATGCTTCGCGAGGAACAACATGAAGAGGAATTCGAGATTTGACACGGGCTCTGCAGCGAGGTGTCGCACCCCAGCCAACGACCGTCAACCGTTTCAACGGTTTCTATCTGCCAGCCGTAAAAATTTGCGCATCGCGGCGCCAGAGATGATGGCTAAATTCAGAACGCTACATTTCCTTCTGGTAAGGAGTCCCCAGGGCTTTCGGTGCGCGTGATTGGCCGATAAAGCCGGCGAGGACAACGACGGTGACGAGGTACGGGATCATCTGAATGAATTGCACGGGGATGTCCTCTGCTGGATTCCACGGTAACTTCGCGACCCCTTGCATTTGAATGGTCAGCGCATCGGCAAAGCCAAACAAAAGACACGCGAGCATGGTCTGCACGGGCCGCCACTTGCCAAAAATAAGAGCCGCTAGGGCAATGAAGCCGCGCCCCGCCGCCATGTTCCGCGTGAAAAGAGAGGATTGACCGATTGACAGATACGCGCCGCCGATACCCGCCAACGCGCCGGAGAGAATCACGCCAAGATAGCGCATACTGTTGACGCCCACGCCGGCAGCATCGGCAGCTTCCGGATTTTCCCCGACCGCCCGCAGTCGCAATCCGAACGGCGTGCGATAAAGAACGTATCGCGTCACCAGCACCACGATCACGGCCAGCAGCGAAATGATCGAAACATCGGTGAAGATTCGCCAGGCCGGCATGAACGGCACAAAACGATAGACGACCGGCAACAAATTCTCTTTGGGAATCTGAGGTGTCGAGCCTGATGACAGAAACAGCGCCCCGCTCAATACGGCGGGCAAACCTATGAAGAGGATGTTGATGCCGGTGCCGGTGACAACTTGATCAGCTCTGAAACGAATGCAGGCCACGGCGTGAATGGCCGCAACTGCGGCGCCGGCCAGGATCGCCGCGCTCAATCCCACCAGGGGGCTATGCGCGTAAAAAGTAACGGCGGCAGCAGTGAATGCGCCCGCCAGCAACAGTCCTTCAAGCGCGATGTTAATGACGCCCGATCTCTCGGAATACAACCCGCCGAGCGCCGCCAACACCAACGGCGTCGACAGACGGATCGTCGAAAATAATAACGAGAAGGTAAAGATCTGACGCATGTTTAAGAGAGAGTCCGCCAAGTGGACGAAAGATTTGGAGTGCGGCGACTTGTCGCCGCTTTTTGCTTTAGCAACGTAGAAGCAAAGCGGTGACAAGTCACCGCACTCCATAAAAAACGGGCGCACATTCTCTTCAGATATTCGCTTTCTTCATCAAGCCAAACTTCTTTATTGCGCCGCCAAAGATCGCTTCGGGGCGCAGCGCAACCAGAATAATTACGATTCCCTGCAACATGTCGACGATATCTTTCGAGACGTGCAGCGTGAAGGCATCGACAAAGATTCCGCCGCGCAAAAGAATCGCGAATAGAATCGCCGCCAGAAAAACTCCCACCGGATGATTGCGCCCGAGCAGGGCCACGGCGATGCCCACAAAGCCGTAGTTCGCCGAAAAACCATCGTAGTAACGATGCCGGTAGCCGAGCACCTCGTTTATACCGACCATTCCGGCCAACCCGCCGGAGATCGCCATGGCCAGCACGATCTGTTTGCGAATGGATACGCCGCCGTATTCAGCTGCAGATGGATTAGCGCCCGTCGCGCGCAGCTCGTATCCCCACTTTGTCTTCCACAGAAAAACGTAAACGAGAATGCAGGCAATCACCGCCAGAATGAAAGCGAGGTTCAGCGGAATCCTTTCCGGAAAACCAGGAATAAATCTTCCCAGTGTCGGCAAGTCAGCGTGGGGACTGATGGGTGCGGTTTGTAAGATCGCATCACCGGGCACCTTGTAACGGTATTGCGTAAAGTAACTAAGCAGGGCGATGGCGATGAAGTTCAACATGATCGTATTGATGACTTCATGCGATCCGAACTTGGCTTTCAGCAGTCCCGGGATGCCGCCCCAGACAGCCCCCGCGACAATGGCGACGATGCAGCACAACGGCAGCAACAGGAACGCCGGCAGGTGCACAAATTGCGAGATCGCCGTGTTGCCAGGATCCGGAGCCCCGAATTTGAGTCCCACCCACGCGGCGGCGAAGGCCGCGACGTAAAGCTGTCCCTCCGCGCCGATATTCAGAAGCCCACAACGAAACGCCACTGCCACTGCCAGCCCGGTAAAGATTAATGGCGTTGCGTTGAACAGCGTATAGCCGATTCCGTCGGGCCATGAAAACGCGCTGCCAATCAGCAGCTTGTACGTTTGCCAGGGACTGTCGCCGATAATCCAGACGACAATTCCCCCAATGACAAACGCCGCGAGGACGGCAATCAGCGGAAACAGGATTTCGCGAACGAGTTTCATTTGCGGAAATGGTCTTTGGTCTTAGGTCTTAGGTCTTTGGTCTTAGGTCTTTGGTCTTTGGTCTTTGGTTTTAGGTTTTAGGTTTTAGGTTTTAGGTTTTAGGTTAATTATTTCTTTCAAATCCCAAGACCAAAGTTCCAAGAATCAAAGACCTAAGACCCAAGTCCAAAGACCAAAGACCCAAGCCCAAAGTCCTAAGCCCTTCCTCCCGTCATCATCAGACCAAACTCTTCGTTCGAAGTCGTTTTCGGATCGACTTCCCCAGCAATCGCGCCGTTGTGAATTACCAGCAGACGATCAGACAACGCCGTTACTTCCTCGAGTTCCGCGGAAACCAACAACACCGCGCAGCCGGCATCGCGCAACGAAACGATCTTTCGATGAATGAATTCAATCGCGCCGATATCCACCCCGCGCGTCGGTTGCGAGACCAGCAGCAGCTTCGGCGGCAACTCGAATTCGCGGCCGATGATCAGCTTCTGTTGGTTGCCGCCTGAAAGTGCGCGCGCCGGCAGCAATGGATTTGGCGGACGCACATCAAAATCCCGGATCACCTGCTCAGTTCGTTTCTGAATCCCCTTCTGGTCAAGTAACACGCCGCCGCCCGCGACGGCCGGGCGGCGATAATGAACGCCGAGGATAGTATTTTCCGCCAGGCTAAAATCCAGCAGCAGCCCGCGGCGATGGCGATCTTCGGGAACATGCGCGATGCCGAGCTCTTTTCGTTTGCGCGCGTCGGTTGCCGTAATGTCTTTCCCGGTAAAGACGATTGCACCTGAGACATGTGATTCGGGAATTAAGCCCGCGAGGGCCTCGATCAATTCCGTTTGGCCGTTCCCTTCCACACCGGCGATGCCGACGATCTCTCCCGCGCGTATTTCGAACGAAACGTTATCGACGCGCTTCTGTCCGTCCCGCCCGAGAATCGTGAGACCGCGTAGCTCCAGGACCGCGGCCCCGGGTTTCGCGTCGGGTTTTTCGACGCGCAACAAAACCTCACGCCCCACCATCAACCGCGCCAGCTCTGCGGCGTTTGTGGCGCTGGTTTTTAGATTTCCCACGACGCGCCCGTCGCGCATTACCGTCACCTCATCGGAAATTGCCAGCACTTCTGAGAGCTTGTGCGTAATGATGACGATCGTTTTTCCCTGCTCGCGCATGCGTCGCAGAATTACAAAGAACTCCTCGACTTCCTGCGGCGTCAGGACCGCCGTGGGCTCGTCCAGAATCAGCAGTTGCGCATGCCGGTAAAGGGCCTTTAACAATTCGACGCGTTGCTGTTGACCAACTGACAAGCTCTCGATCGTGGCATTGGGATCGACGGCCAGCTTGAATTCATCAGACAACTTGCGAATCTCCGCCGCAGCTTTTTTGAGATCGAGCGCCGCCGCGCTGCCCGGCTCAGAACCGAGCACGATGTTCTCGGCCACGGTCATCGGCTCAACCAGCATGAAGTGCTGGTGGACCATACCGATGCCGAGGGCGATGGCATCGTGGGGTGTGCGGATCTCGCGCGCCTGGCTATCGATCAGAATCTCACCGCTGTCAGCCGTGTAGAATCCGTAAGCGATGCGCATCGCCGTGGATTTGCCGGCGCCGTTCTCGCCCACAATCGCGTGAATGGTGCCCGGCGTTACTGCAAAGCTCACGTGATCGTTGGCCAGAACGTCGGCGAAACGTTTTGTAATATTGCGAAGTTCGATCATTCGCGGAGGACTTTGGTCTTTGGTTTTTGGTCTTTGTTGTCCAATCAAACGCGCACTGTTTTCACCGAAGCTGATTTTGAAACGGAGCGCAAGTACGCATTAAGTGTTGGCGAGAGTTCGCTAATGATCGACCTTAGCTCGCTTGTTTGCTTAGCGGTTAGCAACTTTCGCATGTAAGCTCTGCGAAGCCAGTGTAAGGTTTCATATAGCGACCCGCGCGATATTCTGAGATAGCGCCGATAATCCTGCGAGCTTCCTCTGCCACTTCCCTCGGCTATATTTGCGCCGATGCTGTCCGCCGCTCGCACTAACTGTTTGCCAACGGTGTCCTTCGCAAAACCATCCCATCGCGAAACCGATTCCCAAACGCGATCGGCAAGTTTCTCAGAGAGTTGATAGATTCGTAGGTTCTCAAAATTAACCTTTGGCATCGCTTATTCTCCCTCCGAGATCAAAAACTAAGACCAAAGACCAAAGACCTTCTTATTGACTCATCCTGTCCACGACCTTGATCTGCCCCGCGATAATTTCTTGCTTGGCTGCTTCGGCTGCCTGAATCGTCTGGGGCGAAACCAGGTTCTGATTGTTGCTGTCGATCACGTAACCAACGCCCTCTGTGTCCAGACCAAACACGTGAAAGCCGCCTTTGAATTGATGACTCACCACGTCTTTCACAATATCGTAGACGGCGTTCTCGACGTGCTTGACCATGCTGGTCAGCACAAAGCCGGGCTTGACCATGTTCTGATTTGAATCGACACCGATTACGAAATGCGTGGCGCGGCCGCTCGCGTCCTTGCCCGATTGCTCAACCGCATCGAAGGCGCCAAGGCCCGAATTACCTGCGGCGGTGAAGATCACGTCGGCGCCTTTCCCGATTTGGGCCAACGCAATCTCTTTTCCTTTACCCGGGTTGTTCCAGGCGGCATCGGTAACGCCCACGTAATTCTGGATCACCTGGATATTCGGGTTTACCGACTTGGCGCCTTGTTCGTATCCGCCTTCGAAGCGGTGAATCAATCCGATGTCCATGCCGCCGATAAAGCCAATGGTGTTTGTCTTCGTAGTCATGCCGGCGATCAGGCCGACGAGATACGACCCCTCATGCTCTTTGAAAACCAGCGACGCGACATTCGACTTTGGCGTCTTGCCGTCAGCTTCGAAGATGACACCATCGATAATCGCAAAGTTGATGTTGGGGTAATCAGTCGCGACCTTCTGCATGATCGGGCCTTGCGCAAAGCCCACGCCGATGACGAGGTCGTAACCGCGCTCGGCAAACGCGCGCATGGCCGGCTCGATCGAAACCGGGTTGCCTGGCTCGACGTCGCGCACGACGACGTCCAGCGCCGGCTTGCCACAGCTGGTTTTGCCATCGGGAAGCATCCCTGTCTCAGCGCATTTCACGCCGTTCCAGGCAGCGGCGTTGAATGAGCGATCGTCTTTACCGCCGATATCAAAAACGATACCGACGTGAATCTTCGACTTGTCATCCGCGCCGTAGGTGGTCCGGTTGCAGGCCTGACCCGCGAAGATCAGCGAAGATAAGAGAATCAGAGTTAATATGAGCTTCAACTTCATTTGCAACCTCGAGTTCGGAGTACCGCCTTTTTAGGCGGCCGTCTTGAATCAGCCGCCCAAAGGCGGTACTCCAAACTTATTCGATCACTTCCTTAACCAGCGACGGCAGATCCCGCGGACGTTCTTCGCTTAAACTGTAAGCCCCGCGAATTCGCGCGGCTGCTCGTTCTGCCAGGGCGGCATCATCGCAGCAGACCACTCCGATTCGATCGCCGGCCTTTAACTCGTCTCCAATCTTAACGTCAGCCAGAAAACCTATCCTCGCGTCAATTCGATCTTCCACACGTACGCGGCCACCGCCCGCTTCAGCGATCGCGTTGCCGATTTCTTCTGTGTCGATTTTGGCGACAAATCCAGCGCGCGGGGATTCTACCTTAAACGTGGTCTCTGTCAACGGCAGAATCCGACGCGGGTCATCGCATACGCGCGCGTCCCCGCCCTGAGCCTGCACGTTGCGCCGGAAATACTCCAGCGCATCGCCTGATTCGTAGACTTTCCTGATTCGATCGCGGGCAGCTTCATTTGACGATTCGAGCTGGACCAGCCTCACCATGCGCGCCGCCAGTTCGATCGACAAGTCCAGCACCGGTCGCGCCCCTTCCCTGATTTCACCACGCAGGAGTTCTATGCATTCCAGGACCTCGACCGAATTTCCGACGGCCTGGCCCAGCGGCTGGTTCATATCGGTAATCAACGCCTGCGAACGCACGCCCAGCGAATTGCCGGTCGTCACCAGGGCCTGCGCCAATTTTCTGGCCTGGTCATGTGCGCGCATGAAAGCTCCTGATCCGGTCTTCACGTCGATGACCATCGCTTCCAGTCCCGCGGCGCCCTTCTTGGAAATAATGGAGGCCACGATCAAGGGAATCGCTTCCACCGTCGCCGTGGCATCGCGCAGGGCGTAAAGCTTGCGATCAGCGGGAGCGATTTCAGCCGTCTGGCCATTCATCGCAAACCCGCATTCATCCAGCACCGCGCGAAATTCCTTTAACGAGAGATTGACGCGATAGCCCGGAATCGATTCGAGTTTGTCGAGTGTGCCACCCGTATGGCCCAACCCGCGACCCGAAATCATCGGCACACAGATCCCTGCCGCTGCTGCCAGCGGCGCAATTAGCAGAGAAGTCTTGTCGCCGACGCCGCCGGTTGAATGCTTGTCGGCTTTAGGCCTGGCAATGTCAGAGAAGTCGAGGATATCGCCTGAGCGCAACATCGCGTTGGTGAGCGATGACTGCTCGGCATCGGTCATGCCCCTCAAAAAGATCGCCATCAGCAATGCGGTGATTTGATAATCGGCAATCTCATCAGCCGTTACACCACGCACAAAGAACTGGATCTCTTCATCAGAGAGTTCGCCGCCGTCCCGTTTCTTTCGAATGATGTCCTGCGGTCGCATTGTGCTCGCGCGTGTTAAAGCGTTGTTTTCAGATCTCCTTAAGCAGCACGATCGCTTGCGCCGTTACCGCATCTCCGCGACCAACTGCATCCAATCCTTCGCCGCTCTTTGCTTTCACGCTGATGCAGCCAATATCGACACTCAATGACCTGGCAAGGTTCTCGCGCATGGCATCGATATGCGCGCGCAGCTTTGGCCGTTCCAACATGACGTTCGCGTCGACATTTTCAATGGCAAATCCGCGCTCATGGACCAGCCACACGACGCGCGCAAGCAACTCGATACTGTCGGCGCCTTTCCATTGCGAATCATTATCGGGAAAGTGCACGCCGAGGTCCCCTTCGCACAACGCGCCGAGGATCGCGTCGGCAATCGCATGTGTCAACGCGTCTCCGTCAGAATGGCCTTCACTTCCTCGAGGAAATGGAATCGTGACGCCGCCAAGGATTAGAGGGCGTGAATCAACCAGCCGATGAGTGTCATGTCCAATGCCGATGCGTAACATGATTGTCGGAATTCAGTAGCCAGTAGTCAGTTGTCAGTAGTCAGTTGTCAGTAGTCAGTCGTCAGTCGTAGTGAGTTGTTGTTTGCGATCCTTCAAGCAAGGGTGGTCGTCAAGGTTCGGAACTACTGACAACTGACTACTGACTACTGACTAACTTCAATAAAGCTTCTGCGAACGCCAAGTCTTCTGCCGTCGTGATCTTGATATTTCTTGCGCTGCCTGGGACGGCCGTGACCGGGAAGTCCAATTGCTCAACCAGAAAACTATCGTCGGTAACGTCGACGCCGGCGGCTTCAAGTTCACCAAGGTTGGCGTAGGCGCGCTTGAGAATTTCAAAGCGGAAACATTGGGGCGTCAACGCGCGGCGCAACACTTTGCGCGACAAGGTGTCGCTAATCCGCCCGTCATCTACTCGTTTGATGGTATCGCCGATGGGCGCCACCAGAATTGCCGCGCCCCGCTCGGCTGCCACCGTCACCACGCGATCAATCTCCTCGGCCTTTACCAGCGGCCGCACGCCGTCATGCACGGCCACAATATCCGCCGTTTCGATCGCCGCCAAGCCGTTCCTAACGGATTGCGAGCGCGTCTCGCCTCCGGCAACCACCCGCACGACTTTCGGCAATCCGAATTTTGCCAGCAAAGAATGAAACTGCGCGATTTCTTCAGCCGCCAGGGCGACGACGACCTGTTCGATCTGTCGACTCTGCTCGAATTGACGCAGGGTGTGAATGATGATGGGGAGGCCGTTTAACTCGAGGAATTGCTTGGGCCGGTTGCCGCCGAAACGAGTGCCTTTGCCACCAGCGACAACTATCGCGACATTCATTCGCTTACGATTCGGTGTCGTTGATGCGCGTCATTACGGAAGCTGTCTTCACTTCACGCAAAGGGCGGCGCGAGCGTTCACCGTTGCCACCGCCGTTTTCTGCTTCGTCGCAAATTTTGCCGAAAATCATTTTGCCCGCAGTCGTTTGCAGGACGCTGGTGACCGCAATGTCGGCATTCTTGCCAATCAGCCGCCGCGCGTTATCGACGACAACCATGGTGCCGTCGTCCAGATAGGCAACGCCCTGATTGTATTCTTTGCCTTCTTTGAGAATGAACACGCGCATTGCTTCGCCCGGCAACACAACGGGTTTGAGCGCATTGGCCAGCTCGTTGATGTTGAGCACGTTCACCCCGCGAAGCTGCGCGACCTTATTCAGATTGAAGTCATTGGTGACGATCACGGCGTCGAGCTGCTTGCCCAGCTCGATCAACTTGAGATCCACTTCGCGCACCGCTGGGAAGTCAGTCTCGACGATTTGAATGTCGAGCGAAGCGTTATTCTGCAAGCGGTTCAACATATCGAGCCCACGTCGACCGCGTTGCCGTTTCGACGAATCAGGAGAATCAGCCACCTGTTGCAGCTCGCGCAGGATGAACTGGGGAATGATCAGGGTGCCGGTAAGAAATCCGGTCTCGGCGACATCAGCGATCCGCCCGTCGATGATTACCGACGTGTCGAGAATCTTCAGATCGCGACGCGCGACTTTGTCGCTGAAAATCCCGCCGAGCGCTGACAGCTCAAGGTAATCGCCCTTTGCCGCGCCCACCATTAAGCCGATGTAAGCCATGAAAAAGATTAAAGCGAGCGTCAGGAACGCGCGACTTTCAGGCGGGACAGCGGCCGACTCCTGGCTGGTGATCAGCGTGCCGATGAGGTACGCGCCGACGATTCCCAGGATAGATCCGACGGCGGCACCGATCAGGGTCTTGAGCGACGCGCGCCGGATGCGCATTTCAAATAAGATGATGGCAATCGCGATTGCCGCGGCCGCCCCCATCGAAATCAATCTGCGTCCCGGGATCGGGTGCAGCACATAGCCCGCGGTCATCAAAAACGTTGCAAAGACAACTCTAAGAAGAATGACGTCGAACCGCATAATCCGCGCATTCTAGCACCTTTGAGGGGGCCGCGTCACCGATTTCGTTTACGAAACGAACGGCAGATTGCCGGTCGTTTTGACAGAGATCGATGAAAGAAGCCCGCGCGTGTTTTATCCGTGACTTTTCGTGTGATTTCGTGGATCGTAGAGGAATTCCGTCGCGGCTCCACCGGTTTTGGGCCTTTTCTGAATCCGGGCCTGTGATCTGCGAAACAGCAAGTTCGTCGAAAGGGACAAGAATGAGCGAGCGCAAATATCGGCAGCGCGGTTATATGGACAACGACCGCGGAAACGAGCAACGTGCGAAACCACAGCCAAAACCACGGGACCGCGAGGGCCCACGCTCACCGCGAATGATGGCCTTTGGACAAAAGGTGAAGTGTGCCGCCTGCGGCGCGACTATCGAAACCAACATCAGCGCTGATGCTGAATGTCCCAAATGCAAAGCCAGTCTTCACACCTGCCGCATGTGCAGCTTCTTTGATCCCGGCGCGCGTTTCGAGTGCCGCAAGCCGATTACCGCGCGCATACTCAACAAGCAGGCGCGCAATGAATGCGAATTGTTCGCCGCGCGAACAGTAGTCGAGCGCGAAACCTCATCGTCCGGCCCGACTGATGCAAAACAGGCATTCGCGAATCTGTTTAAGAAGTGACTGGAGAGACGTGTGCTCGTAATGATGAAGTCAGTACCGGGAGCGATAGCGACCGGGTCAGCCCTCGGAGCGGTCTGTCAGGAAAAAAGCCGCGCCGCAGCGAAATGTTTATAGACCCCGTGCAGCTTCCTCTTTGATGTTGAATCCGCGCCGTCACCCGGTCGCTATCGCTCCCGGTACTGACTCGTCCAATTAGGGGCTAGGCGGCTTCACCACGATCGCGGGAATGTTCTGCTCCTTCACCAACTGATTAAAGGCCGGGACATCAATCTTCATGATCTGCGAGAGCTTCTGAAGTTGCGCGTCGATCTCGCCCGAGAGTTCGTTGTAAACCTCAATTGACTGATCGTTCGGTGGAGTTTCTGAGCGCGCGACTACGCCCATCAGCGCCGCCAGTTTATTGTTCAACCGGATCGGAAAGTTCAAAGGATCCTGGCTGCTCTGGTTTTTCGTCTGATAGAGAGCTTCTTCCACGTCCGTCAGCTTTCTGGTGAGCGCATTGCCGGCATCAGCAATCGGTCGCGATTGAGGTCCGACACGCTTCACCAGATCGTCAATCTGCTTCTTGACGTCGCGAATCTGAATAATTGCGTTGTGGGTCTCGCTCAACTTGTCGCGAATCCTGAGCGACAGGTCGAGTTGCTTCGCATAGTCAGCCGTGCTCGTTGCCAGCCGGGGATCAGGCTTTATTTCGAAATTTTCCGTCATGGTCTGACCATCAACGGTCAGCTTCACCTGATACGTGCCGGGCACTACGCGCGGGCCGTTGGTTTGGCCCGCCCACAGAATCATTCCGGGAAATCGAACCGCGTCCGCGTAACGCATGTCCCAGACGAAACGATTGAGTCCCACATCAGTCGTCGCGCGCGCCGGGGGTGCGCCAAAGAATCCGCCTTCCTCGCCCGCCGGTTGCGCCTGTTCGACGGCTGCCGGTTGCCCGCCACCGCCACCCCCGCGCGCCAGTCGGGTCGTGAACCTATTAATGGACTTACCGCTGGAATCGAGGAACTCAAGCACCAGATCGGTTGTCGGTCTTGCCTTAAGCGAGTAGTAAACCACCACGCCGTTCGCAGGATTTTTTCCGAGCGTGGTCGTTGCCGGCAGATTGAATCCGCCACCTCCGGCCATGCGATAGGCCTCTTTCGGCTTGAACAGTTTGGTCGCTGCGACTGAGTTGAAACCACCCGCGTCCATCATTTGATGCAGCGCGGGAAGATCGTCAAAGATCCAGAATGCCCGGCCCTGGGTCGCGGCCACCAACTCTTTTTCGCGTTTGTGAATCGCGAGATCAGTAACCGGCACGACCGGAAGATTGAATTGCATCGATTGCCAGTTCGCGCCGTCATCTAACGAGATATAGATTCCGGTTTCAGTTCCGGCATAAAGCAAACCGCGCTTGTTCGGATCCTCGCGAATGACACGCGTAAACGCGCCGTCCGGAATACCGTTGGTGATTTTCTTCCAGGTCTTGCCGTAATCGCTAGTCTTATAGAGGTACGGCTTATAGTCGTCATACTTGTACATCGTGGCGGCCACGTATGCCGTCCCGGCATCGAAGGCGCCGGCATCGAGCGAATTGATCTGAATCCATTCCGGCATGATGTCTTTCGCGGGCGTGACGTCTGACCAGTTCTTGCCACCGTCGCGCGTAACATAAACCAACCCATCATCAGAACCCGTCCAGATGGTGCCGGCCTGCACCGGAGACTCCATCACCGTAAAGATGGTGTCGTAATACTCGATGCTGGTGTTGTCTTTGGTGATTGGCCCACCTGAGGGGCCCTGCTTCGCTTTATCGTTGCGAGTTAAGTCAGGGCTGATCACCTGCCAGCTCTGTCCCTCATTGGTCGACTTGAACAGCTTGTTGGCGGCCGAATACAACGTGTCTGGGTCGTTGGGCGAGAAGAGCAGCGGGAAGTTCCATTGAAAGCGGTACTTGATGTCGCCGGCTCCCCAACCCATCGGGTTGTTCGGGTAAGGATTCACGTCACGCAACTGACCCGTGTGATGGTCGTAGCGCGTGATCAAGCCGTCATAAGATCCCGCGAAAACGATTTCAGAATCCTTTGGTGAGGGAGCGATCCATCCAGACTCGCCGCCGCCGACATCGAACCAATCGCTGGTCGTAATGCCATTTTCATTGGTGCGGCTGGCGATGCGGACAGTTGAGTTGTCCTGCTGCGCGCCATAGACATGATAAGGAAAATCGTTATCCAGGGAGACGCGATAGAACTGCGCCGTGGGCTGGTCCTGTTCGCTCCAACTGCGACCGCCATTGAAAGAGACGTTGGCGCCGCCGTCGTTGCTTTCGATCATGCGGTTCGGATCCTCAGGCGCAATCCAGAGATCGTGATTATCACCATGCGGCACCGAAATGCCGGTGAACGTTCGGCCGCCATCGTTCGATCGATAGAAGCCGGTGTTCAGCACGTAAACCTCCTCGGCATTTTTCGGATCAGCATAAATACGCGAGTAATACCACGCGCGCTGGCGGAGATTTCTCTGCTCGTTGGTCTTAGTCCAGGTGCGGCCGCCATTGTCAGAGCGAAACACGCCGCCATCTTCCGCTTCGACGATGGCCCACAAGCGGTCAGGATTCGCGGGCGAAACGGTGATGCCCACGATGCCAATCGTGCCGCGGGGCAAGCCTGGATTGCGCGTGATCTCAGTCCAGGTGTCGCCGCCATCAGTTGATTTGAAGATGCCGCTGCCCGGGCCGCCGCTCTCCAACGTCCAGGGCTTCCGATAAACTTCCCAGAATCCTGCGTACAGCACATTCGGATTGGTGGGATCGATAATCAGATCGCAAGCCCCGGCTTTGTCGCTGCGAAACAGAACCTTTTGCCAGGTCTTGCCGCCATCTTTCGAGCGGAACACACCGCGATCCGCGTTTGGCGCCCAGACATGGCCCTGGGCTGCGACATAGACGATGTCCGGATTCTTCGGATGAACACGGATACGCGAAATTTGCCGGGTGTCCTCAAGCCCGAGGTGCTTCCACGTTTTGCCGCCGTCGGTCGATTTGTAAACACCATCACCGTGCGAGACATTGCCGCGAATGGGCGACTCGCCCATGCCTACATAGATGGTGTTGGGATCGGAATCAGATAAGCCTATCGCGCCGACTGAGCCGGTACCAAAGACCGATCCATCCGTGATCGGCTCCCAATTGATGCCACCGTCACTCGTCTTCCAAACGCCGCCACCTGTGCCGCCGAAATAGAAGACCATCGGCTGCGAAGAGACGCCGGCGACGGCGGTCGAGCGACCACCGCGAAACGGTCCAATCTGGCGCCACTGGAGAACCTTGAGTGGATCGTTGGCAGCTGGCGCCGAAGACGTTCCAGCGGCAGTCTGTCGTCGTTGGCCGCTGGCGACGGTGCCGAGCGCGAACGCGACCACAATGACTATGGAGAGAAAGACGGACACACGGGCGATCTTGAACATGATTGGGCTCCTCTGTTTTTGATCCGACAAGCTGTTGGTGTTATCAAACGCGGTGAGCGCGCATGCTATCTCAATATCTCGGGAAAAGGAATAACAAAGTTCCGGCGTGCTTTGCCGGAAACGGCGAGAATTTGGAGTGCGGCGACTTGTCGCCGCTTTTGGGTTTCGCGAAAAACGAAAGCGCCGACAAGTCGGCGCACTCCAAACCTCGTAAACCGGTGATTCAGATTTGCGGGGTCGTGTGTTAATTTGTGCGCCGTCGCTCGGCTTATCGTAATGGACCAATCGATCGCTCACCCTGCCAATGATGGATTGTTCGCGAGACTTCTCCGGCCCTTCCGCGCCGCACCTCCGGCGGCCATCCAGACCACCGACCCTCAAGTCATTGCGCTCAAGTATCGTTACTGGCAGTCGCGCGTCTTGATGTCGTCAATCATCGGCTATGCGACGTTCTACTTCGTGCGCAAGAACCTGAGCATCGCCATGCCTTTCATGGAGACGGGGCTCGGAATCCAGAAGAGTCAGCTCGGTCTGTTTCTCACCCTGCATGGGGTGCTGTACGGTGTTTCGAAATTCGCCAACGGTTTCTTTGGTGATCGAGCCCACGCGCGCAATCTCATGGTCACGGGTCTGGCGGCCTCAGCCATTCTGAACGTCGGTTTTGGATTCAGCTCGACGGCTTTCGTGCTGGGCATGATCTGGATGCTCAACGGCTGGTTCCAGGGAATGGGGTTCCCGCCTTGCGCGCGCCTAATCACCCATTGGTTTCCGCCAAAGAAACTCGCCACCAAAATGTCGATCTGGAACACGTCGCATCCTATTGGTGGAGCAGTAATACTGATACTTTGCGGTTATCTCGTCGTCTTTGGTTGGCGCATCTGTTTCTGGGTTCCGGCGGGGATCGCGCTGGCGGTGGCCGGATTCCTTTGGTTCACCCTTCCCGACACTCCGCCCAGCGTCGGTCTGCCAGAAGTCGAAGGCACCCATCACGAATCACAGGAGCGCGAGTCGAAAGAGAATTTTCGCGCCTTTGTGATCGAGCGCGTGTTCAAGAACAAATACATCTGGATTGTTTCCATCGCGAATTTCTTTGTCTACATAATTCGTTATGCGGTGCTCGATTGGGGACCGACGATGTTGACGCAGGCAAAGCACATCAAGATCGCGCATGCCGCGTGGATGGTCGCCGGTTTCGAGTTTGGCGGACTGTTGGGTGCGCTGTTCGGCGGCTGGATCACCGATCGGTTCTTACGTGGCCGGGCGGTCCGCGTCTGCCTGGTTTATATGATCCTCGCGGGCGTGTCGATTTTTGTTTTCTGGAAGGTTTCACTACAGTCGGAAGTTTTTATGGCCGGCATTCTCGCCACCGCCGGATTTCTGATTTATGGCCCGCAATGCCTGTTGGCGGTAACAGCGGCCAATCTGGCGACCAAGCGCGCGGCGGCCACAGCCATTGGCTTGACCAGCATCTTTGGTTACGCGAGCACGGTGCTTTCAGGTTGGGGCCTCGGCGAGCTGGTGCAACGGTATGGGTGGAATGTCGCCTTCGAGGGACTGCTGGTAGTCGCGGCCGTGGGATCCGTACTGTTCGCGATGGCCTGGAACGCGAAAGCCCATGGATACGACGAAGGCGATCCACGACACACATGAATTAACCCGAACGAAGTCTCCCAAATCTTTTCTTCGTGAGTTTTCGTGATTTCGTCGATCGTCCTGCTAAACGGACACTTCCTCCTCCACCTGACACCCGCCCCCTTGCATCCAGCGAAAATTCGCAGTAACCTGCGCAGCCAATTGCCCTACAACGTGGATTAACAAGACAAGTCCTCATCCCAAGAGCTAACGTGTCAGTCGTTACAGAAGGAGCACACCATGAGAAAACAGAAACAAGATTTGCCCGACTCTCGTCGCTGTGTCGAAATTAGTCGTGCCCCCGAGGGTGGGTTCACCTTAATAGAATTACTGGTCGTAATCGCAATCATCGCGATTTTGATTGGGTTGCTACTGCCCGCCGTGCAAAAGGTTCGCGAGGCTGCAGCCCGCACGAGTTGTGAAAACAACCTGCGTCTAATCTTTAATACTCAGAGTTCTTTCTTTAAGGCACATGGATTCTATGCGGCGAATTTCGATGTGCTGGGACTGCAAGGCCAGTTTCCGAATGATCAAAAGGATGGCTATAGCTTCACGCTCGAAGGCGGCACTCTTGGTTTTAAGGCAAAAGGCAAACCGGCAATCCCGGGAGTGACCGGCGGCGCTGATTGCCAAATCGATCAACTTAATCGTCTGCTCTGTGCGCCCGATCCTTTGGCCGACGCCGGACGCCGGCAAATGTTCGCTCAGGTCCAAGGCCTCGGCGGACATGCGATTGGCAACTTGCTCTTGCAGATGCCAACTGCCCTGCCGGCGATCCAGCGGCAGTTTCAAACTGAGAACTCTTTATTTGATGTATTTCGGCGGCTCGATCTAAACGGCGATGGCAAGGTGAGTCTTGCCGAAATCTTTGGATTCAAGGGAGATAACACAGGCGAGTTGGGATTGTTGTTGCCGGCCGTGCGCGAGGCAATGCATTTTGGTGCCGCCGGAGAGAACTTTCAGTCATTTGGCGTCACCATCGGGATGCTGCAATCCGACGCGGCTTCGGACAACTCGGTTTTCTTCCGCGCGGGCATCACCGACGGCACGTCGAACACCGTTCTGATTGGGGACCGGTTGTCGACGATTCAACTGGCGGGGTTCTGTGATGGCAGCGTTCGCAAGGCTTTTGGTGACGGCAGTGTCAGAAAAGCCGGAGGTGATGCGCTGGTCGGATCATTCTTTGAAAACCAATTCCGGAACGGCTCGTTGTTCTCGAGTCTCGATCAGGTCAACCAGGACAACGCTACGGCCTGGACGGGGCCGATCACGTTCAACGACGGAAGCGGAAACGGGATCATCGCGATATTAATCGGACTGCTGCAACCAGCGGCAAACGGTGGTGGTCATCTCGACGGCGTGGTGATCGCCCAGGAAGGCACTGGGTTTCTCGCCGGAGCTCGCGGTACGGGCATCGTTACGATTGACTGGGGCGATCGTGATTTTCAGGGCCCGTTCAACGCTTCGCTAAAACTGACGCCGTTTGTTTCGTCAGGCAAACATTGACGCCGATCCCGGGTCCGAGCTGAAGACGCCGCGTGCCCGGAGTTCGGAGTACCGCCTTTAGGCGGAATCTCAAGTTGGGGCTTTGTTCCGCCTGAAGGCGGGACTCCAAACGTGTGGTTATGCCCTGATCAGATCAAGGTTGGTTGAGCTGCCGATCGCGTTCCCGATCCGCTCCAGCCAGGCGCTCTGATGGCGGCACCGCCACGAACGATTTGAAGTCCGGCTGATCCGTAAAGATCCCGAACATCGGGACCGCCATCGAGTCGGTGAGATTAAGCGGCTTCAATCCGAGCAACAACTCGATTGTTCGTAACATGCTGAGCTGATCGTAACGATCGCTCACGACTGCATTTCGTTTTACATATGGCCCGGCAGCAAACGCGATCGATCGGGTCGCGTCTACATGGTCCGGACCATTCTGCGCGTCATCCTCTTCCACGAGAATCAATGACTGCCGCCAGATGGGACTGCGTGCGATGGTTTCGATCAGCCGGCCCAGCGCGGTATCGTTCTGCGCCACAAACTGGTACGCATCCAGAATTTTCTTGCTCGAGCCGTCGGTGTGATCGTTCGGCAACCAGATGTATTGCAGCTGGGCTACGTGACCCCGCTTTGTCTGCGCCGCGAAATCTTTCTTCCACTCGCGCACTCGATCCAGATCTGAAGTCTTCAAGTCCCACGATCGAAAGCTGAACGGATAGTGATAGAGATAATCAGCAAATCGCCGTCGCAAGCGATCGTCGCGTTTAAGTTCCGCGGCGAAACTGTCATCGCCGGTTAGAAATTGCGAGAGCTTTCCGGCAAACGCAGTGTCGCCGAGCAACTGGTAGGCATGTTCACGCGTATCGGCGCGGCCCGTGTAGGGCACAGCCAGCTCATTAAATTCGGTGCCGCGATCCTCGCCCGCAGCCGCTATATCGATTACTTTCGCGTAGAATTTTTTCGCCAGCTGACTTTCCGCCCCATAAAGCTCCACAAAAATTTTATAGGCGCGACTGAAGAGAAAATAGTTTTCGCCATAAATGCGATAGTCAACCTGCTTCTCGTCCAGGTTGTCCCAGATGTAAGCCGGCGAAAGTGTCGCCGGGACCATGCCGTAAGGATAGCCGCTGCCCGCACAAGTCACGTTGGGCGTAGCGCAGGGATTGTTCTTCGCGTTCCAACGATTCGAGTAAGTGAGGTTCCCCATCCATTCTACAAACGGGCTGACGTACCCGCTGGTCGTAAAGCTGTGGCCCAGGACACTTATCTCGCCGTTGCAGAAAAAATTATCAAGGGTCACGTACTGATCGGCGAGCTGGTGTTGAATCGGGGTAATTGAGCGGCCAAACAGCGTCAGATTTCGGTCGCCGTTTCCGCGCCCAAGATCGCCCAGCACCTGATCGTAGGTCCGATTTTCCTTGATCACGTAGAAGACATACTTAATGGGTAGATTGAATCCTGATCTCGGCGTAAACACGGGGCCGCTGCCATTCACTGTAGTTGTCCACGAGCGCAGGTTTTTGGCGACGTCATTCCGCGGAATGATCGAAACGGCGCCTTTCAACAAGGTAAGCACATAATCACCGTTACGACTTGGACCAGCACCCGGCGGTCCTTTCGGATTGGGACGGCGCGCACGAATACCCTTACCGCTGAGGACCAGAAGGTGTTCCGAATTCGTGAGCACCTTGGTGGGATACCAGCCTGCCGGAATGAGCCCGAGTTGGATGCGGGTGTTTCGGTTCACCACCGCCACTGAATTCGTGTTGCCCAGGGTGACGAATATTTGATTGCGGTCGATGCTGCACGAGGTCGGCGAAGCTCCAAACCGATTTCCACGCTGCGCCACGGAAATCGTTCCAGTGACTCGCTCAGTTTGCGTGTCGATGACCGACAAACTATCGGCGCCAGTGTTGACGACATAAAGCGTTTGCCCGTCAGTGCACGACTCCTGCGGCGTGCGGCCAACGGAAATGGTTTTGGTGAGTTTTAGATCGCGGTCGAAAACAAAAACCTTGTCTTCGCCGAGCACGGTCACGAAAAGCTTGCCGCCGATATAGCGAACGGTGTAGGGGTAATAACCGGCCTTGATCTCACGCTCGACTTGCCCGCCGGTGGTATTCAGCATCCCCAATCCGCCACCGACAAATCCGCCGGTACCTTCTTTCTGGGTAGCCATATAGGCGACTGCCAGATGCTGCGCGTCGACTGGCGCAAGTCCCCCGACAAAACCGCCAACTTTATATTCACGCACGACTTCGAAATCTTTGTTGACCCGATAGACCTTTTGGTCAAATCCGCCGCTAATATAGAGGTCCCCGTCCATAGCGACTGTGGCGCTGGGAAAAAGCGAATTTAATCTGATCGTCTTGATTACCTGGGCTGTTTGCGGATCGACAATCGAAACTGCTTGTGGCTCCTGGTAGTAATAGCCCGTGTTGAGCACGACCAGCTTCCCGGCGAATTCGACCATCTCGTAAGGCAGCCGCCCAACCTCAACCTGAGCTCCGGCGGGATTGATTCGCCACCCATTGGGAAGCTCGACCTCAGCGTTCTCGGTCGCGCGCGAAGCGCGTTGCGCTTCTTTGATGTAAGGCAGAATCGATTCGTAAGGCGAGTGTTTCGCAAATTCCCATAGTTCACGATTCAGATCTTCCTGATCGTCGGGATCGTCGACACGGCGTTGGGCGACTGTGTTTGAAGGGACTATGACGACCAGGCTAATCGCGAAGAGCGCGGAAAGTAGACATTGATGCCTCCGCAGGCATGAAATCTTTATAGGACGATACATTGATTCTTGATAGGTGACTGTGAAAGTAGTTTGGAGCTATAAACATTTCGCCGCGCCGCGGCGAAACCCTTCAGAACAATTCCTGTAAGGCCTCATCTACGGATCGAACGCCGACGACTCGCAATCCCAATAACTTCTCCAGACCCTTAGTATTCGATACTGGCATTACAATCCGGTTAAATCCAAGTGCTTGTGCTTCGCGCGCGCGCACTGACGCCTGCGTGGCGCCCCGCACTTCCCCAGTCAAACCGACTTCGCCGAAGACTGCCGTATGCGCGTCAATCGCTTGATTGCGAAAACTCGAGGCGATCGCCGTAACTAAGCCGAGATCGACCGCCGGTTCATCGACTTCCAATCCACCGGCAATATTGACGAACACATCATCGCCAAGCAGTTGCAAGCCGGCGCGTTTTTCCAACATCGCAATCATCAAAGCCACGCGATTCTGATCTACTCCCTGCGTCATGCGACGGCCCGTGCCGTATTTTGAAGTCGAAACCAGCGCCTGAATTTCCACCAGCACCGGCCGGGTGCCTTCCATGCACGCGGTAACGACTGAGCCGGCGGCGTCGGCAGGTCTTTCCGCCAGAAACATCTGCGAAGGATTAGCGACTGGCGCCAGTCCTGAGGCGGTCATTTCGAAAACGCCCACCTCGTTCGCAGCGCCGAAACGATTCTTGGTGGCGCGGACGATGCGATGATTGTGATGGCGTTCCCCTTCGAAATACAAAACAGTATCGACGATATGCTCGAGTGCCCGCGGTCCGGCAATCGACCCTTCTTTGGTAACGTGACCGATGAGAAAAACAGGGATGCCGCGGTTCTTCGCAAGCAGAAGGAACTGCGCCGCCACTTCCCGAATCTGCGAGATCGATCCGGGTGCTGATTCGATCTGCGACGAGAACGTAGTCTGGATCGAATCGACGATCACCACCGCCGGCTGCAAGCGTTCGATTTCGCGTTGAATATTTTCCAGATTCGTCTCAGGCAGGAGCAGCAGCTTTGCGGCTCTGACTCCTAAACGTTCACCACGAAGTTTGATTTGTCGCTCAGACTCTTCGCCGGAAATGTAGAGCACGCTCGATCCGCTTGCGCTTAGTTTATCAGCGACCTGCAAAAGCAAAGTACTCTTGCCGATTCCCGGATCCCCGCCGAGCAGAACCAGAGTGCCCGGCACAATCCCGCCACCAAGCACCTGATCGAATTCGGTGACGCCGGACGAGATGCGGGTGTCGTCCTGCGACTCGATTTCGTCATAGGCGATCGCCCTCGCCTCTCGTAAACGAAAGCCCTGGCGTCCAGAGCCCTTCCTGGTCGTGACGACGCGTTCCTCAACCAGCGAGTTCCATTCGCCGCATTCGGGACACTTTCCCAGCCACTTGCGCGATTCATAGCCGCAGTTCTGGCAGACAAAGATCGAATTGGCGGCTTTGGTCATTTGAAAGAGTATTGAGTGTAGCGAGGATCGTCAGCCAGTTTCTTGTCCTTCAGGAAAGCCCAGGCGGTAGCGTTAATCTTTGGGGCCAAATCGTAGTACCAGTGGTCGTGTCCCGCCATTTCGACCAGCTCTACGCTGAACCCGTTCTTGATCAGCAGGTCGCGCGTGGCCCGCACTGCCTCCAGCGGAAAGCTTCGATCGACTGTTCCGACCGCGATGTGAAATGGAATCTTCCGCGCGGCCCGTTCGATGATCTGCCCATCGCTCGGGCGCAAAGCGCCCGCGTGAATTGCGATCGCCGCAAAGTAATCGGATTCGAATAGTCCCATGTAAAGCGCAAAGACGGCGCCACCAGAATGACCAAACACATACATACGGCGCTGATCGACCGCGTATTTCGCTTTCAACTCAGAAAGCAGGTCATGAAGGAAATCCGGACCATCCTCAGGCGATCGCCATCCTTCCGGGGTAATCGCATCGGGCGCTACCAGAACGATTCCTTCTTTCATGCCCAGGTCTTTCCACTTGTCCATCAACGATTGTCCGTTGCGGCCCGAACCGTGCAGCAGCAAAACCAACGGCGCGGGATGCGCAGGCGTAGCATTCTCAGGAACCAATAAATAGTAAGTCCGCTTCTTGCCTTGCGACTCAATAGTCTCTCGCGACACCTTTTGCGCCGTGACGGACACGATAAGTCCGCAGCAGAGGATAACTACCACGACAATAAGACGGCGGATCATACTTATTTGAGGAGCTCTTTCACGTTCTCGATCGGCCGGCCTAAGACTGCACGCTGGCCGCGTTCGACGATTGGCCGCTGGATGAGATCAGGATGCTTCACCATCAGCGAAATGATCTCGTCATCGCTCAGTTCTTTTTTGGCCAGTCCAAGATCGCGATATATCGATTCGCTCGCCCGCAGCAAATCGCGCGGCTTGATGCCCATCTTCCGGACGAGCTCGTGCAGCTTCTTCTCACTCAACGGCTCGAGATAGTAATTAACCTTCTTGAAATCAATGCTGCTCTCACGGAGCAGTTTGTCCAGCTCGCGACATTTGCTTCAAGTCGGCTTTTCGTAAACGACAATTTTCTCAGACATATTATTTGGAGTGCGGCGGCTTGACGCCGCTTTGCTTTCACGAGTTGTTCGAGTAAAAGAAAAGCGGTGTCAAGCCACCGCACTCCAAAGATTACGGGAAGATGCCTCTTACCCTGGTCGCTTCCGCCACGCGATCGATGGCCAGAATATAAGCACCGGTGCGCAAATCCGTCCCATAACGCGTCGCCATCTGATGCACTTTCTGGAACGCATTACTTATCGTGTCTTCCAGTGTCTGATTGATCCGCTTTTCGCTCCAGAAGAAAGAATACTGATCCTGCACCCACTCGTAATAACTTACGGTCACGCCGCCGGCATTTGCCAAAATGTCCGGAATTAAAGTGACGCCCTGATCTTCAAGCACGCGATCGGCGCCAGGCGTCGTGGGACCATTGGCCAGTTCGGCAATGATTTTGGCCTTCACGTTACCGACATTCGCCATGGTGATGCTGTTCTCCAGGGCCGAGGGACATAAGACGTCGCACTCCACTTCCAGCACATCGTCCGGAGCAATCTCTTTGGCGCCCGGCAAACCATAAAGCGCGCCAGTCTCTTCCTTGTGTTTGAGGGCGGCTTGCACGTCCAGGCCGTTTTCATTAAAGATGCCGCTCCTTGAGTCACAGGCTGCGACCACGCGCGCGCCGTCTTCGGCTACTAAACGAGTAATGATGGATCCGGCGTTGCCGAAGCCCTGCACCGCCACGCGCGCATCTTTCAACTTGATTCCCTTGACGGCGCACGCTTCGCGCAACGCGTAAAGCGCGCCGCGCGCCGTTGCCTCGTGACGTCCCTGTGAACCGCCGAGCGACAGCGGTTTGCCAGTCACGACGCCGAGTTCTGTGTGTCCATGGACCATCGAAATCGTGTCCATGATCCAAGCCATGGTTTGCGAATCGGTGTAGACATCAGGCGCGGGAATGTCCCGATCGGGGCCGATAATCGGCGCAATTTCAAACGCATACCGTCGGGTAAGCCGCTCAAGTTCAGCCTTGGACATGCTCTTGGGATCACAGACAACGCCGCCTTTGCCGCCGCCGTAGGGGATCCCGACGGTGGCGCACTTCCAGGTCATCCATGATGCGAGGGCCTTGACTTCATCCAGTGTGACATTCGGATGGTAGCGAATCCCTCCTTTGGCCGGCCCGCGCGCGATGTTATGTTGCACGCGATAACCTTCAAAGACCTTCGTCTCGCCGCCGTCCATGCGCACCGGAATCGAAACCACGAGCTGGCGCTTGGCGCTACGCAGAACATTACGCATCGACTCTTCCAGCTCGAGATAATCCGCCGCGCGATCGAATTGCTGCTTAGCGATCTCAAATGGATTGAGTTCCTCTTTGAGGGCTGCTACCGACATTAGTTCCTCTTTGGGGGCTGCTGCTGACATTGAGTCCACCTCCCATTGGAATTAGGGGTTATAAGGCGGCGCTATCCTAATTGAAAGTGGCGAAACCTCAAAGCGCCGAGGCGGCCGAAGCCAGTTTGATTTCGTCCTGGCCGGATGGGCTCGGTGTTTGAAAAAATGGCTCAAGTTTTTCGAGCACATTCGCGTGACTTCGTGGATCGCTGCTTGACGCAGCAACGCATGCGATCCACAAAATCACACCAAAACCACGAATCATTAATCGCGGCCTGTTAAAAGTAACAGTTCCGAACCACATCGTGCTGTCACTAATATCCCTACGTCTGTGTGTGCACCATGGCTTTCGACGACAATGTTCTAACGACGGGGAGGGCGAAGTGATTCTTATCAACAATCCAGTGAAGCAAATCCGTTCTAGTCGGATCGGTTTGAGTAAAATGCTTATTCGCCTGTCATTGATTTCGTTCCTGTTGGCCGTAATCGCTGGTCCGGCTAGAGGGCAACGCTCGGCGGCTGCCGCGCAACCGCCAGCACCGAACCCGCTCGACCAGCTGAACGAGTCGGTCGATGCTCTGGTAGGGAAGGTTTGGCCCAGCGTGGTCCAGATCCTGGTTACCAGCTACGGCCCCCGTGAAGAGGGCGAGCGCGGAAACGCGAGTGTCGTGCTGGGAAGACAGCGGGCCGTCGCCTCAGGATTCGTAATCGATCCCGATGGCTACATCATGACTAACGCACATGTCGTCAACGGCGCCCAGCGCATACAAGTCGTGCTGCCGCCGGCTGACGCGAACG
This sequence comes from Acidobacteriota bacterium, assembly GCA_046728235.1. Lineage (GTDB taxonomy): Bacteria > Acidobacteriota > Blastocatellia > Pyrinomonadales > Pyrinomonadaceae > UBA11740. Next base: position 45,250 of record JBKPEE010000088.1, read on the forward strand.
GAAGTCTCGCGTCGGCGCTTTCCGGCAAAACGAAGATCATGCCGGCCCGGATCGTGGGGGTGACAACAGAGATCGATCTCGCGCTCTTAAAGGTCGAAGCCAAACTTCCGGCCCTGCCCCTGGCCCAATACACCAAAGTGCGACAAGGTGAAGCCGTCTTTGCTTTTGGCAGTCCAGGCGGACTGCGCAACACAATCACGCGCGGCATCGTCTCCGCGGTCGCGCGCCAGCCCGATCCCGATTCGCCGCTGATCTATATTCAAACCGACGCAGCCATTAATCCCGGCAACTCAGGCGGGCCGCTCGTGAATGTGAAAGGCGAAGTCGTCGGGGTGAACACTTTCATCCTCTCCCAGTCAGGCGGCAATGAAGGTCTGGGCTTTGCCGTGCCGTGCGCTACGGCCAGAACTGTCTTCAAACAGATCAGAAAGTACGGCCAGCTTCGGCGGCAGGAGATTGGAATTGGCATTCAGACGGTCACACCCATGATGGCTGCGAGTCTGGGTTTGTCCAGGGATTATGGCGTGATCGTTTCAGACGTTTTCCCGGGAAGCCCGGCCGAATTGGCGGGAGTGAAAACCGGCGACATACTGGTCAGCGTCGATGGCCAGCCGGCTGACAATTTGCCCACGGTCAGTTACTACTTTCGCCTCCGTGATTCCTCAGATCCCGTGCAATTGGTGGTGCTGAGAGGCACTAGTCAACAGACCTTCAGTGTCGGCGCCGTAGAGGTGAAAAACGAACTGGATGACGTTTCCGGAACGGCTGACGCGGAAAAGAATCTGGTCCAACCGCTGGGAATTCTGGGGGTGGAAATTGATCGGCGAGTTGCGGCAATGGCCAAAGGTCTGCGCAACCCAATTGGAATCATCGTCGCCGCCCGGGCGGCCGGAGCCACGAGCGAAGTGCCACTGGCGGTGGGCGACGTAATCCGCAGTCTTAACGGCAAGGAAATGACGACCCTCGACGGGCTGCGATCGACATTGCGGGCTCTGGCGCCCGGTGCTCCCATTACCTTACAGATTCAGCGAGACGGCCGCTTGATGTATGTGTCCTTTACGCTGGATTGAGCTGGTAACGTCCAACTTTGAAAAGCTCAAGGTGCTCTTTGTGCAGTTTGATTTGGCCGAATGTCTCGACGCGTAGCGTCGACGTGACTTTAGCCTAGCTCTCTAGAGCCGGGGATAACGTCAACAGAATTACCGCGTCGCGTCAGCGACGTCTGAATTGCGCCATTGTTCAGCCGTCGCTGACGCGACGGGACGGGCTGCGGACCAGAGCCCGGCGTTAAACGCCGGGCTAAAGTCATGCCGACGCTACGCGTCGAAAGCGATTGAGCAATCCAAACTGAACCAGTACAAAAAAGCTCCGGGTCAGCGACGGCGGCTTGCCCTCGCTTGATTTGATCCAACGCGGGAGTAAAGCCGCCTTCCTGACCTTGAGGTGATTTACATCCAATTCCATCCGCTTGATCTTCATACTACCAGGAAGGACTCTTACTCTATGAGCCGCCTGACAATTTTCTTCTCAGCCAGGAACATTTAATCAAACTCCTTGTCTAACATCTCAGCTTCTCGACCCAAATGGCACCGGTAACGAGAGGAGCTAGTGATGTTTACCAATCTGATCGAGTCCCAGTCGCACCGCAGGGAATTCAAGCGCCGCAGTTCGTTCTTTCTCATCACCGTTGCAGCCTACGCGGTGATTCTGTTCGGGGCCGGCATCGCCAGCATTTACGCTTACGATGCGCAGCTCGAGATGCAAACCAATAGTCTTGAGGTGTTGAGTTGGGTACCGCCGATTACTCCGGTCGCGCTGAAACCGACACCTGATCGCCCACAAACAGTTCGCCGAAATACACCCTCGAACGCAACGATTGATCGCAACATCGATGTGCCGGTCCGCACACAGGGCGTCACGACTACCAGTGATCCGACGAAAGTGCCGGATCGTGTCGGCACTCAAGCATCACCAATTCCGCCGGTAACCGGCAACTTCCGAATTGGCACTCAAAACCTCGATCCACCCGCGGCAGCCACTGATAATTCGGGCAACTGCATCGGTTGTCCGAGCAAACCACCGACGGTAACGCTTACGGATAAGCCGCCGGAACCGGTTGTTAAGCCGCCAAAAACGGAAAGAGTTACCTCGCAGGTCCTGAGTTCCAAGGCTGTCAATCTGCCGCAGCCCCCGTATCCAATAATCGCCAAACAGGCGCACGTGCAAGGCCCGGTTAATATCCAGATTCTCGTCAGCGAAGAAGGTAAGGTGATATCAGCCCAGGTTGTTTCCGGTAACGCGATGTTGAGTTCCGCAGCAAGAGACGCCGCCCTGCGCGCGCGCTTCACGCCCACGATCCTCAACGGTCAGCCCGTGAAGATTCAGGGAGTGATAACCTACAACTTTGTTCTCCAGTAACATCGCGTTCTCTTGCTGGCGGCTTCGTAGCATCGGTCGACGGCATGATCCACGAATCCACACGAACAAACATGGTCCTCTTCGTGAGTTTCGTGTGATTTCGTGGATCGTCCGCGACTGTTTCAGATTCAGGACTCTAAGAGATCGGGAGTAGATTGATCACCGCTTCACCTGATCGAACGTGCACTGCTCTGGCTTCTTGTCCGGACGCCAGCGCAGGAACTTCGTACCGTGACGAAAGCGGCCGCCAGTGAAGTGGTCGTATTGCACTTCGATGACTAGTCTTGGTGCGAGCGGCTGCCATTCGGCCGAACGCTCGGTGGCCCAGCGGCTGGGGCCCCCGGGCGCATTGCCGGTAAAGCCGGGCGGCTTGATTATTTTTTCCAGCTTCTTTGTCAGCGCCGGCTTCTCGTCTGACTTGAAACTTGACGTAAATCCGACGTGATGAAGTAAACCTGCGTCGTCATACAGACCGAGCAACATCGACCCGAGAACCTTTCCTTCCGACGCATAACGAAATCCCCCGACGACACAATCGGCCGTACGCAAACGCTTCACTTTCACCATGCCGTGACGATTGCCACTCTGGTAAGCCATTTCGGCGCGCTTGGCGATCACGCCGTCGAGATCCACTCCGGCGCCCGCGAGCCAATGCTTCGCTATCTTCAAGTCGTCGGTACAGGGCGAGAGCTCGATCGATTGGTGCTTTGGGAAAAATTTCTTAGCAAAGGCATCCAGCTTCTTTCGTCTCACTGATAATGGCTGATCGACCAGGACTTTGCCGCGATCGTCAACCAGCAGATCGAAAACGATGAGCTTGGCCGGTGTCTCCTGCGCCAGTTTCTTAACGCGACTCGCTGCCGGATGAATCCGCATCAAGAGATCATCAAAGGAAAACCTGCCTTTGACCGGCACTACGATCTCGCCATCGATGACGAATTGCTTTGCTTTCAAATTGAGCAAGGCATCAACCATCTCCGGAAAATAGCGTGCGAGGGGCTGGCCACTCTTTGATTGCAAATCAATCTGTTTGCCGTCGCGAAACGCGAGGCAGCGAAAGCCGTCCCACTTGGGTTCGTATTGCCAGTTTTCGCCCGAGGGAAGCTTTTCGACAGACTTGGCTTCCATCGGCAGATAGGGTTGTTTAAGTGGCAGAGTCATAACATGGTCAGTACCACCCGCGTCAGCGGGTGGGTTAATCATTCAATCTGAGTGATCGGATTATCCCACCTGCTTACGCAGGTGGTACTGACTTCATCACTTCAAGTACGGTTTCAAATCAAACCGCCTTTTCTTATCCAGCAGTGGCTGCCAGAGATCCCCCAGCTTCTCAATTCGCTTGCGCACATTGTCGAGCCGGAAATCATCGATCCTGATTTTCTTCTCGATCTCTTTCCAGGTCACAGGCGTCGACACGCACGCCTTTGGCGTCGGCCTGACCGAGTAAATCGAGGCCAGGGTGCGACCCCAGGCGTTCTGATTGTAGTCGACCAGCACCCGGCCTTTCGGCCGCTTCGCAACTTTATAGATCGCGGTGATCAACTTTGGGTTTGCCGCAGCCAGCACGTGGGCGATCTCTTTTGCGATGGTCCAGACCTGTTTCTGTGTCGGCCCGCGCACAATCGGAACGTAGATGTGAATGCCTCTTGAGCCGGTGGTTTTCGGATAGCATGGCATGCCCAGAGACGCGAGCGCTTCGCGCACGACCAGAGCGGTTTCCAAAACATTTTCCCAGATGGCGCCCGGGACGGGATCAAGATCGAAATGCAGATAGTCGGGCCGATCGACATCGTCACAGCGCGCGTACCATTGGTTGAGATCGATGCAACCAAGATTGATTACCCAAAGCAACGCCGGCAAATCCTGAATGATGGGAAAGTCGATGATGTTGCCTGAACCGTGTTCGATCGAACACAGTTCGATCCAGGCCGGACGCGGCGAGGGCGCGCGTTTCATAAAAAAGAATTCACCAGCCGCACCGTTGGGGTAACGCTTCATGACCATCGCACGGTCCTGCAAGTGGGGCAGCAGCACCGCGGCGACGTCCGCATAGTATTGAATCAAATCTCGTTTAGTTATTTTTAGTTCGGGCCAGAACAGCTTATTCAAGTTTGTGAGCTTTACCGTTCGAGCTGACAGTTTCAATTCAACCTGCTCGACGTTCCGCGGGATTTCAATGCGGCGCTTCACGGCTCGCGCGCGCGGCGCCGCCGTGTGTTTCGCCGGATGATAATCGCGATGTGCCTTCGGCATTTATCGACAGTGTATCTTGTCGCCGTCCCAAAAGCATGATCCACTAATTCACCCGAACAATCACCCCGACTGGAGCGCAAGCGTCCTCGCTTGCATATTCTGCAACCGAGACGGTTGCGCTCCAGTCGATTGCGTCCCCCAGCTGCGAAATTCCCTCTTAACACAATGTTGCATTCGTGATACACTCTCCCGGTTAAGTCTGTCACTTGAGTTTTCAGGCACCCGACTGGAGCGCAACCGTCCGGGTTGCTCTTTTTAGTTCGCGCTGCGCGCTCATTGCAAGCGAGACGTGCGCTCCAGTTCCGCTTGCGCTCCAGTTCGAGCGCGACTCGGCTGGGGTGCGACCGCCTCCGGTTTGCCTGAGTGGCATACGCAGACTAAAGTCTACGCTACAGTCATGCTTGAGCAATTTCATCCGGCAGTCCGCGAATGGTTCCTGAAGCACTTCCCTGCTCCGACTGAACCACAGGCGCAAGCCTGGCCGGCAATCAAGGCGGGCCAGCACACACTGATTGCGGCGCCCACCGGATCAGGTAAGACACTGGCGGCCTTCCTTTCGGCCATCGACGACCTGGTTTGGCAGGCGACTAACGGCCAGCTAACCGATGAAACCCAGGTCGTATACGTCTCGCCGCTCAAGGCGCTGAGCAACGACATCAAAATAAACCTGGAAGCACCGCTGCAAGGCATTCAGCAAAATCTCGAAACCGCTGGATTACTTGGGGTCGAAATTCGCACCCTGGTCCGTACGGGTGACACGCCGGCAAAAGATCGCGCGGCGATGACGAAGAAGCCGCCGCACATTATTGTTACTACGCCGGAATCTCTCTACATCCTTTTGACCAGTGAAGGCGGCCGCAGGATGTTGAGCACGGTGCGCACGCTGATCGTCGATGAGATTCATGCCATGGTCGACGACAAGCGGGGCTCGCATCTTTCACTCTCGGTCGAGAGATTGGAAGCGCTGGTCGCCTCGCGGTCCGCGGCCATCTCGGCTGCCTTACCTGAGTATCAAACAGGCGAGACGACTGTACGCCAGAGTGAAGCCGGCCAGAGCCCTGCGCGCCCTCTCGTGCGCATCGGGCTTTCTGCAACGCAAAAACCGATCGAGGAAGTGGCGCGCTTTCTGGTCGGTACCGCGAATATTGATACCGGCGGAGCGCCACACTGCACCATCATCGACAGCGGGCATAAACGCAAACTCGATTTGGCATTGGAGGTCCCCAGCTCTCCGCTCGAGTCATTAATGTCGAACGAAGTCTGGGAAGAGATTTACGATCGGATTGCCGGGCTGATTCGCGAGCACAAAACCACGCTCGTCTTCGTCAACACCAGGCGCATGGCTGAACGCGCGGCGCGCCATCTGGGTGAGCGCCTGGGCGACGACAACGTTACCGCTCATCATGGCAGCCTGGCCCGGGAGATCAGATTATCAGCGGAACAGCGTCTGAAATCAGGTGAGTTGAGCGCCCTGGTCGCGACGGCTTCGCTTGAGCTTGGCATCGACATCGGGGCCGTGGATTTGGTGATTCAGATTGGATCGACGCGCGCAATTTCGACTTTGCTGCAACGCATCGGCAGATCGAATCACACGGTCAGTGGGTTTCCCAAAGGACGAATTATCCCGCTGTCGCGCGACGAATTAATTGAATGCGCCGCCTTAATAGACTCGGTGCGTCGTGGTGAACTCGATCACCTGACGATACCTGAGCAACCGCTCGACATTCTCGCGCAGCAGATCGTCGCGGCCGTGGCTGCGGAGGAATGGACTGAAGATGCGCTGTTCGAAATGGTGCGGCGCGCGTATCCCTTCCGAAATCTGACGCGCCAGAAGTTCGACGAGGTTGTGCGCATGTTGTCGGAAGGCTTCAGCACGCGTCGCGGCCGTCGCGGTACTTATCTCCATCATGACGCAGTGAATAATCGCCTTCGCGGACGGCGCGGCGCGCGTCTCTCTGCGATCACGAACGGCGGCGCGATTCCCGACACCTCTGACTATCGCGTCATACTCGAGCCGTCGGAAACATTCGTCGGCACCCTCAACGAAGATTTTGCGATTGAGAGTCTCGCCGGAGACATCTTCCAGCTGGGCAACAGCTCTTATGAAATAAGGCGTGTCGGCGCGGGTGAGGTACGCGTACTGGACGCGCACGGCCAGCCGCCGTCGATTCCATTCTGGCTGGGCGAAGCTCCCGGACGCTCGGAAGAGTTGTCAGCATCTGTTTCGCGTTTGCGAGCAGAGATCGCACAGCGGCTTGATCAGGAAGACACCGGCGATGGCCTGCATGCTCCCAGCCCAAACGGTCCGGCAATCAACTGGTTAGTCGATGAAGTCGGAATTTCGTCGCCTGCCGCGCTGCAGATTATTGAGTATCTGGCGATGACTAAGATTGCGCTCGGCGTTATGCCGACGCAGGAGAACATTGTCGTCGAACGTTTCTTTGACGAGAACGGCAGCACGCACGTGGTGATTCATGCGCCGTTTGGTAGCCGGCTGAATCGCGCCTGGGGGTTGGCGCTGCGCAAACGGTTCTGTCGCGCTTTCAATTTCGAGTTGCAGGCGGCGGCCACCGAAGACTCGATCGTACTTTCTTTGGGACCGACGCACAGTTTTCCACTCGACACGATCTTCAATTATCTCAATTCAAAGTCGGTCTGCGACGTGCTGATCCAGGCGCTGCTCAACGCGCCCATGTTCAATATTCGCTGGCGTTGGAACACGACGCGAGCGCTCGCCGTTCCACGCTGGCGCAGCGGCGGCAAAGTCGCGCCGCAGCTGCAACGCATGGCTGCGGAGGATTTGCTGACGCTGGTTTTTCCCGATCAGCTTGCCTGCGCCGAGAATCTCACCGGCCCCATCGAAGTTCCGGCCCACCCTCTGGTCGAGCAGACAGTTCGTGATTGCCTGGAAGAAGCTATGGACCTGCGCGGCCTGGAAGAGCTGCTGCGATCGATCGAGCGCGGGGAACGGACACTCATCGCGCGCGAGATGAACGAACCGTCACCGTTGGCGCAGGAGATCTTGACCGCCAAGCCTTACGCATTTCTTGATGACGCCCCGGCGGAAGAGCGGCGCACGCTGGCGGTGATGAACCGTCGGTTTCTTGATGCTGAGACGGCGGCGGACCTCGGCAAGCTGGATCAAGCCGCCATCGATCGGGTGCGCGAAGAGGCTTGGCCGCAAGCCGAGAATGCTGATGAATTGCATGATGCACTGATGCAGCTTGGGTTTGTGACCGTCGACGAAGGAGAGCGTAGCGGCTGGCAGAGCTTGTTTGAGGAACTGGTAAACGAAAGACGAGCGACAGTCATCGGGTCAGAACCGGGAGCGGTAGCGACCGGGCCACGCGAATTCGGCAATAGATTGTGGGCACCCGCGGAGCGCCTGAATCAGCTCCGGGCGATCTACAGGGCTGCTTCAATTACCCCTGAAATCGATCCCCCAGCGCCTTACGCGGCTGAATCGTGGAATTTTGAAGATGCAGTCGTCGAGATCCTGCGTGGCAGATTGGAAGGACTTGGCCCGGTGACCCTCGAGCAGTTAGCAAACTCGTTCTCGGTATCCGACAATCAGATCAACGCCGCACTCGCGAAACTCGAAAGCGAAGGCTTTGTCATGCAGGGTCAGTTCACCCCGACGGATCGGCAGGCGTCCCCGCCTGACGCCCGCGGGGACGCGCAAGTCCGGACAGAGTGGTGCTCGCGCCGGCTGCTGGCCCGGATTCATCGGTACACGCTGAACCGGCTGCGCAAAGAAATAGAGCCGGTTTCCCCTGCTGATTTCATGAGGTTTCTGTTTGTTTGGCAGAAAGTTGCAGCAGAGCACAAAGTGGAAGGCGCGCAAAGTGTGAGCGCAATACTCGATCAGCTCGAAGGCTTCGAAGCACCCGCGGGTTCATGGGAATCGGAGATTCTCCCGGCGCGAATTGCAGATTACGATCCGGCGTGGCTGGACGCGCTGTGTGTCTCAGGCAGGCTCACGTGGTTGCGCCTGTCGCCACCGCGCCTATCGACCGAAAAGGTCAGCACGTCGTCACCGGTGCGCAGCACTCCGATGGTTTTGCTCAACCGGAAGAATGTCCAGACGTGGGCGAGTGCATTTCCGCCGCGTGAGAATGGCGCACACCTGAGCACCAACACGCAAACGGTTTTTGACTATTTAAAGGAACATGGCGCGTCGTTCTTTGTCGACATCGTCTCTGGAACCAATCTGTTAGCCAGCATGGTTGAAGAGGCGCTGGGTGAACTGGTTTTTCGCGGGCTGGTCACAGCAGACAGCTTCACCGGTTTGCGCGCGTTGCTAACGCCGCTAAGCAAGACGACCCAGCGAGAAGTTGAAAAGCGGCGACGAAAGCGAAAAGCGGTCTACAGCATGGATGAAGCCGGTCGCTGGGTGCGACTCGGTCCGCAGGCCTCGGGCTTGCAGGACGCCGGAGCCGTTTCCACCGGACTGCTGGAGGCAATCGCGCTGAAGTTGCTGCAACGCTATGGCGTAGTGTTTCGGAAACTTCTCGACCGCGAGTCGATGAACGTCCCATGGCGAGATCTGCTGCGCGCCCTGCGACGCCTGGAAGCTCGCGGCGAGATTCGCGGCGGCCGTTTCCTCGGCGCGTTCACCGGCGAACAGTTTGCTCTGCCCGAGGCCGTCCAACTGCTGCGTTCTATTCGCCGGACTGCTGCGGACGGTTCGATGATCTCTGTCAGCGCGGCTGATCCGCTCAATCTGCTTGGCATAGTTGTTCCCACAGGACGGTTGTCGCCATCGGCTTCGAACCGAGTCCTCTATCGCGACGGCGTTCCCATCGCTTTGATTGAAGCAAAAGAAATTCGCTTCCTCGTGGAAATGTCTCCGGCGGAACAATGGCAGGCGCGACAGGCATTGCTTCGCCGGCATGTGCCGCCAAGAGTGCGCGCCTATCTAAATCAAACCGGGCGCACGGTTTCTCCTCCGCAAGTCTCGACGCTCACTCATTAACTAGAGCCCACAGATGACTGGAGCGCAACCGGACTGGAGCGCAAGCGTCCTCGCTTGCATCCTTCGTTAAGGGAGCAACCGGGACGGTTGCGCTCCAGTCCTCGATTGCGCTCCAGGTCCCGATCTGCACGGCATCCTGATTGCCCTCCAAATCTTCGAGTAATCTTTTAACGACCACTCGTGGATCGTTCGCGGACACTTCTGTTCGAGGTGTTCGCCTACATTACATGTCTGAGCAAACTGAAGGAGGGAAGATGCCACATAAAGAAAACAGCAAGCGTGAGATGATTGATACTGGTCGTGACAAGCGCTTCGTACGCCGAGACGAAAAGGGGCAGTTCGATGAAGAAGTCGACGTGGGCGGGTCGGTACGAGCCGATCGGCGACAACACGCAAAGAAAACCGTCCCGCCAGGTCAGGGTGATCGCGGCGATCAGAAGCGGCGGAATAACTAAAACTACCGCAGAAACAAAGGAGAAGAAGTAATGAGAAAAGGAGTTGCTCTGGTTGGAGGGCTGGGCTTAGGCGCAGCGCTGATGTACGTCTTCGATCCCGATCGCGGCAAGGGCCGCCGCGCACTCATTCGCGACAAAGTTGATTCCGCAGCTCATAAATTCGGTGACGCCGCGGAAAAGATGGGACGTGATATCGGCAATCGGGCTCAGGGCGTCGTCGCGGAAACCAAGTCCCTGTTTCGTTTCGAAGAGGTTCCCGATGATGTGCTGGTGCAGCGCGTTCGTTCGCGCCTGGGTCGACTACCTGTGCAAATCGGCGCATTGGAAGTTACGGCTCATGATGGCATCGTGACGTTGCGCGGCGAAATTCTCGCAGACGAGGTGCCGAGAGTGATGCGCGCGGCGCGGTTTGTCCGGGGAGTAAAAGCCGCCGACAATCACTTAACGGTTCAGGCGGCTCCCGATAACGTGCCGGCTCTGCAGAGTCAGCAACAACCGCTCGGTGCCTGAGACCGTTTGCATGAAACGACTTGTTACGCGGCCTGCCCCAGGCCGCGGACGAGTCGCATTTGCGGGGGCACGCGGACCGAAACATCGGCTTCGGAAATAATTCCTACCAGACGACCTGAATGATCGACGACCGGAACACGCCTGATCTGATGCTCGTCCATAGCCAGTAGAGCGCTGATGACATCATCATCGTCACGGCAGGCGATGATCGTAGAGGTCATCACGTCATAGACGCGGGTACGAATTGCGTCGCGCAACTCTCCGACAACCTTAAATGCCAGATCGCGGTCCGTGACGATGCCAATCAAATCCTTTCTGAGCTCATCCGTTACTACCGGCACCGATCCCACACGTTCGCGCCTCATTACACGCGCGGCTTGTCCGACATTATCTTCTGGCAAACAACAGACTGGATTTTCCGCCATGACGTCTCGACACTTCATGTTTGTCTCCTTCATGTGGTGATGGAACACAAACGCCGCCCGCTTGGCAGCGAAAACACATTGAATTTGTCGGGGGTGAAAAGAAGGGCGGTTGATAGTAAAGCAGGACGCGACTCTCCCCTGATTGAATCACGCCCTGCTTTTCCCTTGCTGTCGGGATCGTGTTGAGTGAAATCTAGTGCCGCCATTGAAGAGAATCTGTCCCCTTCCGTACCAAACCACAACCCGCCACACAATTGACACTCTTTAGACAACGTATCGCGTGATTCGGCAGCTTTGGAACTCAAGTGAAGCTTTGCATTACGCACTTTTCCCGGAACCGTATCAAATTCAGCCGCGCCCTTGGTGGTCCTCGCATCGTTTCTCTTGCCGAATTTGCATGAACCTCTCGGCTCTTTGCGGCTTCAGCAAGGCGCAGGCCATTGAATTGGCATAAGAATCGCCCCGCGACCTCGCTGATCGAAAAAAGTGACCGGACTAAAAGACAAAATAAAACTCGCGCTCGACGAGAGTCGCATGCTCATTTTGGGGGCGCAGATACTGCTGGGATTTCAGTTTCGAGCCGTATTCGAATCGGCCTTTGACCGGCTGCCCAGATCGTCGCAACTGCTGAAGATGGGGGCGTTGGTAATCCTGCTGGGGGCAATCGCCTTGATCATGGCGCCGGGCTCGTACCATCGCATCGTGAGAGCCGGCAGCGACGCGGAAGACGTTCATCAATTTGCGACGACGGTAATGGACGTCGCGCTGGTTCCCTTTCTGGCCGCATTCGCCGTGGATCTGTATGTGACGACGGGCCGAATTCTGGGCACGACCGGCGGCTTGATGGTGGCAGCGGCAACCGGCCTGACCGGGCTATTTTTCTGGTACGGGCTTGCATTCTTTTCACGTCCAGAAAAGAAACTGCGCGCGCGCAAAAATGAAAAACCGAGAGCGCAACCCACTGCGCTTAAGACAAAGATTGATCAGGCGCTGACGGAAGCCCGCGTGGTGTTGCCGGGCGCGCAGGCACTGCTCGGTTTTCAGTTGGTCACGATCTTCATGGACGGATTCGACCGGTTGCCGAATTCTTCGAAGTACGTGCACTTGATAAGTCTGGGTTTAATGGCCCTCACGATGATCCTCTTGATGGGCCCGCCGGCTTATCACCGGATTGCGGAGCGCGGCGAAGACACGCCGCGATTACACCGGGTTGCGAGTGCGCTGTTGTTGGGAGCGATGCTCACCCTGCCGTTGGGAATTTGCGGTGACGTTTACGTCGTCTTATACAAAGTCACCAGTTCCGTCTCGACTTCGGTTGGAATCGCAATTGCGGTGCTGGCTTTCTTTTATGGTACCTGGTTTGGCTTTACTGCTTATCGCCGGGCGCAGCTCGCTGATAACGATTGATTAATACACATCAAAGGAGGAACGGAAAAATGCCGAGAGGTGACAAAGACAAATACACGGACAAGGAGAAGCGGCAGGCTCAACACATTGAGGAAGGATACGAAAAACGCGGCGTACCCGAAGACGAGGCTGAACGGCGCGCCTGGGCAACCGTTAACGCCGTTCATCGCGGCGGCGAGAAGCCTGGCGGGGGCGGTTACGGCAAGCCCGAAAACCACGAGCCAATGAGAAAGGGCGGCAAAAAAGGCGGCCGGCGATAGCCCGTCTTTTTCATCGTCGCGTTTGCGTTACGGGCGCATTGGGGCACGGGCGCGGGACGCCCGTGCCACTATCGCTGCTAAGCGGGCATTGGCATTGCGTCGAGATCCCGATGTTGTGCAGGTAGTGTGCTCGCGTTCGATTAACTGACATTCGGCTCGCGAGTAGTACCAAAGCGAAACAAGTTTCACCGTGGTAATCCCCTGGGAACGAGGAAGGAATTATGTGGCGAAAACTTTTCGATTTCGCGGCGCCGGTATGTGTGGTTGCGCCGCTCTTAATACTTGCGTGTTCTTCGGCCAAAGACAGCACCAAATTCGCGACCAACGCGGCGCAGGGCGGCATGGCCGAAGTTGAACTGGGGCGGCTGGCGACGCAGCGCGCCGGCGATCCATTGGTGCGAGAGTTTGGGGCGCGCATGGTGGCGGATCACTCGCGCGCAAACTTGGAATTGAAGTCAATCGCAGCCAAGAAAGGTATTCAATTGCCGGCCGACATGACTCCAGACCAAAAATCTGAGATGGACAAGCTCGCGAAGATGTCCGGTCCGGAGTTTGACAAGGAATACATGGCGACGATGCTCAAAGATCACCAGGATGACGTGAAAGACTTTGAAACGCAGTCGAAGGACGGAAGCGATGGCGACATCAAGGAGTTCGCGAGCAAGACCTTGCCAACGCTCCAGCAACACCTGCAGATGGCCCAGCAGACGGCGCAAAAAGTCGGCGCGAAATAGGGAGCGATCCCGTCGCTGGGGCGCGGACGTCCCCATCCGCAATGAGCGCGAAGCGCGAAGATTCCCATCGCGCCAGCGACGAAACCCGAAGCGAGCTTCGCTCGCTCCGGCGGACGATGACGTCCGCGCTCGCAGCGTTTTAGCGACTTCTCAAGTTGAACAGCACCAAAACATCCGCTTTCCTCTCATCCCGCTTTTGAGATATACTCCCATCTATGAAACGCTCGGGTGTTGCCGACCTGCCGCTCCATGGCGGCCATGTGCCTGAGTGGCTGGCGCAACGAATGACACGGCTGGGCACGGCCGTCACGGAAGCAATCGTTTACGATTACGGCACTTCAGCCTTTCTTTCGCGCCTCAGTGACCCATTCTGGTTTCAGGCATTTGGCGCCGTTATGGGGATGGATTGGCACTCATCCGGCATCACGACCTCCGTAATGGGCGCATTGAAGCGGGGTCTCGCCGCCAGATCCGACGAGTTAGGCTTATACGTCTGCGGCGGTCGCGGCAGGTTCTCGCGGAACACCCCGAATGAGTTGCGAGCTCTCTCATCTCGCCACGGTTTCGATGGTGATGCGCTGGTGCGCACCAGCCGGCTCACCGCGCGCATCGACAACAATGCGATCGCCGACGGCTTTCAGATCTATCTGCACAGTTTCGTTCTGGCAGCGAGCGGCGAATGGGTCGTCGTGCAGCAGGGGCTAAACGACCGGGCGGGTATGGCGCGCCGTTATCACTGGCACTCAGCCATGGTGAAGGATTTTGTCGACGAGCCGCACACTGGAATCGCCGGCGAGCACCAGGGCACAATCATTAACCTGGTTGACTCGCACGCAAAGCCGGCGCAGATCGTAATGCTCAATGTGGTTCGCGAGCGCCCCGACAAAACGCTGCAGGCGGTGAGTGTACTCTCCGCCAATGAGGTCGCAGAGACATCTCGCGGGCTTGCTGTTTCGCGTCATTTGCGCATGCCCGCGCGTCACGACGTGCGCGCCAGCGACGTTAACTTAAAACGGCTCGGCGCGGTGCTGGCGGTTGCGTATGAGCGCGATCTGCATAATTTTGCCGAGCTGCTGCTCCTGGAAAAACTCGGTCCGCGGACTTTGCAGTCGCTGGCGCTGATCGCCGAAGTGATTCACGGCACACCGGTCCGCTTCAACGACCCCGCGCGTTTTTCGTTCGCGCATGGCGGCAAAGACGGACATCCGTTTCCCGTGCCTTTGAAGACTTATGATGAGTCTCTCAACTTCCTGCGGGCGTCACTTGACCACGCGAAGCCGAATGGCGTCAGAACTGCCGGCGACCGCGACCGCGTGCAGTTCGGGCGTGAAAAGCTCGAGGCAATGCGGCGTTTGAATCGGTTCGCGCAAGCGATCGAAGAACGATTACGACCACGCGCCGATTTTGACCCAATCATGGCGCACGAACATTCCATCTCGGCCTCTCTGGATGGCCGCACGGTTATGGATGATTCACCAGCACGGCGATTCTTTATTGGCAAGAAACGCCAGTACGAATTATTTAATCGACAGGATTAATAAGATGAACAAGATAATCAGATAAGTATTTGGTCGATTTGTCATTGCCAAGTTCTTTACAAGAGTCATTGCCAAGTTCTTTACAAGAGCCATTGCCAAGTTCTTTACAAGAGCCATTGCCAAGTTCTTTACAAGAGCCATTGCCAAGTTCTTTACTTTACAGAGGTTTTATTCTGGCTCGTGGTCAGTGGCCAATCAGCGGTTACCGCGATCGATGACTGATGACGAGTTAACAGGGAAGATAATCGGTTGTGCGTTCAAGGGGCACAAAGCGTTAGGTTCAGGCTTTATCGAGAAAGTTTACGAAAATGCCCTGCGAATCGAACTCGAAAGACTTGGCTTCGCAGTCAAACAGCAAGAACCAATCGATGTTTTATACGACGGCCACTTGGTTGGCCATTATTTTGCCGATCTCTGGGTGAACGAGCGGATAATTATCGAACTGAAAGCCGTTCGCGCTATCGCAAAAGAGCACGAGGTGCAGTTGGTTAATTGCTTGACCGCCACTCAAGTGGATATTGGTCTCTTGCTGAACTTTGGTTCTTCGGTTGAGATGAAGCGGAAATTCCGTGAGTTCAAACCTAAAGGCTCGACGGCAAGATCGACTCGCTAATACGTCTAACTCCACTTGTTCGCCTTATGCTTCCCATCTTGTCAATCCTGTAAATCCTGTCAGACTTCTCCGTAGATGCCTGAGCTTCCGGATATAACTGTCTACATTGAGGCGCTCGAAGCGCGCATCATCGATCACACTCTCGATCGCGTTCAGATCGCGTCGCCTTTTCTCTTGCGCACGGCCACGCCGCCTGTCTCCTCAGTCGAAGGCAGAGAGGTTTTGCAGCTGCGGCGACTCGGCAAGCGAATCTGTTTTGGCTTCGCCGATGAATTGTGGCTCGTCCTGCATTTGATGATCGCGGGCAGACTTCACTGGAAGGATGCACCGGCACAACCAATACGCAGCGTCTCTCAGGTGAGCGGGGCAGCAGACCGGCCGGGGAGGTCTCAAATGGTCGCCACTAAGGGAAGAAACCAGCTCGCCACTTTTCAATTCGACAACGGATTGCTGACGTTGACCGAAGCTGGTACTCAACGCCGCGCGTCGGTTCATGTCGTGCAAGGCGAGGCGGCTCTCCGCGCTCTGGATCGCGGTGGCGTTGAGTTGTTCACGCAGAGCCAGAAGCCCCGTAAGCGAGGCCAACTTGCATTTGTAGATCTCAAAACTTTCACTCGCGTGCTGCGATCAGAGAACCACACCCTCAAACGCGCGCTTACTGATCCTCGACTGTTCAGTGGCATCGGCAATGCGTATTCAGACGAGATTCTCTGGTACGCCCGGCTTTCACCGGTTAAGCTCACCCAAAAATTGACTGATGAAGAAGTGCTGCGGCTTTACCATGCGACGCGCGACACGCTCCTCGACTGGGTTGAACGACTGCGCCGCGAGGCCAACGGCGCGTTTCCTGAAAAAGTCACGGCCTTTCGCACCGGGATGGCGACGCATGGCCGGTACAAAGAAGCGTGCCCGCGTTGCGGCGCAAAGATTCAACGAATCCGCTACGCCACGAACGAAACCAACTATTGCCCAAACTGTCAGACCGGTGGAAAGCTACTCGCGGACCGCGCGCTCTCGCGGCTGTTACGTGAGGACTGGCCCAAAACTGCGGAAGAATTTGCTTAAGGGGTTTCGCCACAACCTGAAACAATCCAACAGCCTCGTGCGTATCGACGGGATTGATAAGCTTTGCCGTCGTCGATCTTGCCGGAACTCAAGGGAGCAGTCTTATGTCAACTACGCGAAGAAGATTTCTTAAGCTTTCAGCCCTGGCTGGTGGCAGTGTCGGATTGAGCCTGGTGCCGGGAATGTCTGCATTGAGCGAGCCGGTGAAAGAGATGGGGACCGCGCCTAAACCGCTGCGCATTCTGATTCTGGGCGGCACCGGATTCACTGGTCCTTTCCAGGTGAAATACGCCTTAAGCCGTGGCCACAAGGTGACAGTGTTCAATCGCGGCAAGACGCATCCCGGTGAATTGCCGAAAGAGGCTGAGCAACTGCTTGGTGATCGCAACGGGCAACTCGATGCGCTCAAAGGTCGCACCTGGGACGTCTGCATCGATATCCCAACGACGCTACCGGTCTGGGTTCGCGATGCGGCGCAGATTCTTAAAGGGAACGTGGACAGATACGTTTTTATTTCGACTATCTCGGTCTTTTCAGATGTCAGCAAGGTAAATATGGACGAGAACGGTCCGCTGGCCGAATACAAAGGCGCGGACGCAATGAAAGAGACCCAGGAAACTTTGCGCGCGTCGAATTTCGCGCTGTATGGACCACTGAAAGTTCTTTCCGAGAAAGAGACTGAGAAATGGTTTCCCGGCAAGTCGCTCATTATCCGACCCGGATTGATCGTCGGTCCGGGCGATGAGTCGGATCGCTTCACCTATTGGCCGGTGCGCATTGAGCGTGGCGGTGAAGTGCTCGCGCCGGGCACGCCAAACGATCCGGTGCAATTCATTGACGCGCGCGATCTTGCTGAGTGGACCATTCGCATGGTCGAGCAAGGTACAGTCGGCACCTTTAATGCGACCGGCCCGGCGTACAAGCTGACCATGGGCAAGATGCTTGATGAGATCAAGGCCGCGACTAAATCGAACGCGACGTTCACCTGGGCCGATGCCGACTTTCTGAAAGCGCAGAAAGTCCGGCCCTGGTCGGACATGCCGACGTGGGTGCCGCCGCGTGGCGACGAGATCGGCTTTTCGCAGATCAATACTCAAAAGGCCATCAGCAAGGGACTGACGTTCCGATCAATTGGCGACACCACCACCGCGACGCTGGCCTGGTTTCACCAGCAACCAGCCGAGCGGCAAGCCAAGCTCAAAGCGGGATTGACCGCCGAACGCGAGACGGCCGTGCTGACCGCCTGGCACGCGCAGCAAAAAGGCGGGTAATCGAGGAGGTTGCAGTGAAGCAGCGCTGATCCGCGATCCGGCCGAAATACGAAATAGTTCGGGTTAGTTTCGTGTGAATTCGTGGATCAACTTTTTGTGTCGAGGCAGGAACATCCACGAATTCACACGAAGTCACACGAAACACGTATTCGATCGTCGATTTGGCAATTAACGACGGTGCTGTCCCAAACCTGCTGGTCCTCGACACAGCTTAAGGAACACCGAATGAAAATCCAGGGCCTGACGCCGATACTGAACGTCTCAAATATTTCCGATACATTCGACTGGTTCAGCAGCCTCGGTTGGCAGAAGCTGTGGGACTGGAGCTCGGCAGAAGGCGCGCCGCCTACTTTCGGCGCCGTGGGCAATGGCAAATCGGAAATTTTTCTTTGTCAGGGTGGACAAGGTTCGCGTGGTGGACCGGCGCCGCAGTTCATCGGCGATGATGAAACGGGTGGTGTCTGGATGAGTTGGTGGCTGGAGTCGCCGGCAGCTGTTGACGAGGCCTACAAGACAGCAATGAAAAATGGCATGACCGTGACTATGCCGCCGACCGATGAACCCTGGAACGTGCGCGAGTTTCATCTTCGTCATCCCGATGGACATACATTTCGCGTGAGCGCGGGACTCGAAGAAGAATGAAGAGCGAAGATAATCTGCCGGTGGAGATTACGCTGCAACTGACTCTCGAGCAGCCACCTGCCGGCATCGACTTTGCGCTTCAACAGGGACGCACCGGCATGGCTGAGCCATTGCGAATAGAGATTCTTTCTACTGGACCCGTCCAATCGCATCAAAGACGACTGTCGGCGCAGCAGCAGTATCGCCCGCAGCGACGACTGCGCCTAGTCATCGCGCCGAGACTCTTCCTTCGCCTTATTAAACAGGTGCCACGTTACCGCATCCCACGCGTTGTGAATGCCCACAAAAAGGAATACGAGCGTCGCCGCGCCGACCAGGAACAGCGCCGGCCGCGGATAGGGAAAGGCGACGAACGCCGAGACGGCCAGCGTTGCATACGCCGCCAGCGGCAGCAGAGTATGAAACAGCCAGTCCTCAAATACCGGCTTATAGACGGTTTGCAACTGCAGACGGCGGGCCACAATCAGGCTGTACACAATTCCGCCCAGCCCAACTAATCCCCAGAAAACCGCGACTCCGCCGATAGCATGCCAGGGAGCGCTCATCACGGCTGACAACAGCAGCGCGACGGCGAAATGGACGACGCTCGGCGTGGAAAAGGCCGCGCCGGCTTCCGCAAAGCGCAGCCGCGGTCTTTGCGCGATGAGCGTGAGCACGACGAACTGCAAGCCGATTAACGCGCCCGCAGACGAGCCAACGATTACGTAGAAGTTGCTCCAGTCAATGAGTTGGGACACGTGGTGAACCAGTCTCTTGGCTAAGCGCGCGGCGACAGAATCCAGCGTCGCGGTCACTACCGCCGCGCGTTGGTGGAGGCATGCCAGGCGACCACCTGCCATTTGCCCGATTGCCTCGCGTAAACTTTCGTGAACCGCCAATCGTCATCCACGCTGTTACCATTAATGCTTCGCGTTCTTTGCAATCGCCCGGTAACCACCGCCGAGTCATTGTAGATGCGGACGCGAATCTCTGAGGTTTCATAACGCGGGAACTTGAAACGGCCAGAACGCAACAACGCGACAGACTGTTTCTTGTCCATCAGCACCATGTCAGCCATGGTTACGATCAAATCATCTGAAAGCAATTCTTCCAATGGTTGCGCGTCACCGTTTCGATAAGCATCGTTCCAGACTTGTTCCAGTCGCCGCAATTCATTCGCGTCTGCGGATTCCTGAGACTGACCGGCAAAGGACGAGGTGGAGAAGGCCGTAATCAATAGCGCTGCCGCTACGCACTTCAAAGAGCGCATATTCTCTTCTCCTTTACGTGAATGATGAGATACACGGCATAATTTGGATGGCGCCTAATGCGAGATCACCACATCATCCGCGGTATTCGGTTTTTCGTCGGGACCAGTTGAGCGCAGGACAAATGATGTGCGCGTGCCTTCATACTCGTAGGGCCGGTGCCACGGGTCGACGCGGATGACGCTTTTAATATAGCGGGGGTTGAGGTTGTCGATGAGCGTTCCTTCGCTCTTTGATTCTAAATAAGAGCCACGGTCACGACGGAAAGATTCGAGCGCTGTGGCGATCGATTCGAGTTCCGCGTGAGCCCGCGCCGTCTTCTCGGCGTTCAAGGCTTTGACGAGCATGTCCACGTCTTCCCAACGTCGATCGCCGGTGCGAATCTCAGCGACACGCCATTTACCGTCGTTGCCCTTATCAAACCGAAATGCGGTTTCGACCTGTGCGATCACCGTGGCTGAGTTGCCCATCCCCGAAACTTCTTTCACGCGCACGGCATCGGAGGGCAGTTGGATGCCGGCCATGCGCGCAATCAGGCGGCGCGCTTCTTTTGGGGTCAGATCGCCGGCGGCCCGCGTCGTGGTGATAAGCATGCCGCCAGCGGCAACCAAAATGCTCAAAGTAATAATCAGGAAGTTTCGTTTAGACATAGCTACCTCCAGCAGACGCGGCAGGCGTCCCGCGTGCCGTAGCACAAAGTATTAGTCGATATGAGCGGACGCAAAAGCGATCCACCAAATCACACGAAGAGTCACGAACTTTCTGTCTTTTCGTGAGTCTTGGTGTGATTTCGTGGATCGTACTTGAGTTCCATTACCAGTTGGCTACTCGAGAATATCCGGCCAATGTTTGACTCTAGAAATTACCTGCGAGTCAATAAACATTGCGCCGCGCCGTGGCCATCACGTAATCCGGTCGCCACCACTCCCGGTACTGACTTGTCATCCCTTCGCTTTTCCGGTCAGCATGCGCAGCATCGTTTGCAATTGCGCCGTGGTAAACGGTTTGGGAAGGAACACGACCGCGCCTGCCGCGAAGCTGTCGCGCGGCAATTTCGGATCCTGCTCGGCGGTCATCATCATTACCGGAATGTGCATAAACCGCTTTTCGCTCTTCATGTAACGAACCAGTTCGGGCCCGGCGATGCCCGGCATCACGACGTCAAGTACTGCGGCGATGACCTCCGTATGATCCTGAAGAGCCCTATAAGCTTCTTTGCCGTCGCGCGCTGTGATCACCGTAAAACCTTCCTTCTCGAGAATGGTTTTGATTAAGCGCAGGATGGCCGGATCATCGTCGGCAACCAGCACGCGCCCCTTTGAAGTGGTATCGCCCAATTAAATATCTCACGCCGCTTCGAGCGCGCGGCTGCTCTCTCCTGACTTCAATGACAACTCCGCAGCAAGTTTGATCGCGGCGACCATACTTGAATGTTCGGCAATTCCTTTTCCCGCAATATCAAAGGCGGTGCCGTGATCGACTGAGGTGCGAATGAACGGCAGGCCCAGGGTCACATTCACTGCCTCGCCGAAGGAGAGGCACTTGACCGGAATCATTGCCTGGTCATGATAACACGCGACCACGGCATCAAACTCGCCGCGCGAAGCGCGCAGAAATACGGTATCAGCAGGGAACGGCCCGCTGACGTTGATTCGATCCGTGACCGCGCAATTTTCGACCGCGGGCGCAATTTCAGAGGCTTCTTCAATGCCGAAGAGCCCGCCTTCAGCTCCATGTGGATTCAAAGCCGCAACAGCGATCCGTGGGTCCTCGATTCCCCAGCGTTGCAGCTCGTGATGGGCCAGGCGAATGATTTTCTCGAACCGTTCGCGCCTGACCAGTCCGATCGCCTGCGACAAAGGCACATGTGTAGATATCAGCACCACGCGCAAGTTTGCGGCGACGAACCCCATAGCATAGTCGTCGGTCCCGCTAAGGTACGCCAGGAATTCTGTGTGGCCGGGAAAACTGTAGCCGCCCAGAAACAGAGCGCGCTTGTTAATGGGCGCAGTGGCGATCGCGGCGATACTGCCCGCGGCACACAGTTCGACTGCCGCTTCGATGTATTGGGCGGCAGCTTTGCCGGCGGCGGCGGATTCAATCCCCGGCTCGATGTGGCCCTGAATATTATTGAGATGAAAGATTAAGGGCGTCGTGGACGGCGGCGGCAGTTCTTCGTCGCGGCGCACGATTGCGTAACCTGATTGCAGGTCGAGCTTGCGGGCTGTATGGGCGAGCAGTTGTGCGTCTCCGACAATCACCGGCTGGCAGACGCTCAGGACTTCTGGTTCGGCCACCGCTTTCAGTACCACTTCAGGACCGATGCCGGCAGGGTCGCCCATCGTAATGCCGACACGCGGTCGCGCGGCGACAAACTCCGCAGGTTCCTGCTTCAGCGTTTCCATTACCGAAGGCGGCGCCGGTATTTGTTTGCGGCGCCGGCGAGAGCTCTAGATTTCAGACACGTGAGGCGAGTCGTCTTCAATGCGTGTCATTTGCGGCACGCGTTCCTCGGCTTCAATGCGTGTCATTTGCGGCACGCGTTCCTCGGCTTTGTAGACGTATTTGATGTGGCGCTTCAGCACGAGCAGGTTCGGCCCTGACCGCCGATTGATTTTGAGCGCACCACGATCGTACCACTCGATGGTCCCTTCAATTTCCTCACCATCTTCGAGTACCAGGACCATCGGCGTGTGAGCGTCAATTTGTTTCTTGTAATAGTAGATCTCAGCGTGAGTCTCGGATGGTGGGGGTTGGCGCTTCCGCATCTGTCCGCCGGACGGTTGGGGTTGGCCAGGACGCTGTTGCCCCATCCCGGATTGAGGGTTGCCGTTAGGGCGATGCTGTTGCGCTTGCTCACGTCGCGCTTTGACATCTGCCAGCGTCGTCCTGATGAGTTTGCGATTCACAATGGTTCCTCCAAAATGAAAAGAAAAGAAAATAACCGACCCTGATCAATTCAGTCATGCAGTCAGAAACAACAAGTCGCAGGCTGCGGCCTGGCGAAGGAGAGATATGCACTGACCCGTTAGATTAAAGTAACTTCAGGGATTGGGCGTCATGCTACACGACTGAGGGAGAAAACGCAAAGCTGAAAAACATCGGATGGTTTGATGCCGAGTGTAGGCACCAGGGATTCCCGGCCGGGCTAACCTTGATGTTGCTTAATCGTTTAATTTCCGCGATTAATTCTGTTGCAGTTTGACTCAGTCGCTGATTAATCAGCCTTCTTTCTGATAAAGGTTGGTACGTCAAGATCATCGACCCGCTTCGGGTTGTGCGTCGACGGAAACTCCTCAGGCGAGCGCGGCGCGTAGCGCGGAGGCGTCGCCAGGGGCATCTGCACACCGGCCGGCGCGGTCGCGGTTGCAGTTTCGTGACGAAAACCGGTAGCAATGACCGTAATTTTCATCGCATCGGCCATAGTCTCGTCAATGACGTGACCAAAAATAATGTTGGCGTCGTCGTCAGCCTCCTCGCGGACGATCGTCGCGGCTTCGTTGATCTCGTAGAGGGTCAGGTCGTGACCACCGGTGATATTAATGAGCACGCCGCGCGCTCCCTTGATCGAAGCTTCTTCCAGCAAAGGCGACGAGATGGCCTCCTGGGTGGCTTCGATGGCGCGATTCTCACCGCGCGCGTAGCCGGTACCCATCAGCGCCATACCCATGCCCTGCATGATCGTGCGCACATCGGCAAAATCAAGATTGATAAAGCCGGGCACAGTGATCAAGTCACTGATTCCCTGCACGGCCTGGCGGAGCACGTCGTCCGCGGTCTTGAAGGCTTCAGTCACAGATGCAGTCTGGGCGACGGCGTTAAACAATCGCTCGTTGGGAATCGTGATCACGGTGTCGACCGATTCGTGAAGCTCGCTCAGGCCATGCTCTGCCTGCTGCAAACGGCGCCGGCCTTCGAAGTTGAATGGTTTGGTCACCACGGCAACCGTGAGTGCGCCCAGCTCGGTCGCGAGCGACGCTACAATTGGAGCGCCGCCCGTGCCCGTGCCGCCACCGAGACCCGTGGTGACGAAAACCATGTCGGAACCTTCCAGAACTTCGATAATCTTATCGGTGTCTTCGAGCGCGGCCTGGCGCCCGACTTCCGGATCGGCGCCGGCGCCCAGCCCTTTGGTTAATCGCCCGCCGAGCTGAATCTTCACTGACGCACGCGAGCGCTTCAGCGCCTGCAAGTCTGTGTTGGCAACTACGAACTCGATTCCTTCGATGCCCGCGTCGATCATTCGATTGACCGCGTTGCCGCCGCCGCCGCCCACACCGATAACTTTTATGCGCGCGCCGGTTATCGGAGGCTCATCGTCGATAAAAATATTGATGCCTCTGCCGGGTTCGCGTACTTCAGGTGTCATGGTTCTTTCCTCTCTTCCGAACTTGGAAGGTTGCCACTGCCTCTTTCGTTTATTTTGGGCTGGCTGGACCACTGGCATCTATATCTTGCGGACAATATCTTGTGCCAACGGGAGGCCAGCATACAACACTTGGTTAGAAAATACTACTACTAAAACGATTGCGAAATTTCGAAACGAAGTGCGTCAAGCGACCGGTGCTGCCGCGTTTCGTTGCACCTGATCGTTGCTCGAGCGCGTGCGCGCGCTGCGACACCAGCGCCAGTCCCGCGGCGGCCGCCCACGACGGACTTTGAATGTCTTCGATCAATCCTCCAAAGCGATCACGCTCGGGATAACCGACGCGCACCGGGGCATCGAATACCTGTTCAGCGACCTCGACCATGCCGTCGAGCAGCGCGCCGCCGCCGCTGAGCACGACACCGCTCGACAACTGCCGGTTCCAGCCGGCGTCGCGAATTTCATCAGACACGTGCATCAAAACTTCTTCCGCGCGCGGCTGCAAAATGTCACACAGGATCTGTCGCGACAACTGTCGCGGCGCGCGCCCGCCGACTGAGGGCACTTCAACCATCTCGCCGCGCTGGGCATCGCTCAGTGAAGCGCTTGAAGCGCAACCGACGGTTCGCTTAATGCGCTCAGCTTCAGGGATGGGTGTGCGCAAGCCAAAGGCGATGTCATTAGTAAAATGAGATCCGCCCAGCGGAAACACTGCCGTATGCTGCACGGCCCCGCGTTGATAGACACAAAGGCCGGTAGTCTCGGCGCCGATATCGACCAGCGCCGCGCCATATTCCTTGTCGTCTTCGGTGAGCGTCGCCTCGGCCGCCGCGAGTTGCTCGAGGATCATATCGGCTACTATCAAACCGGCTCGATTCACAGCGTTAATGGCGTTCTGGCGCGCCGTCACCGGGCTGGTAACGATATGCACTTTGACGGCGAGGCGGGCGCCGGTCATCCCCACGGGATCGTTAATTCCGTCCTGATCGTCAACGATGAACTCCTGCGGCAGGCGGTCAACGATCTCGCGTCCCGCGGGCAGTTGAATAGCGCAGGCTGAATCGATCGCCCGGCGCACATCATCGGAAGTGATCTCGCGATCGCGGCCGGCAACCGCGACGATTGCCTGGCCATTGAATCCCATGATGTGCGATCCGGCGAGATTGATCGTAACGTCCTCTGCCTGCACTCCGCTCATCCTCTCAGCTTCCTCGACGGATCGTCTAATACTTTCGACGGCCGCGTCGGGATTGACGATTACGCCTTTGCGCAAGCCACGCGATTCGGCTTCACCGATGCCCAGCACCTCCAGCATCCCTTCTTCACTTGGACCGCCGATAATGCAGGTCACCTTGCTCGTGCCGATGTCCAGTCCAATCGTGTGATTCGCTCGTTTAGCCATCTGGCAATTGACCCGATCGCGGTCGACTGCGTTAACGAAATCGGAGTCCTGCGGCCGGACCCCCTTGACCGGAAGCATTGCGCTCAGCCGGTTGGTTCGGTCGACTGTTCCCGGCGGCCTCGCCTGGGGTCGAGACGTTGCCTCCCGACACAGGCCTGGCCTCAGCATCACTGTTCGTGGCTGCCGGCGACGCGTTCCTGGAAACGGAATCGCCGGTCGCTTTGCCTCCGGAGCTGAATCCGATCACCACGCGTCCCGTCTGCAAATCAACATAGGTAATCGACGAGCCACGTGGCGTTTGCTTATAGGTGTCCAACGCTTGCAGGGCAATTTGCAGACGAGGTCCGGGATCCTGCGCTCCCAACCTGACTTCGATCTGTGAATCGGCGCCCGCAAGTTGTGCCCGCACGTCGCGAAGATCGCTCAACGTGACTTCGCTTACGCGTGGCGAAAGACCGGCCGCGTCCCAGTCCCTGACCAACTCAAGATACTTCTTGATGCGCCCGGCATTTTCCGCGCGGGCATCCTCGCCTGCCTCTTCGTTCCAGCCACGGATGAAGAACTCGGGCATGCGATCGTCGGGTTTTATCTCGCCCAGCATGACGCCTTCGTCATCAACCCAGACGAAGTGGCCCGAGGAGGTTCGAATAACCGCAACGGGACTGCGTTCCGTGATGCGAATGCGGATGCGGTCAGGCAACACCCTGGTCACCACTGCGCGCCGCACGCCGGGAAGCCGGCTCAACTCGGCACTGATTGCTGAAAGATCGGCCCGCCAGACTCCGGTGCGCGCGACTGCGCGTCGCGTGAGTCCCTGGATTTCTTCGGCCGAGGTTCGCGATGTTCCGCTAACATCGATCATCTGGACCTGGAACAGCGCCGCCGACGCCGCGAAGCGATAACCGACAACCAATCCAATCAGGATCAGAATCGCGAGCACAGATTTCAGGGCTGCCGGCAGATAGGCGAACAAGGCTCGCGGCGAAAAGTTGCGTGCGCGGCCGGGCGACGAACCATCCCGCCTGGCTGGCCTTTGCACAAAGCCTTTTTGTTGACCGCTCGAGCGGCGCGGGCCGCGTGATGCGATGACCTGCTCTTTCATGTCTCGTCCTGGTTCTGATTTTGTTTTGGCCCGGTCGCATCCCCCACCCCACGCGGGCTGCCCGCGCGGGGACCCCGGTCCGCTCCCGGTTCTGACACGCTGCTCCAAAGTTCAACTTCGTATTCCAGGTCTATGCCGTGTTCGCTTCTCACTCGTTCGCGAATTTCCTCGGCCAGCTCCAGCGCATCCGCAGCCTTGGCATCTTCGCCTTCGGTAACAATGAAGTTTGCGTGCGTCGGCGAAACGACCGCGCCGCCCCGTCGGGTTCCCTTCATGCCCAGCTCATCTATCATCTTGCCGGTGCCCACCGGACTTGAGGGAGCATTCTTGAAGAAGCAGCCGGCGGAACGCGCGCCGTGCGGTTGGGTAGCCATGCGCTGGCTCTTCGCTTTTTCCATTCGCTGGTTGATCGCGTCCTGGTCATCGGGGTGCAGCGCGAGCGTCGCGCCCAGGAGCAACTCGCCTTCACGAAACGACGTGTGGCGATAATTCCACTGCACTTCGCGACCTGGAATCTCAGTCACGCGCCCGCCGCGAGCCACGCGAACACTCTCTACTACCGTCCCGATTTCCTGGCCGTAAGCTCCGGCGTTCATCCACAACGCGCCTCCAACCGTGCCGGGAATGCCATTTAGTCCTTCTATTCCCGACAGACCCTGGCGCGCCGCATCGACACACAACCGGGGCAATGAATAACCGGCACTCACAGAGACTCGGTTCCCTGCAAAGACTGGATCAGCCTTCAAAGCTTTCAGGCTCATAATCACGTAATGATGTTCACCGTCGTCGGCCAGCACATTGCTTCCTGAGCCCAATGGTCGCCAGGCGATACCCTGCTGTTCCAGTTCGTAAACGAGCGCGGCGGCCTGCGCTTCGGTTTGCGGCGACAGGACCCAGTCGATCGCCCCTCCGACACGCAAACTGGTGAGGTCGGCAAATCGTTTACCGCGTTCGGCGCGCACGCCGAGGCGGGCGGCGATTGATTCGACGGCCTGGACTGATCGATTTTCGTTTTGCTCACTCATGGGACTCATGGGACTTATGGGACTGATGGGACCTATATGTCGCATACGTCCCATTTGTCCCATATGTCCCGTTAACGCTCTTGCAACAGCGCCAGCAATTGATCGCCCGCCCGATGCACCGAGCCGGCACCCAGCGTAATCACCAAGTCGCCGTCGCGAACCTTGCCGCGCAAACTCTCGGCGGCGCCTTCCAGCGCACCCACGTATTCGGCGTTCTTGTGGCCGTAACTCCTAATTCTTCCGGTCAGCACTTCGGCATTGACGCCTTCGATCGGAGTTTCGCTCGCGGCGTAGATGTCCGTGACCAGTAACATGTCCGCGTTGTTGAAGGCGCTGGCAAACTCATCCATCAAATCATTCGTCCGCGAAAACCGATGCGGTTGAAATAACACGACGATGCGCCGGTTGGGCGCACCAATACGGGCTGCACTAAGCGTCGCTTTAATCTCTGTCGGGTGATGCCCGTAATCATCGACCACCGTGACACCCTGCTCCTCGCCCTTGAATTGGAACCTCCGCTCGGCGCCGCTGAACTCACTTAGCGCGTGCGCGATCGTGTCAAAGGGAACGTCCAGTTCGAGTCCCACCGCGATGGCGGCAAGCGAGTTATAAACGTTGTGCTTTCCCGGCACGTGGAGCGATACCCGGCCGAGCAACTCTATGCCGCGCAGCACGCTAAAGCTGGAGCCGAATGACTGGTCGTAAGAGATCTCGTGCGCAGAGACGTCCGCCTGCGCGCTCAAACCGTAAGTGATACGCCGGCGCGAAACGTTAGGAATCACGGCCTGCACATGCGGATCATCCAGGCAAAGAACCGCCGCGCCGTAAAACGGGACCTTGTTAACAAAGTCTATAAAGCAGCGCCGCACGTCCTCCATGTCGTGGTAATAATCCATGTGCTCGCGATCGATGTTGGTTACTACCGCAATCATCGGCGTCAGCATCAGAAACGAACGATCGCTCTCGTCTGCTTCCACCACCATCAACTCGCTCTTTCCCAAACGCGCGTTTGAACGATAGCTGCGCACGATTCCACCCACCACAAATGTCGGGTCGAGCCCCGCGGTCCCCAATACAGTTGCCACCATTGAAGTCGTCGTCGTCTTACCGTGCGAGCCCGCAACTGCGACGGTGTAAGGTTTCATGCGCATTAATTCCGCGAGCATCTCGGCGCGCGGAATCACCGGAATAGAACGCTGGCGGGCTTCTATAATTTCCGGATTGTCATCGCGCACGGCTGTCGAGCGGACCACAACGTGTGCGTCGCCGACATTTTCCGCCGCGTGACCCTCAGTGACTTCAACTCCGAACCCTTCCAGCCGTTCTGTCACTTCAGATTTCTTTTGATCTGAGCCGGTGACGCGAAATCCAAGGTTCGCCAACACTTCAGCAATGCCCGACATGCCTATGCCGCCGATGCCCACAAAGTGAATGTGTTGAAAAGGCCGGAACATAAATACCGCGTAGTCAGTTGTCAGTAGTCAGTAGTCAGTTGTCAGTAGTCAGTCAGTAGCACAACAGCGCGAGCTGACTGTGTAATCGCGGGACGAGACATAACTGAGCTTCTGACTACCATCTACTGACCACCGACTACTGACTACTGACTACTATCCACTGACCACTCGCTCAATCAAATCCACCGCCGCGGCCGCCGCATCCGCGCGGGCCAATTTGCGGCTGCCATTTTCCATTGCCGTTATCTTTTCCGGCGCATCCATGAGCGACGCGATCTCTTTCGCGAGACGCTCACCGTTCAGTTCATCCTGCAGGATCATGCGCGCGCCACCAGCGTCCTGCATCGCCTCGGCATTCCGTCGCTGTTCTAACTGGCCCGGCAGCGGAATCATGATCGCCGCTTTTCCCGCGGCCATCAGTTCGGCGCTCGTCGTGGCGCCGGCCCGCGAAATGATCAAGTCATGCGCTGCAAACGCCTCCATCATCCGGTCGATATATTCACGCGCTTCGGCTTGCGTCCAACCGTGTGCGGCATAGGCGTCGCGAACCTTTGCAAAGTCAGCCGGTCCGGTCTGATGAGTGACGAGCAAACGGTCGCGATACGATTCCAGATACGGCAAGGCCGCCATCATAGCGTCGTTGATCGCCCGCGAACCCTGCGAGCCTCCGAACAGCAGCAACGAGACATGCGCTTCATCGCGTGGCTTCGGCGTAATCTCAAAGAACTCGCGTCGCACGGGATTACCCGTTACGACGCCCTTGCCGGGAAAGTAAGGCAAGGCTGCGTCAAACGAAACTGCGGCCGCATCGACGAATCGCGCCAGGCGCCGATTGGTGAACCCAGGCACTGCATTCGACTCCATCAACACGGTCGGCAAACCCATCAGCGATGCGCTCAGCAGGACCGGCCCACTGACATATCCGCCGGCGCCGACCACCACGTCGGGCGCGAACGACTTGATTACGCGACGCGCATCGAAAAAACTCTTGGGCAGGATCAACAAACCACGGAACCTCTGCACCAGCCCCATATTGACGAGTCCTGCGCTTTCAATGATCGAAAGTTCAAATCCCGCCTGCGGCACCAGGCGATTCTCTAAACCTCGCGCCGTGCCCACAAAACGAATCACTGAGGCCGGGTCGCGCCGCATGATCTCTTTCGCGACGGCAATCCCCGGATAGATATGCCCGCCGGTGCCGCCCGCAGCAATCAAGACGCGCATCGCTCACCCATAACGGGCGCGCGCCACTGCTGTCACCCGTTGTCGCGGCAGGCGGCGTTTTCGCGCGCGCGGCGCTTCATCCCAATCATCTTCATACTCGCCGTCGTCTGGCGCGTGCTTTCCGAGCGCCGCGTACTGCGAGATGTTCAGCAGGATTCCTACGCCCGCCAGCGTCGGCACGAGCGATGAACCGCCATACGAAATAAACGGCAGCGGAATCCCTTTGTTAGGAACAATCGCGAGCACCACGCTGATATTCAAGAGGGCCTGGGCGACAATCCCGACCACAATCCCAAGCCCGAGCAACATGCCGAACCGATCAGGTGCTCGCAACGCCGTGCGCATGCCGCGCCAGAGAAATATCGCGAAAACCAAAACCACGATGGCAGCGCCCACCAGTCCCAACTCTTCCCCAATCACGGCAAAGATGAAATCCGAATGCGCAAAAGGTAGAAACAAAAGCTTCTGCCGTCCTTGAGCAAAACCGAGTCCGTGCATCCCGCCTGATCCGACGGCAATCAATGACTGTACGGTTTGATAGCCGGCGCCCTGCGCGTCAGACCACGGGTCAATAAAGGAAGCCAGTCGTCGCATTCTGAACGGCGTGAAGATCATCATCTTCCCGACGTATAACAGCGCCGGCACGGACGCATAGAAAACATGCCGCGGTCGTACTCCAGCCGCAAAACAAACTGTGACTCCGGCAATTGCCAGCATCAACGCAGTACCGAGATCCGGTTCTTTGATGACCAGACCGCCCAGCAACCCAATCACCAGCATGCACGGCACGAAGGTGCGGAAGAACGAGTCTTCATCGCCTGAGCGCCGCTCGAGAAATCTGGCGAGGAAAAGCACCAGCGTGAGCTTGGCAATCTCCGATGGCTGCAAAGAAAAAGAACTCAATCTAATCCAGCGCCGCGCGCCATTGATCGGCCGAAAGCCGAATACAGCCAAAAGCAGCAGCACGGTGACCAACAACGCTCCGTACACAACCCAGCGACGATTCAGCTTTTGATAATCGAAATGCATCGCCACAAACATGGCCACAAATCCGAGCGACGTCCACACCGCCTGCTTGATCACATAATGAAACTGGCTATGGTTCTCCTGCTGAGCGATGACTGCAGACGCGCTGTAAACCATGACGACGCCGAACAGCGCCAGCCCGATCGTCGCTGAGAAAAGCCATCTGTCGATTTGCAGCTTTTGCGCCATTTAAACTCTGGTCTTTGGTCTTTGGTCTTTGGTCTTTGGTCTTTGGTCTCTCTTCGTTACAGTCAGATAAGTCTCAAGAAAAACACCAAAGACCGAAGGCCTAAGGCCCAAGACCTTCCCAGGGAAAACATCAAACACCTAAGGCCTAAGGCCCAAGACCTCCTGCTTAAAGACTCTTCCCCGATGTTCAAAGCTCTCGAACATGTCAAAACTGGCGCAGGCGGGCGCCAGCAGCACTACGTCGCCGGCTTGCGCCGCGGCAAAACCTTTTTGCACGGCATCGCGCATGTCAGAAGCATGCTCGTACGGCGCCGCCGCGCCGATCTCTGATTCGATTGTTCTGGCATCTTCACCAATCAGGATCATTTTGCGGACAAACCCTTTGATTAATTCAGTCAGGGGAGCGTACGGCGCGTGCTTGCCTCTCCCGCCAAGGATCAAAACGATCTTTCCGGCCTCACCGGCAAATGCTCCCAGCGCTTTCGCGGTTGCATCCACACTGGTCGCTTTCGAATCATTGATGAATCGCACACCGTCTATCTCCGTAACTTCTTCCAACCGGTGTTCGACTGGCGCAAAATTGCGAACTGTTTCGCGCAGCGATTCAGGTGCGGCACCACACGCCAGCGCTGCGGCCAACGCGGCCAGCACATTTTCGACGTTGTGCATCCCGCGCAGTTTCATCTCCTGGCGAGACATCAAAACGCGTTCCCCGTCCTTTGCGCGCGAAACCAGATCATTGCCGCGCAGAAACAATCCTTCATCCAGTTCGCCTCTGACGCTGAACTGCACCACGTGTGCCCGCAGACCGCGTGCCCACGACGAAACGATTTCATCATCAGCGTTCAGGATGGCTACATCCGCCGCGGTCTGATTGCGGAAGATGTTGTGCTTGGCGGCGGCGTAATCCATCAGCGATTCGTACCGGTCCATATGGTTTGGTGTCACGTTCAGCACCGCAGCCACGCTGGGATGAAAATCAACGATGGTTTCGAGCTGAAAACTCGAGAGCTCCACCACGTTCCATCCATCCTCGCGTGAAGACTCGATCATCGAGATCAGCGCGGTGCCGATGTTCCCGCCCACCTGCACCGGCAAACCTGCGTCCTTCAGCAATTCTCCAATCAGCGAAGTCGTCGTCGTTTTTCCATTCGATCCGGTGATCGCGACGGTCCGGCCATCCAGGAAACGCGATGCCAGTTCGACTTCCCCGATTACTTCCGCGCCGCGCCGGACCGCATAGCGGATCGGAATGCCTCTGGTCGGAACGCCGGGGCTGACGACGACCAGATCTATCTGATCCAACAGCCATGACGGCGGGTCGCCATCGATCAAACCCACGCCTTCAGTTTTCAAATCAAGCGCTTCCCTGGTCCATTCCCTGAGCGGCTTTTGATCGTTCAAGGCGACCGTGGCGCCACGTTGTGCCAGGAACCGGGCACTCGCGATGCCGCTACGCGCCGCGCCAATTACCAGGGCTTTTCTGCCGGCGATATTCAAGTTTCAAGTTTCAGGTTTCAGGTTTCAGGTTCTCAGCTTCAACTTGAAACTTGAAACCTGAGACCTGAAACCTATCGCAGTTTCAGTGTTGAGAGACTGAGCAGCGCGAAAAGAATCGCCAAAATTACGAACCGAAAAACGATCTTCGATTCCTTCCAGCCAACCATCTCAAAATGATGATGCAGCGGCGTCATCTTAAAGACGCGGCGCCCCACGCCACTGGTCCGTTTCGTCATCTTGAAGACGCTGACTTGCAACATCACCGACAACGCTTCCATCACAAACACGCCGCCGACCATCAGCAGCATGAATTCCATTTTAGTGAGCACTGCGATCGTGCCGACCGCCCCGCCAATCGCCAGACTGCCCACGTCTCCCATGAACATTTCCGCCGGCGGCGCATTAAACCAGAGGAAACCCAGGCTGGCCCCGGCCATCGCCCCGCAGAAAACGCTCAACTCTGACGCTTCCGGCCGGTGCGTCAGGTCGAGATAGTTGGCCCAGCGCGCATCACTGCTCAGATAAGTAAACGCCGTCAGCGCCGTCATCGCGATGAACGTGACGCTAATCGCCAGGCCGTCAAGCCCGTCAGTCAGGTTCACCGCATTTGTCGCCCCCAGTAAGACGACAATAATCAGACCCAGATAAACGTAAGGGCCAATCACGCTGATGCCGTTCGGCTCGGCGGTGCTTTTGAAGAATGGAATACTGACGTTCCACGAATACTTTGTTTGGAAGTACTGCGTCGAAATATACAACGCCGTCCAAACGGCGATCGCGATAAGCAACTGGAACAGCAGCTTCTGACGGCCGGTCAATCCCAGGCTGCGATGCTTCACCAACTTGATGTAATCGTCGGCAAAGCCGACCGCGCCGAATGCCAGGGTCGCCAGCACGGTAATCCAAATATAAAGACCGGACAGCCGCGCCCACAGCAAGGTCGAGATGATCACCGAGCCAATGATCAGCAGCCCGCCCATGGTGGGCGTGTCGCGTTTGGCGATATGCGCCTGCGGACCTTCTTCGCGAATCTGCTGTCCGATATTCCATTTCTTCAACGCGGCGATCAGTTTGCGGCCGAACAAGAGCGATATCAGCATCGCCGTCACCGACGCGTAAGCGGTGCGAAAGGTGACGTACTGAAATACATTCAGCGCCTTTACGAGATACCAATCCTTGTCTTTGAAGTGACCAAAGATCAGGTCGTAAAGGAGGTAATAAATCATGTGTCAGTCGTCCGACGACCACTGGACCGCTCAAGCCAACGGAAAGCTCTCTTTGAGGGCTTTCACAACTTTGTCTGTCTCAACGCTCCGCGATCCCTTGACCAGAATCAGATCGCCGGCGCGCACTTCTTCGACTACAGCCGCCGCCGCGTCGGCTGAACTGGTAAAAAATCTAGTCGCGGTCAAACCCTGAGCGCTGGCGCCGCTGATGATCTCTGCGGCCAAACCGCGAACACCCCACAGTAAATCAATTCCCAGACGAGCAATCTCGTGGCCAGCCTCACGATGCATCTGTGGAGATTCCGGCCCCAGCTCGAGCATCTCGCCGGCAATCACCACGCGTCGCTGTACCTGATCGCGAGCGTCCGCCAAAGTGCGGACCATGCTCAGAAGCGAGCGCGGATTTGAGTTGTACGAATCGTCAACGACGGTAAAGCCCGCAGCAAAATTCAGCACTTCGCCGCGCATCCGCGGCGGCTTCGCTGAGCGTAATGCATCTGCAATTAATTCCGGTTTGACCTTTAATGCAGTCGCCACGGCTGATGCGGCCAGCGAGTTCATCAGGTTGTGCGCGCCCGTCATCGGCAATTCGGCCGCCGCTGCGCCCAGCGGCGTAGTCAAGCGAAAACGGATCGAGCCAAACCGCGATGTGTCGACTTCATTTGCCGACACGTCCGCCGGGTTTTGCAGTCCAAAGGTCAGCACGGGCCCGTCAGTTTTTGACTTCATTTCCATAACAAGTTCGTCGTCTGCATTGAGTACCGCGACCCCGTCAGGTTTCAGACCCTCAATCAGTTCGGCTTTCATCGCCGCGACCGTCTCGATCGTACCGAGATGCTCGAGATGCACCGGCGCGACCATCAGTTCCACCCCGACGTCCGGCGGCGTGATTTGCACCAGACGTCGAATTTCATGCGTGGGCGATGACATGCCCATCTCCAGTACTGCCAGATCGTAATTCGCCGGCTGCCGACCCCGACTGACCATCTGCAAGACTGAGAGCGGCAGTCCGAGCCCGTTATTATAGTTGCGCTCCGTCTTCAATACGCGGTAACCGCAGTGCGATAGGACGTGGGCCGTCAGCTCCTTCGTGGTTGTCTTACCGGCGCTGCCGGTGATTCCCACAACGGGGCGGCCCCAGGCTTCGTAAACCTTGCGCGCCAGCGTCTGCAACGCTGCAATAACGTCGTCAACGATTAGCAGGCGATCGGCCAGCGCTTGCATGTCAGCGTGACCAGCCACGCGCTGCCGCCGCGCGACCGCGGCGATTGCGCCCCGGTCAAAGGCGCCGGCAATAAATTCGTGCGCGTCGGCAAACGTACCGTTGAAGCCGGCGCGCTCGTAATCGGGTTGCGACAATGCAAAGAAAACTTCGCCCGCCTCAATAGTCCGCGAATCGATTGAGAAATCAGTTATTTCTTTGTCAAACAACTCAGCGCGCAGACTCTTAGTCGTCGCGCCCATTAAACTCGCTGCCGTCTTAATGTTCATGAGTCAGAATCCCGAGCGTCACACTAGCGAGGGGGTGTGCTTTGATCTTGATCTTCTCTGCTTCAGAGATCAACCGCCCGCTATCCCGACGGTCGGGGTTCTGACTTAATTCCGGCGCGCAAAATCGACTCGCACCGTTTGCCCGGCATCGATTTCCGTTCCCGCCGCCGGACTCTGCTGGGTCGCCAAGCCATCGCCGTGCGCTTCCAGCCTGAGGCCGAGTTGGGCACACATGCGCAAAGCATCGCGGACGCTTTGGCCACGCAAGTCGGGCATCAGCGCGTGGCGATTCGCCGCCGCCGCAAAGACAACCTCACGCAATTTGCCATTGAAGCTCTTCGCTGCCATAACCTTTGGCAGAGTTTCCTGACGGCGTTCAATCTGTATCGAATCCTCCTTTCCCTGCTGGGGCGAAGGCTTCGAAACTCCGGCAATCAACTGGGGTGCGCTTTTCACTTCGGTGTCAGGCGTCACATTCAATTCCGGCAGCACCTGTTCAGCGATCTCGCGAAAGACCGGCGCCGCCACGTCACCTCCGTGATAAGCGCCCTGCGGCTCGTCAATTACGACAATGATTACCACCGCGGGATCACTGACAGGCGCGAAGCCGACAAACGAGCCGATGAACTTTGTCGCAGAGTACGCGTGAGTTTTCGGATCGATCTTCTGCGCGGTGCCTGTCTTACCGGCGGCCGTGTACCCTTCGATCTGCGCCTTCTTTGCGGTTCCGTGCAGAGTCACACCTTCCATCATCGTGCGCAACGCCGCGCAGGTTTCCGCTTTCAACGCCGGACGGCTTTCGATCTTTGCCTGGTAAGTAACGTTGCCGTCGGGATTGCGTAGTTCGCGAACGATGTGCGGCTTGACCCAATTTCCGTCGTTCGCCAGGACGGAATACGCACTGGCCATCTGCACCGGCGTAACTCCGACTTCCTGTCCAATGGCTAACGATCCGATCGACGACGGCTGCCAGCGGGCCGGCGGTCGCAGCAGTCCGGGCGACTCACCCGGCAAATCAATACCTGTGCGCGTCCCAAAACCCAGACGCCTCATGAAATCGTACATCGACTCGTTACCGACCAGCAGTCCCAGCTTGATTGCTCCCACGTTGCTTGATTTGGCCAGAGCATCGGCCACGCTCAACACCCCATACGCGTGGCCGTCGTGTATTAAACGCCCGGCAACGGTAATCTGACCCATCTGACAATCAATCTTGTCTTCGGGCTTGACCAGACCCCTCTCGATCGCCGCGGAATAGGCGACTATCTTGAACGTCGAGCCTGGTTCATAAATATTTTGCAGCGCTCCGTTGGTTCGCGCTGTGGATGAATTCGCGCCCGGCGGCTGATTGGGGTCATACGTCGGCGCGTTCGCCAGCGCGAGAATCTCACCGGTGCGCGGATCCATTACGACCGCGGTCGCCGACTTGGCATGTGTGCGCTCGAGCGCCGCGCTCAGCGCCTGCTCAGTCCGATATTGAATGACCTGATCGATTGTAAGCACGACCGTTTGCCCAGGCTGCGGCTGCACCTCATAACTTTCGAATGGGTGGCGGTCGCGGTCGACTTCCAGGTAGAGCTTGCCAGCCTCGCCGCGAATCTTTTCGTTGTAGGATTGTTCAACGCCACCCAGACCGATTTCATCGGTCCCCACAAACCCGAGTACGTGCGCCGCCAGACTGTCGTTTGGGTAGTAGCGCTTCGGCTCTTTCCGCGAATACACGCCCGCGAGTTCGAGAGAATCGAGCCTGGAGGCACGGTCCATCTCAAGGCGGCGGATTATCCAGATGAATTTCTTGTTCGCGTCCTTCGCTTCGTTGAATCGCCTTACGAGATCCAACCGGTCGAGGCCGGTAACGGACGCAATCCTGCGCGCCGTCTCTTCGACGTTGTTGACTTCGCTGGGATCGCTGTAGAAGGATTCAGTGTCGAGACTGCGCGCCAGCTCGCGGCCCTGTCGATCCAGCACCTGGCCGCGCGTCGGGGCCGTTTCAATTGAACTCAGTTGTTGATTGCGAGCACGGGTGGCAAGTTCGTCGTGTTGATGGACCTGTAGCTGAATCAGACGCGCGCCGATTCCCAGCATCCAGATCAACAGGCCCAACGCCACCAGCATTGTGCGGCGATCGGCGGCCTGGGCGCGCGGCGCTTTTTTGGCAGTGGCATGACGGGGCATCCAATTCTCCCACCCGCGATCACGGTACCGATTACAATTAGTTTCCCCGCGGTCGCTGAATTTGTTTCGGGGGCGTCTTAACTGCCGGCCGCACTCCGGAGGAAGTCTTTGACTCGAGAGCTTCCGTGCGCCGGACGAGAGGATCGAGTTGGGAGGCTTGCATGGGTTGCATTCCCAGTTTGCGGGCCGCTCGTTCCAGCCGCGCGGGACTGGCCACAATCTGTTTCTGCACGGTCAAGCGGCGCTGCTCCTCTTTTGCATCCGTCAGCGCGTTGCGGAGCTTCTCTGTTTCGTATCCAAGTCTTAAGGCGGCGAAGTGCTGCACCCCCGCGTAAACGAACCCTCCGGCCAGGACCAGAGCGGCCACCAGCAGCAGCGATAAACGCTTGAGCATGTCACGATCCCGCTCTCTGACGATTGGCGCATTGCGATGTTTCGAGGGAACTCTGCGCATGATCTTGTTTCGGATTTGGGTTTTTAGGTTCGGAGTACTGCCTTCAGGCGGCCGATCTGTTCCCGGATTCGGTTCCGGCTAAAAGCCGGTTACTCCAAACTTAAATCCTGCTGGCACCTCTCAGTTTGGCGCTGCGGCTTCTCGGATTCTCGGCTTGTTCCTGCGTGCCCGGAACTATCGCGCGCCGGGTCAAAATCTCGACCTTCTTCGTCGCGCCGCAAATGCATTTCGGCAGACGCGGCGGACACTGGCAGCGGCCGGAAAGCTTTTGAAGCGTCCGCTTGACGATTCTGTCTTCAAGCGAGTGAAAACTGATTACCGCAAGACGCCCTGCTTGTTCTAAGTGGTCAACCGCCGAAACGATGAAACGATCGAGGTTTTCAAGTTCGCCGTTGACCGCGATCCGCAACGCTTGAAACGTGCGAGTGGCGGGATGGATCCTCCGTTTATTTCCTTTACCAACTGCGCGCTCGACGACTTGCGCAAGATCAGTTGTCGTCGCGACTGGCTGACCGCGTTCCCGTTGCTGCACGATCGCCCGAGCGATCCGCCGAGAGCGCGGCTCTTCACCATAGGCAAAGATGAGGTTGGCAATCTCTACTTCAGAAAGACGACCGAGCAGTTCTGCGGCGGTTTCACCACGTGACATGTCCATGCGCATGTCGAGCGGCGCCTCGTGCCGGAAACTGAACCCACGCCCCGGCGAGTCCAACTGCAACGACGAAACACCGAGGTCGGCAAGAACACCGCGCACTTGCCTGACTTTCGCTGTCGCGAGGACCCGCGTAAGTTCACGAAAGTCAGCATGCACAGCGCGAAAGCGCGAGCCGTATAGCGCTAATCGCTGTCGTGCCAACCCGAGCGCCTCTTCGTCGCGATCGATTCCCAGCACTTGCGTGTCGGAAGCTGCTTGTAAGATTGCCTCGCTATGCCCGCCCAGGCCTACCGTGCAATCGACAAACAATCCGCCGCGCTCTGCCGCGAGCAACTCGATCGTCTCTCGAAGTAGCACAGGGCGATGGCCTTTATGACTTTTAGGCCCCTGCCCCCCAAAGGCCATTGCCATCACCACCGCCCCGTGATCTCGTTCAAAGAGCTAACAGGTAGCCCAGAATTGAGTCTGCGGCTCTCAGCTAGTTCTTCGACCAACACAGACTGAAGTCTGTGCCACATCAGTTCCTTTCATATTCCCAGCCGTGCGATGGCTGCTTCGTCTTCCTCGGTATAAGGATCTGCGAGCATCCGCTGCTGGAAGCGGTC
Organism: Acidobacteriota bacterium; assembly: GCA_046728235.1. GTDB lineage: Bacteria > Acidobacteriota > Blastocatellia > Pyrinomonadales > Pyrinomonadaceae > UBA11740. The sequence continues at coordinate 84,957 of JBKPEE010000088.1, forward strand.
CAGCTCCCAAACTTCCAGGTAGGTCAAATACCCGAGCACTGCGACCTCGCCGATGACTTGCGCGCTCTGGCGCAGCAGGGAGTGGATCAAAACTCGTCCCTGGGTATCCATCGACGACTGCTGACCGTAGTAGTTCGTCCTGTCAAGGAACTTGCGCCGTGACGGATCCATCGAGGGCAAGAGAGACAATCTCTGTTCGATGGCTTCCCACTCAGGCATCGGATAAATGCGCACGCATTCACCCGTAAGACTCGTCAGGTAAAGAGCTGAGCCGTACTTCTCTTCAACGTAACGCCGGAAGAGGGTCGGCACCTTGAGCCGCCCCTTGGAATCGATTCGCGCCGTGTAATTGCCGCGTAACACTGAGACTGATTCCGGTGTCGAGCAGGGACGAGTTTCCCGTTTTTGCCAGCTTCGAGGTTAAATCTTGTCGTTGAGGCCACCCCACTCCACTTCACTCCACCGACGCATACTACGCTCGGAGCTGGGGGCTGTCAACAGTTTTTATTGATTTTTTCGTGACCGAGGATTAGCGGAGATCAAAAAAGAAAAAGAAGGCGACGCTCGAGCCTTGGAGACAGGCCGCGAAAGTAAACCAAGAGGCCAGGAAAAAGGCGGCGCGCCAGATGACACGCCGCCTTCTCTGCTGGCATATGCGCAACCGGCTATGGACAAACAACCGAGACGACTGTGCCGGTCCCCGTCTGGCTTGGATCCGGACCGTAGCCGGGATTCGTCTTCACAATCACCAACTTCGTACTGTTGCCTGAGACGACTGATCCACTTTGGGTGATCGAGCTCGAGACAATCACGGTGATGTATTCGGGAATTGCCGCCGGTGGGCCCGAACTGTTGCCTGGATCGCGGGTCCATGTGCCGCCACAGCTCGCCTGAGTGCTGCCTGCGAAACCCTTGAAGCTCGCCGGCGCTGGGCCGCCGCTCATTGAATTCAGCCTGGCCCACTTCGCGCCCCAGAAAGTTACCGTGGCGCCCACCTTGGCGTTGTTGTCTCCGATGACAAAATTAAATGCCTGCCCGGTAATGACGAACGTCGCCGATCCCGAACTCGGCAGGTGATTCGCATCGCCCGCATAGCTGGCGTTGGCCGTGGCCGTTCCCGCGAGGACGTTATTAATGTAGTCAACCGTCAGTCCTACGTTCAGGCCACCAGCCCCGCTCGCGCTGGCCGTGCACGGTGTCAAGGGTGAACCGGTGGACGGAAGCGTGGCCGGACAGATTACTATCGTGGTTGAGGAGGCTTTGAAGATCGAGTAGCCCTTTGAATCACTGCTGCTCGAATGATTCGCGTCCCCGGGATACGAAGCGCTGGCAGTGTAGTCGCCCGCGTTCGCCGGCGGCGTCGTTGAAGGACCATAGCCCGTCGTGTTCCGCCCGCTGTATGTGACAGTGAGTGACTGGTTCAGTCCAGCCGCTCCTGTCGCTGACGCCGATCCGCCGTGCGGATTACCGTCATAGGTGGCATTACTCACGCTCGCCTGAGTAACCGACGATGCTCTAAAGATCGAGTAGCCCTTTGAGTCATTGCTACTCGAATGATTTGCATCTCCAGGATACGAAGCGCTGGCAGTGTAGTCGCCCGCGTTCGCCGGCGGTGTCGTCGACGGACCATAAACCGTCGTGTTCCGCCCGCTGTAAGTGACCGTGAGTGACTGGTTCAGTCCACCCGCTCCGGTCACTGACGCCGATCCTCCGTGCGGACTACCGTCATAGGTGGCGTCACTCACGCTCGCCTGAGTAACTGACCCGGCGGTAAAGATCGAGTAGTCCTTTGAGTCATTGCTAGCCGAATGATTGGCA
>JBKPEE010000089.1:0-4012 GCA_046728235.1 Acidobacteriota bacterium
CAAGTCGACATCGTTATGATGCGGACCCCAGATGGGCACGGGCGGCTTGAGCTGACGAAATTTCGCAATCCAAAACTGGTCGAGATCGAACCGGCGATCGCACCGCCGAACACGCTGGGCCTCCGGAGCGTCATGTTTACAGTCGAAAGCGTCGACGACACGGTCGCTCGCCTGCGCGCCCACGGCGCCGAACTCGTCGGCGAGGTGGCCCAGTACGAGGACAAGTACAGGCTCTGCTACATGCGAGGCCCTGCGGGCATCATCGTTGCGCTGGCCGAGGAACTCTTCTGACGCGTTCACTTCCGTCCGGGACACCGGTGGCGCCCTAGGCGCTCTTTCTACTCGGCCGACGCTACGCGTCGGAGCAGTTGATTAATCAAGGCTGAGCCGGTAGCGTTTGGCGGTTACTAGCTCCGCAGCCAGAGAAGAGATGAACCGTGGGCGCAAATTTCTGATTGCTTCTGACCGTGGCATCTCGATAACGTCGCCGGACGATGTCGCCGATGCCATGGATAGCAGCCTGGGTCGCGGACTCATTCTCGCTAACGGTGATCTGGGACCAGCTTTCTTCGACCTCCTGGCTACTGGTACGCTCGTGGCGTAAAATATCGCTGATTGACTTTATTCTCTCCCGTTAACTAATATCTCCACGTTCGCGAACGACGGATAATTCACACAGCGCGATGCTCTTGCTACAGGCAACGACAACCACAGCGCACCACATAGGCGGACCGTCGACGGCTTATTTGCCGGTAATGGTCTTTTTCGTTTTTGCGGTTGCCTTTCCCGTGTTGCCGCTCATTCTCGGCCGTTTTCTGCGGCCCTGGAAGTATCAGAAAGACAAGATGCGCCCGTATGAGTGCGGCATCGATCCGGAAACCGGCGCGCATGAGCGTTTCACCGTGCGTTACTACATCGTCGCGATGCTGTTTCTGATTTTCGACGTCGAGACGATCTTTCTGCTTCCCTGGGCAATTATCTTTATGGGCAACGACTTTTCATTTACCAAGTTTGCGCTCATTGAGATGTTTGTCTTTATCGGCATCCTGGTGGTTGGCTATTATTATGCGTGGCGGAAAGGCGCGCTTGAATGGGCATGAAGCATTGCCGATTGACGATTGCCAATTGCCGATTACGGCTGACTCGTTTCATTAGCACGAGTGGACGCTGACGAGCTCAAGAGGCGAACAAAACAGTTCGCATTGCGAATTCTTAAGCTGGTCGCGGCGTTGCCACGCACGGTCGAAGGTCGAGCCATCGCCGGACAACTAGCTCGCGCTGGAACATCTGTTGGAGCCAATTATCGCGCCGCTTGCCGTGCGAGATCTAAACCGGAGTTTGTTGCAAAAATGGAGTCGTAGAGGAAGAGGCTGACGAGAGTGCTTATTGGCTAGAGCTAATTATTGAGGGAGAGTTACTGAAACCATTCAAGTTGAGCCGTTGCTCGCTGAAGCTAATGAACTTGCCAGAATAATGGCCCAGTCAAGGATATCAGCCTCGGCATCTCTTCAACGTAAGGCTAACGGCCAATCGGCAATTGGCAATCGGAAATCGGAAATGATTCATGGCTGAACACGACGAAGGATTTGTCCTAACGACGGTTGATTCGATCACCAATTTTGTGCGGCAGAAGATGGTCGCCCCGGTGATTGATTCAAAGCCCGTGCAGTTCGGCGTCAACTGGGCGCGCAAGTCGGCCATCTGGCCGATGACTTTTGGTTTGGCCTGTTGTGCGATCGAGATGATGGCCACCGGCGCCAGCCGCTTTGACATCGATCGTTTTGGCGCCGGCGTGTTTCGCCCCAGCCCGCGGCAAAGCGACCTCATCATTATCGCGGGCACAGTGACCTTGAAGATGGGCCCTGTCGTGCGTCGCGTTTACGATCAAATGCCTGAACCAAAGTGGGCCATTGCGATGGGCGCCTGCGCCTCAACGGGTGGGCCATTCGATTCCTACTCCACGATGCAGGGAGTTGACCGCTGTATTCCCGTGGACGTTTACATTCCCGGTTGCCCTCCGCGCCCCGAAGCTCTGCTTTACGGATTGATGCGTCTGCAGGACATCATCATGCGCGAAGCGCCCTCCGCTTACATTTTTGAATCGGATGGCACGGTCCACAGGCAGCGTTCTTTCGAACCGGACGAACCTCACAAAGCAGAAGCTGCCGCTTAATTCAGAGTTCAGCCTTGAGGCTGCTGATTTACGAAGGCAGCCTCAAGCTTGAACTCAGAAACGCGCTGTTCAAAGAACTTTTCCCTAAAAACGGATTACAACCCGAGTCGCCTCAGGAGGAGTCTATGCGCTTAAATAAGAAACTCGCGTTATCTATCGTGATCGCGACGATCTTTTTACCGGTCATTAGTAATGCGCAAACAACCAAGCCGGGCTTACGAAAACCTGCCCCGCGCGCGACCACGTCGCCGCTGGTTCCCGTCGGCACCAATTTGAAGATTCGATTGAACGACACCCTGTCCAGCAAGCAATCGCGAGCGGGCGATAAGTTTACTGCGACCGCGATCGATCCCGTCCGCTTTAATGAAGCAACAGTGCATGGCCACATCCGCTCGATCGTAAAATCGGGGAAAGTTCAGGGCCGCACGACAATGAACCTGTCCTTCGACTCCATAGACTTAGCCGGCGAGGCTCCGAAACACGGCGTCTTACACGGGTATGTAACTAAGGTTTACGGCACAAACAACAGCCGCACAGACCAGGAGGGCGGCGTGCAATCAGAAAGCCGTGGCAACCAAACGCTCAAGCGCAGCGGTATCGGCGCCACGGCTGGCGCCATCATCGGCGGCATCGCGGGTGGCGGCAAAGGCGCGGCGGTTGGCCTGATTCTGGGTGGCGCCGGCGGAGCGGGTTCGCTGGCGATCAATGGCAGCAAGGAACTGCGACTAGAGTCGGGGACGGAAATGCTCGTGCATGTAACCCGCTGAGATCCAACTGTTTATCCCGGTAACTAAGTCCGCAACAAAGGCGAAAGCTTCTAAGGTTTCTTAGGTTCCGGCAAGCGCGGACGCGCGCTGTCGCCTCAGTTTCCATGAAGCCTTAAGACCACTGTTGGGTTTGCTTCCTCACACCTCGCATCCTGCTTAACCTTAAGCGATTAGCTCAACTCGCAAGTCTGCGAAAAACCATTGCAATCCCTCAACCGGGAGTGTAAGCTGCGCATCACATCAGCATCCGAGTCTCTCACTTTACTGGAGGTTCCTCATGAACGTCCTGCAATCCATCTGGCAGTGGGTCACCACTCACAGCGGTATCTCAATAGTGGTTGGTCTGGTAGGACTCTATTTTGCGGTCGTCCTGTTGACAATCCTGTACCAGCGATTTGGTTTCTATAGTTGGTATCTGCTTGTCATCCTCGCGGCGGTGGTCGGAGCCTTGACCACCGAATTGAGTAGTTACTTCATCGTCTTTCTGCTGGGCATGATCACTGCCTTTGCGGAAATCATCAGCAAATTTCGCGACGAACCTTTAAAGGCTCTCGAGATGCCACACGCGCTGTTCTATCACCTCACCAACGGATTCATTGCCGTGTTTGCGCTTAAGTTTTTGTTGCTGTTCGGCATTCCGTTTACCAGCCCCCAGGATCGCTTCAAAGCGGTGCTGGTTGCCGGCTTGGGTTCCATGCTGGTAATGCGCTCAAAGCTATTCAATATCAAGACGGCAGGGGAAGATATCTCGTTCGGGCCGGAGCAGATCGTCAAGACATTCTTTCGCTTCATGGAGGCCGCCATCGATCGAATACGCGCCCAGGCGAGAATTGAGTTTGTTCGTTCGAAACTCGGGCACGTGAATCCGGACAAAGTATTCGATTACAGTGTCACCATGCTGATGGCCTCTCAGGCGCTTGAAGATAAGGACCGCAAGGATTGCCTGGCAGCGATCAAGGAATTGCGGAAAGGCGAATTCAAAGAGCTGTCCCCACAGTTAAAATCGTACCGGCTCGGATTCATTCTGCTGGACAACATGGGCGAAGATTTCGTCAGCAAACTCTTCAAGGAC
>JBKPEE010000090.1:0-31837 GCA_046728235.1 Acidobacteriota bacterium
GGTGATGGACAATTCAACAGCCCGCAAGGTCTGGCTATCGACTCATCGGATAGTATTTATGTTGCCGACACCGGGAACAATCGAATTCAGAAGTTTAATTCCAGCGGTGGCTTCATTACGAAGTGGGGGACCGCAGGTAGCGGCAACGGGCAATTTACTTCGCCTTCCGGGGTGACCGCCGATGCTTCAGGTAGTGTTTTTGTCGCGGATCTGGGCAACAACCGCATCCAGAGTTTTACTTCAACCGGCACATTCAATGAAGCGTTTGGAACCGCGGGCAGCGGCGACGGGCAATTTTCTGGTCCACAGGATGTTGCCGCCGATGCCGCGGGAAACATTTTTGTTGTGGACACAGGAAATGACCGCGTGCAGAAATTGACGACCGCGGCGGTTTCGGTGGTCGCAAATGCCGGCGCCGATCAGACAGTTGAATGTGCTGGCGCCACGACCAGCGTCACGCTTGACGGCACGGCTTCAACCGGCAGTGGGACGCTTACCTATACCTGGAAAGAGGGAGCAACCACGCTGGGAAGCGGAGCCACTCTGTCGGTCGGGTTGCCGCTGGGAGTACACACCATTACCCTCACGGTCTCGTCATCAGGCGGCGGTTCAGCTACTGACGACGTGGTCATCACGATTGCCGACACCACAGCGCCGGCGATCAGCTTAAACGGCGCCAACCCGATGACCGTAGAATGCCATACCGCTTTTTCAGATCCGGGAGCGACCGCAAGCGACGGCTGTGCGGGCGATCTTACCAGCGTCATCAACGTTACCGGTTCGGTGAACGCAAACGCGGTTGGCACTTATACGCTCACCTACACGGTCAGTGATGGCTCACACACGACCTCGGCCACGAGGACGGTAAATGTGGTCGACACCACTGCTCCGGTTATTACCCTGAATGGATCGACACCGGTACTTTGGTCTCCGGATCACAAGTACCAGAGCTTTGCGGTCACAGACTTCGTCACTTCCGCTACGGATAGTTGCAATACGAGTCTCGACATCGCTGACGTGGTGATGTCTCGTGTCACGAGCGATGAAGTGGAGAACAGCGGCAGCGCCGGCGACGGCAACACGCTGAACGACATTGTCATTGCCGCGGACTGCAGGTCGGTTCAATTGCGCGCTGAACGCGATGGAAACGGCGATGGCCGCGTTTACACCATCACTTTCAAAGTTACGGATTCCTCGGGGAACGTGGGAACGGCTACTGCGAGAGTGCTGGTGCCGCTAAGCCAGGACAGCGGACCGGCAATTGACAGTGGAGTGCATTACACAGTCAACGGAAGTTGCCCGTAATCGATTGCCCGGCAATTAACTAAAACGGTGGGCGGCTGATGAACTCAGCCGCCCATCAGCATGTAGACAACCGCGGCGGTTGATAGCAGTACGATCAAGAGGCTGACAATCCAAACCATTCCGCGATCGGTTTTCACCAGTCCTGCCTCAATCTGCCGGTTCACCTGGTCATAACGCACGGCTGCCAGCACCGTAACGATCGCGCCAAAAACCACCAGCACCATTCCCGCCGGAAGCATTTTCGAGGCTATGCGACTGCCGTTTGCTCCGGCCAAATCTTTCAGCGACGGGCTCAACCGCGCGATCACAAAACCGAGACTGATCAGCGCGACATTTGTGCGCACCCAGGCGAGAAACGTGCGCTCGTTGTCGAGGTGTTCTGCCGCGCGATGCGTTTCCGGAACTTCACGATGTGATGCGCGCTTACTCATTGAGCTATGGTCTCAGTAGACTCAAACCTAAGAGCACCGCGGATCGTTTGGCACAGTCGCCGTTGGAAGTAATGAAAGCCTCCTTTGCTTCAACAATGTGTTCACAGTTGGAATCGTCTCCTGGTTGATCTGTCGCCAGCGCGAGAGATTTCGTTTCAGAGCCGTGCATGATGGCGTGGCGTTTTCCACGATCGATTTCGCTGGACGTCTATCGGCGCTCTGAATCATCGTTACGAAGCGCGTGACGTCTCGATTCACTGATCCCAGGCCAGGAAGATCACTTGTCCCCTCCTGTAGGTCTGACAATTCTTTCTGCAAATCTCCAATTGCATCGCTCAACGCTTTGTCATTCGCCTTCGCTTTAGACAAAGCGGCGCGCAGTGCCGAGACCTCGTTGTATGCCTGATAGCTGATGTTCATCCAATCATCGATTATCAACGCCGTATCCAGTTGTGCTTCCAGATCCCCGGCGTTGACACGCACGCGGGGATCAACCTGAATTGTGAGTGGCTGACGAAAGGCTTTTCCGTCTACCCTCAGGATGACTTCGTAGTTACCCGGCACCGCCAGCGGTCCTGGCGGCTGATAACGTGGCGTGCGACCCGGAACTGCGTGATCCGGCAAAGTGTATTCAATGTAATCGATGTGCCGGCCGCGGAAGTTGTAGGTCAGCGCGTCGGGATGCGGCCACTCGAGGTTCCAGACAAAGCGATTCACTCCGGCGTGTGTCGTCAGCACATCAGGCGGCGCGAACCAGTATTCCGGGACATTGGCGGCGCGAGTATCGGGCGGTGATGGGTTGCTGGAAAAGCGGCGCACCAGCTTTCCGGCCGTGTCATGAATTTCTAAACTGATCTCCTTTGCCGGACTCTTCAAATAGTAGTAAATGATCGCTCCCTCAGGCGGATTATCGCCGTGCGGTAGATCGATTGAGAGCGGCGTGTCGGGATCGTTATCGAACCGCACACGCGTCGCTGCCGCCGGCTTGAGCAGCGTGGTCGTGCGCGTGCTGTCAATCTGCCGGAGCGGCGAAACGTCATCGAGAATCCATAGGCCGCGGCCATAAGTCGCGGCCACCAGATCACTTCCGTGCACGTTAAGATCGCGCACTGAAGTCGTCGGCAGATTGAGTTGCAGCGTTTGCCAGTGATCGCCGCCATCAAATGAAAGATAGGCGCCCGTTTCTGTGCCGCCGTAGATCAACCCTTTGCGCTGACCATCCTCGCGGACGACACGCGCAATCGCGTTGTCCGGCAAACCGTTTACAATCTTCTGCCACGACTTACCGGCATCACGCGTGCGAAAGATATATGGATGAAGATCGGCGGGCACCGAGGCGATCAGGTAAGCAGTGTTCGCGTCGGTCGCTGAAGCTTCAATCAAGGTGACATCAGCACGCGCCGGTAAATCAGCGGGCGTTACGTTGACCCATGTCGCACCGTCATCGCGGGTCAGTTGTACAATGCCGCCGCTTGATCCCACCCAGATCTCACCGGCCTGCGCGGGTGACGGCGCTATGGTTTGGATGACGCCGTTCGACTTTTCTGAAGGATTTTTTGCGGTTAAGTCCGGACTGATCTCTTTCCAGGTCTCACCGTTGTCCGTGGTGCGCATCACGAACTGGGTTCCGAGATACATCGTCTTTGGGTCTTGTGGCGAACGAACCAGCGGTGTCTCCCACGTATACCGATATTTGGCTCCCGGTCCGAATACCGTGGCAATCTGTCCGGTGGTGCGATCGAGGCGAAACACCGATCCGTACCAGCCGACTGAGAACACCAGGTTTGGATTTTGCGGATCGGGCGAGATATAGCCGCTTTCGAATGCGCCCGTCGAAAACCAATCGCGCCATGTGATATGGCCAAAATCACTGCGCGAAAGCACGGCGACTGAGCCGCTGTCCTGCTGGGCCGCGTAAAGTCGGTAGGGAAACTGTTTGTCTGTAACTACGTGATAGAACTGGCCGGTTGGTTGGGTGAACCAATCGCTCCACGTGTGACCGCCGTCGAGACTGATGATGGCGCCCTGATCCGAACCCAGGAAAATTCGTTGCGGATTCTGGCTGTCGATCCACAGCACGTGCTGATCTTCACCGCTCGGCGCGCCTTTGTATGATTCCCAGGTCTTGCCGCCATCGAGCGAGCGATACATCGACGTTTGCATCACATAGACAAGATCCGGATTGACGGGGTCCGCATACATTTTGCCGAAGAATGTGCTACCCGTGATCCGGGGGTCGGTCGTGCTGCGCTGCCATGTCGCGCCCCCGTCGTCCGAGCGAAAGAACCCGTTGTTCATGACGGCATACACCCGGCGCGCGTTCGTCTTTGGCGCCAACGCAATGCCGATAGACCCGCGCGGAGTGTCAGCCAACCCGGCGCCGCTGAGCTGCTGCCAGGTGTCGCCGCCGTCGGTCGATTTCAAGATCAGCGACTCAGCGCCGAGCGCGCGCCGATTGGCAAAATCGACTTGCAGGTTGTAGGTGGCGGCGAAGAGCGTGCGCGGATCATCCGGAGCAGATTCCAGGTCCACGACACTGGTCTTGTCGTCTTTAAAGAAAACTCTTTTCCAGGTCTTACCGCCGTCAATCGTTTTGAAAATGCCTTTGGCGGGGCCGGCGGTAAAAAAGTCGCGCGTCGATACCACGACCGTGTCTGGATCCTTCGGATTGACAATGATTCCGGTGATGTAGCGCGTGTCTTCCAGCCCGACACGGCGCCAGGTCCTGCCGGCGTCGTCAGAACGATAGACGCCGTTGCCCACAGTCTCTTCCCCCGTGCCGACGTAAATGATGTCGGGATTGGATGGCGCCAGTGCGAGCGCCCCGATTGAGGCGACATGTGTGTCGTCGAAGATTGGCTTCCAGACGCGACCACCATCGATCGTCTTCCAAACACCGCCGCCGGGAGTGCCGAAATAGTAGATGGCCGTGTTACCCGGTATGCCGGCGACAGTCGTGACTCGTCCGCCACGATGTGGGCCAATGAGCCGCCATTGCATGGCTGAGAATGAATCAGGGTTGTATTGGGAAAATGCGAAGTGCGTACTGACGGTAATGAAGCTGACAATTAGAAAAAACCGTGCTAACTGATTCATGCAGGCCTCCGACGACAGGGCAGTTTATCATCGGAGAAGTTGTTTCCGCAGCGTCTCGGGTTTGGAGTACCGCCTTCAGGCGTCGTCGTCTGATTGCCCATTCCGCCTAAAGACGGTACTCCGAACGCGCGCCGCAAATCTGAGATTTCGGATCAGAGATCTCAGATACGACTCTCGTGATGGTGATTGGCCGATTTGTGCAGCCGCTCGAATTCCTTGTGTAAACCTTCCAGGTCGGCATCCGAAAGCTGTTCGAGGTTGACCATGCCCGTGCGCGCCCCTTTAACGCCCTTAATCAATTCATCCAATTTCAAATGAATCGCCTTGGCATCGCGGTTCTGCGTGTTCTGAATGAGGAACACCATGAGAAAAGTAATAATTGTCGTGCCGGTATTGATGACCAATTGCCATGTATCTGAATAATGAAAGACAGGGCCGGTTATGGCCCAGGCCACGATGATCAAGACCGCGAGAATAAAGGCCCATGACGAGCCAACCATTTGAGAGGTTGTTTGTGCAAACTTCCGGAAAAGTTCTTTCATAAATTGAGGATCCTTCCCCCTTTAACGCGCGTCGCCTTTTGGAAACAAAACGCGGTCAGGAGCCTTATTTAGTTCAAGCAATAATTTTTTGATTAACCGCGTCTTTACGCGTCCTGCTTCCTTTGGATGCACGAGGTAGCGCACGATGGCGTCGAGCCAAGTGTTGGGATTCACCCGAAAGAGCACGGACGGATACTCACGCACCTCGAGCTGGTCGACCGGCGTCTGGGCCAGGATCTCGCGGAAGATGCGCACCTGTTTCATCATATGCTCGCCAACTTCTTCAGCGGCAACCCGCTGCATGGTTTCGGAAATGAACTCCAAATCGCTGTTATAAGCGACGCTGAATTTGATCTCGTTCCAGACGTATGGGAAGAGTGGCCAGGTATAGTTATAAACCGTTGAGCTCAGAATCTTTGAGTTGGGGAATTTTATTACCCGTCCAGAAGGATGATCCGTTGACAGGAAATCACCCCCGAACTCCCATAGCGTCGTGTCAAGGTAACTAACGTCGATGACGTCACCGGTGGCATCGCCAACTTTGATCCGATCGCCAACGCGATATGGCGCGCGCACCAGAATATAGATCCAGGCGAGGAAACTGGTGACCGGCGTTTGCACTGCAAGTCCGAGAATGATCGAAAACAAACTGAACGCCGCCACGGTCGTGTACCAGTTGTGGATGACGGCTGAAATGATCAGAAAGACCATCAGTAAGGCGAGCGCCAGTTTTGCCACGCGCCGCAGGTTATAGCGCGAGACGGGACTGTCGATGCGTCCTATCAGATAGACGTCACCAATCTTGGCTATGGCCAGGGTAAACACGATCGCCATCGCCGCGAGATCAAGTCGCTGGGACAATTCGATTAGGTGCGGGTGCCGAGCGGCCAGGCCAAAGAGGCTCAGTTGCAGGACGTAATAAATCACGCTCATGACCAGCAGCACGATCGCGTGCGTGCTGAGCACGACTTTGTCTTTGGTCTCGGCCTTCGGCTTGCCGACAGGCTGCACTGTGCTGGCTTGCTTAAGTGCGCGCTTAACGTCTTCCTGCTCTTTTACCTGTTCGACTTCGGTGCGCAGTTCGTTCGCCATTCTTACAGAATCCTCACGACAATTTCTTGATTTCTTGTCGAACTGGAGCGCAACCGTGCCGTTTGCACGAATAAAACGCAAGCGGGACGCTTGCGCTCCAGTCGACTGTCAAAAGGCACTCTGTATGCCATAGACTGCTGGTTAGCGAAATGCCAAAACCAATCAAGGACAAATTCGCCATCGCTGCGGCCCTCCAGGAGATTGGCACATTGCTCGAGTTGAAGGGCGGCGAGTACTTCAAAGCCCGCGCGTACAAGCTGGGGGCGCGATCGATCGCTGAAGTGACCGAAGACCTCGGCAGATTGATCAAAGAGAACCGGTTGACGTCCGTGAAGGGAATTGGATACGCGTTGGCAAAACAGGTTGAAGAGCTTTACACGACCGGCGAGTCATCGTTTCTCAATCAACTGCGCACCGCGATGCCTCCGGGCATCGTTCAGCTTTCAAGCGTCCGCGGCTTGAACGTGAAGAAGATCGAGCAGTTGCATCAGGCGCTCGGGATCACGACGGTTGCGGAGTTGCAGGCCGCTGCCGAAGCAGGGAAGCTGCGCGAAATCAAAGGGTTTACCGCCAAGACTGAAAGCCGCATTCTGGAAGCAATCAGCGGCAGCCGGAATCGCGAGCAGGGCATTCACATTCATCACGCGCTGCGCGCGGCCGAACGGATTATCGAATACCTGCTAACGTCGCGCGTTCTCATTCACGCGGAGATCGGCGGCGAGTTACGACGCTGGCAGGAAACCGTCCCGGAAGTTGTAATCGTCGCGAGCACGAAGAATCCGAAATCTCTGATCGTTCACTTTCTTGACTTTCCCATGATCGTGCGCAGCGAACAGCCGGACAGCGATCGGGTGACAGTCACTTTAAGCGAGGGATTCACCGCGACATTAATCGCCAGGCAACCGGCAGAGTTCCCGGTCGCCCTCTTGAAGGCAACCGGATCTCAGGCCCATCTGGAAAAGTTGCGCCAGGTTGCGGCCAGCAGGAAACTGAGGATCACCGCAGCTGGAATTGAGAGCGCGAACGGCCGGCAAACAGGCAAAAGGGTTTCAGCGCAAAGGTTATTTAATCCCAAAGACGAAGCCGACCTTTACCGGAAACTCGGCATTCAGTATGTGCCACCTGAATTGCGTGAAGATCTTGGCGAGATCGAAGCGGCACAACGCGGCAACTTGCCGGACGATCTCGTGACGAACGAGGACATTCGCGGTATGGTCCACTGCCACACCACCTATTCAGACGGCAAGCACAGCGTTCAGCAGATGGTCGCCGCGGCTGAGGCGCTCGGGATGAAATACATTACCATCACCGATCATTCGCCGACAGCCTTCTACGCGGGTGGCGTCAAGATCGATCGATTGCAGCGACAATGGGAAGAGATCGATGAGGTGCAGCAGCAGACTAAGATCAAGATTCTCAAAGGCACGGAATCGGACATTGTGGCGGACGGATCGCTTGATTATCCCGACTGGATTCTCGAGCAATTCGACGTCATCGTCGCCAGCATTCATGCGCGTTACCAGATGGACGTCGACAAGATGACCAAACGAATTGTTAAGGCGATGCGCGAGCCGGTATTCAAGATATGGGGACACGCGCTCGGGCGCCTGATTCAGAAGCGGCCGCCGTTTGATTGCCGCGTCGAAGAGATTCTGGATGTGATAGCTGAATCGCGCGCCGCGGTTGAAATCAACGGCGACCCTTATCGCCTGGATATGGAACCTCGCTGGCTGCGCGAAGCGCGCAAGCGAAAGATCAAATTCGTGATTTCAGTCGATGCGCACTCAACCGGCGCGCTGAATAATGTGAAATACGGCGTGGGCATCGCGCGCCGAGCCTGGATCAGGCGCAATGAAGTCTTGAATACCCTGGGAGTAAAGGCGTTTCAGAAAGCGGTGCGCCCGACTTGATTCGCGAGTGCGATCCACGAAATAACACGAAACCTCACGAAAAAGAACCAGATGTTCGTGTGAATTCGTGGATCGTTCAGTCAGCCACCCTGAGGGCGACTTAGCAATATTCAACGAGCGGCAAGCATCAGCCCACTTTTCGTTTCCGCGCTGCCGCCGGCTTCTCTTTGACCAGAGTAAGCGCGGCCTTCTTCTTCGCGGCGGGCGGCGCAGCCTTGACCATCGGCTTACGCGAAGATGCCTGCAGGCTCTTCTTTAGCGCCGTCATGATGTCCAGACGCGGAATCTCTTCCTCCTTCTCAAACTCGGCAATCTTCTTGCCCTTGATCTTCGAGTCGATCAGCTTGCGCAGCGCCTCGTGATAATGATCGACCGTGTCGACATCCTCGAACGAGGTGACCATCTGTTCGACCAGGCTCGTCGCCAGCGCCAGTTCTTTCTTGTCCAGCCTGGGCTCTTTATCGAGATCCGGAACTTCGGCGAGCTTTCGAATCTCGGCCGGGTAGCGAAGTTTCTGCAAAACAATGCCGTTCTCGAGCGGAAAGACCGCGACCAGATCTTCACGATCGCGCAGCACCACTTTGGCGAGGCCGACCTTGCCCGTGTCTTTCAGCACCTGGCGCAACAGCGCATAAGGCTTCTCAGCGACGGCGCCATCCGGTCCCAGGTAATAAGGAGCATCAAAGAACGTCGTGGGAATCTCAGCCGTATCGACAAACCCGATGATGTCGATTGCTTTGGTGGTTTTGATCTTCACCTTCGCGATCTCATCCGGTTCAATCAAGGCATAGCGATCGGGCTCGTACTGATAACCCTTTGTGATTTGATCGTTGTTCACAATCTGACCGCACTTCTTGCAACGCTTGTCGTAACCAATTGGCCCAAAGTCGTCGCGGTGCAGTTGATTGAACTGAATTCTTTCGGACGCCTCGATCGCGTTATAGACGCGAATCGGAATCGCAACCAGCAGGAAACGTATGTGGCCTTTCCAAATCGATCGAATCAGAAACCCTCCCAGCAGCATAATCTACAGTCTGACGGGCTTTAAGGGTTCACAGACTAAATTCTATGCTACAGACACAAACGCGGGCTATCGCGCCCGCATCTTTCACGGGCCGTGATGGCCCGGACTGAACCCGGGAATTATGAAGTCACTTCGGTTTCAAGTAAAGACATTTATTTCTGGCGCAGCTTGCAGTATGCGCACATACGACCAGCCGCAATATCTTGTGCCGCGGGATTGACCCTGGCCGCAACAGAACTTATTCTTTCGAGGTTAAGAAGGCCTTCGTCATCAACTCCGGCGCCTGCTTACCAAGCATCAATGCGCGAATGTCCCCGCTGCGAACAATGTTTTGAAGACGACACCCTCGTCTGTCCTGAAGATCAAGCGAAAACCAAGGCGACGCTGCCGGGCAGCACGGTCTTGAACGCGCGCTATCGCCTGGCCAAGCGGCTGGGCCGCGGGGCCATGGGTCAGGTTTATCTGGCGCGTGACGAGAATCTAATCACGCGGCGCGTGGCCGTTAAGACGATTCGTCCGGACGTGCTGTCTGATGAGGACCTGCAGGAAGGCGAAGCTATTGCGCGTTTCGAACGTGAAGCCCGCACGGCCGCCTCGATTCAACATCCCAACGTTATCGACGTCACTGACTTCGGCAAGAGCGCCGAAGGCGTCTTCTTTCTCGTGATGGAATACGTCGAAGGCGAGTCGCTCTATCAATTGCTGCGCCGGGAAGGAACGATATCGCTGCAGCGCGCGCACGCGTTGCTCAAACAAATCAGCGCCGGGGTGGAAGCTGCGCATGATGAAGGCATCCTTCATCGCGATCTAAAACCGGCTAACGTGTTCATCGTGCAGCGCAAGAAAAAAGAGGGCGGCATCAGCGGCGACGATATCGTCAAGGTCGGCGATTTCGGTTTGGCGAAAATTATTAGTCAGAGTCTTGCCGGAATTACTTCGGGCAGTGGTCCTGCTTCAAGAGGAATTCTCGGCACCCCAGAGTACATGGCGCCTGAGCAAATGCAGGCCGGCGCGGCGCTCGATGCGCGTGCGGATGTGTATGCGCTGGGCGCGATGGCCTATCACATGCTCGGCGGCCGGCCGCCCTTCACCGGCGACATCATGCAGATTTTTGCGTCGAAACTGACACAGGATGCGCCGGCGTTAAGCACCTTGCGTTCAGATATTCCCCCGGTGGTCGAATCATCCGTCATGCGGGCGCTGAAACGAGAACCGGAAGGGCGTCCGGCGACTGTCGGCGAATGGTTCAACGACTTTAATGATGCGTTCACTGGCGCATCGGTGACCCCAGAGAAAGGCGAGTCGCGCGTCATCATCATGGCTCCACAAGGCGCTGAAGTTTACGTCGATGACGAGCGTCATGGAAGCATCGGGCGATCGGGCCGGGTGATTCTGAAAGCGATTCCGCCGGGCAAGCACGTGCTGCGCGTCGCTCATGCCGGTGACCAGGATGACGAGCGGGTCATTGAGATTCGTCCCGACTCTGTGGAGCAGATCATCCAGGCCCAGTTCAAGTCCGCGCCCTCGACCGGCCTGTCACCGTCACAAGGCGGCAGCCTCGGGAGCGTCTCTGGCGTCTCGATCAATGCGCCCGCGGTCGTCGCCTGTACCAGGTGCGGTTCGCGCTTTGCGGCCGGAACAAAATTTTGCGGGCGTTGTGGCAACACGGCCTTTGACGTGCTGACCCTTGACAGTTCGGCGACGCCGCGAACGCCGGTCGCGCCGGCTTCTTATCCGAGTCTCAACCAGCCAGGCGCCGGGGCCTCGGCGGCTGCTCTGCGGTGCACACGCTGCAATACCGATCAACCGGCGGGCACGAAGTTTTGCGGCCGCTGCGGGGCCTCGATGGGTGGCGCACCGATCGCCTGGCATCCGCCGCGGCCCGTAGAAGTTGTTTGCGCCAGCTGCACTGCCACTTATCCTTCCGGCACGAAATTCTGCGGACGCTGTGGCCGGACGCTGTAGCGAGAACGCTATAGGAAGAACGGTCAATCTACAAAAACAGCGCGCGGAGCGCGCGACAGCATAGAGCCCGGGCGCAAGCCCCGGGATGAGATGGAAAACAATTTACCGAGCCCGCGGAGCGGGCGACAGCTCAGTAATTAGGCAACTCTTCGTAAAGCAACCTTCTCGGCATCTTAAAATTTGAACGTGCCCGTAGTTCCGATAACGGCTGTCGCCCGCTTTCGCGGGCTCGACCAGATTCTCTTTTTGTGGATCCTGGGGCTTGCGCCCCAGGCTCTATGCTGACGCCCGCTCCGCGGGCTGGTGAGCCACCAATCCTTGCCGAAGCGAGGTGTGAATAGGAGCTTCCGGCCTTCGCAACATTCTGGTTACCGCTATTGAGAATTGCTTACGCTTGAGCGAGCACGTCTATCTCGTATAGACTGGCGCGCGATTCAAACGTGAGTTTCCGTCTCCTCCTGGGAGAGGGCCGGGGTGAGGGTATATAGCTAGCGCATGAGGAATGAATTCTCTTTCCGCTCTCGTATGCCCTCACCCTAACCCTCTCCCAAAGGGAGAGCGAATTCGAGAGCTTGACCTAATTCACTACTTTCGTCTGTAAACTACACCCGAGGCCGATATGAAGCGCTGTCCCCAATGCAATCGTACTTACACTGACGACGCGTTGAGTTTCTGTTTGGATGATGGTTCGCCGCTGGTTAGCGCCGCGGCGCCGTCATCTTTCGACCCGAGCGCGACCGTTCAATATCCGCAGGCGCGCGACACGTCGCCGCCGCCGACCATTGCTTATCCAGGA
Source organism: Acidobacteriota bacterium (assembly GCA_046728235.1). Classification (GTDB taxonomy): domain Bacteria; phylum Acidobacteriota; class Blastocatellia; order Pyrinomonadales; family Pyrinomonadaceae; genus UBA11740. The sequence continues at coordinate 12,162 of JBKPEE010000090.1, forward strand.
GGACAATCCGCTCCGCCGCCTCCCGTTCAACCGCCGCCACCGCCGGCCTGGTCACCCATGCCGCCCATGGTGCCTCAGAAGCGCAGTGTCTGGCCCTGGCTGTTGGGGATCGGCGCAGTGCTCGTGTTCCTTGGGATCGGACTGGTCATTTTGATCTTTGCGATTGCCAGCATCACGAATGCCAATAACAACAACCGGGTTGCCAACAACAACGCGAACGGCAATCGCAATTCGAACCGGAACTCTACTGCTAACCGGAATACGAACGACAATTCCAATAGTAACGAAAACACGAACGCTCGTTCGTCACTGACAAGCTTTACCGATGATTTTTCGGAGCAGAACTGGTGGACGGGGCCGTCGGCCTATGGACGCGTTTGGTACGACAACGAGGAGTATCACATGCATGCAGTCTCCGGCCGTTATATCGTCATGTATGCGCCGGACAAACCGGAATACCACGACGAAAATGCAACCGTGCGCGTAGGGTTGCGCAGCATTGACGGCGATCCGCCCGAGACGGGCTATGGTCTGGTGGTGCATGGAGAGAAAAAGAACGACAACCTCGAGGATTACGGGTTCTTGATATATAACGGGCCGAATCCGAAATATAAGATCGTCCTGCACCGCGCCGGCAACGAAACGAAGGTGGTTGACTGGACTGCCAGCAGCACAATTCGGACGGGCACGTTGCCTAATCAACTCGAGGTCCGCATCCGTGAAACGAAAATGGATCTCTACATCAACGGACAATTCGTAACTTCGATTATCGATGAGGCTGGGTACAAACGCGGCCGAGTTGGTTTCTATACCAGCGACAAGGGCGAAGTTGCCTTCGACGATTTAGAAATCAACAAGTGATGCTCAGGCAATGCGCGTTACCCTACGAGTTTTGGAAGGTCCGTATCGCGGCCGCGAATTCAGCTTCGATCATCACGATACTTTCCTAATCGGTCGCAGCGACAACGCCCATCTCTATCTCCCTGACGATCGATTCTTCTCGCGTCATCACTGCCTGCTGGAAATTTCACCTCCGCGCTGTTTCCTGCGCGACCTGGGTTCGACCAACGGCACCTTCGTCAACGGGCAGAAAGTCTCAGAAATCTTTCTGCGCAACGGCGATCGGATTCAGGGTGGCCAGACAGTGCTGGAGGTGCAGGTCGTCTCAGACGCGGTTGCGGCAGACATTTCAGAGAAGCCCACGCTCGCCGGGCCGGTGATGGTTACCGTTGAATGCGCGAATTGTGGCCGGCGCGATCGGGCTGAAGCTGCTCCCGGCGAAAACTTAACGTTTATTTGCGAAGAGTGCCGCGAAGAATTGAAACATCATCCGCCGCCGGTGCCGGGTTACCAAATGATCAAAGTCCTCGGCCGTGGCGGCATGGGATGCGTAATGCTCGCGCGCGACGAGACGGACGGCCGCGCCGTGGCCATCAAGACGCTGCTGCCTGAAGTTGCGGTCGCCGATAAATCACTGCGCCGCTTCATGCGTGAAATTGAAGTAGCCGCCTCGCTGGACCATCCGAACATTGTTCGCTTCGTTAAGAGTGGCACGAACAATGGAGCTGTCTATTTAGTCACTGAATACGTCGCCGGACCTGACGCGGCAAAACTGGCCGACGAACAGGGCGGGCGGCTTCCATACGGCCAGGCAATCCAAATCATTTCGCAGGCGCTGGATGCCCTGGCTTACGCGCACGCGCGTGGCTACATCCACCGCGACATAAAAGAATCGAACATTCTAATTTCGGGGTCGGGAGCCAGTCTGACGGCCAAGCTCACCGACTTTGGTTTGGCAAAAAGCTTCACCCAAACCGGCATGAGCGGAATCACGATGGCGGGCGATATGGCCGGCACATTCGCATACATGCCCCCTGAGCAGATTCGCGATTTTCGCAACCTCAGGCCGACCGCCGATATTTATGCGGTTGGCATGACGGCCTACAGCCTGTTGGCGGGCGATATTGCGCTCGATTTGGGGACGGGAAGCGACGTGGCCGGGACGGTGCGGGCAATTTTTGAGGGACAAATAATCCCGCTCCGCAGTCGAGTTCCGGACCTGCCACCGCAGATCGCTGAAGTGATAGAACGCGCGTTGGTGAGAGATCCGGCGGAACGTTGGCAATCGGCGGCAGCCATGCGCACAGCGCTGGCACATGCCACTTGAGGTTGACCTCATTCGAGGCAAGCGCGATTCATGAAATCACTCGAAAAAGTCATGAAGAAGAAAGAATAAATGCCTCGACGCGTAGCGTCGACGTGACTTTAGCCCCGCTCTTCCGAATAGAGCGTCAACCGAAATTACGGTTACTATATATTTGACTCCCGGCCGCAAGGCCGTGGATCAAAATGGCGGATTGAGGCCGAGGCGCGGAGGGCAATAATATATTTCACGCATCACCCGCCGCCAACGTGAACCGTGAGGCGCGAAGCGCCGCCATGGAATAGCCCCGACCGTCAGGTCGGGGTTACGGTTGGAATAATTTGCGAGGTCCGAAGGACCGGCACCACATGTCGGCCCTGCGGGCCTCGTTCTTTTGTGGGGACTTGTACCCCAACCTGACGGTCGGGGCTATTCCATGCCTGCGCTTCGCGCCTTTAGTAAGAGCGCACGACAGCGGCCTTGGGCCGCTCCCTGCTACCTGCGCAGGCTTGGGTGCGTCAAATATATTGTTCCCGCCCGGAGGGCCGGCACCTTTGGCGCCGTGAAATGCGTTTTAGTGCCGCACCTTCGGCGCTCGACCATTCCCATTTCGTACTTTCCACGGCCTCACGGCCGTGGCTATTAAATTACGGTCCTTCGGACCTGACCGGCGATCTCTTTCCCGCTTAATCAACCGCAGTCAATCAACCATTATTCGACGCAACCTTGCCCACGCTTCCCGCATCCGTTAAGATTGCAAAACGACGTATCCGTCGCGGTATCGAGTACAGGCTCCCCGGGTTTTTCAAAGTTCTCGGTTTCAGTGAGGTTCTAAGTGAAGAATAAATTCTCTTTAGCGCTGGTTGCGCTCATTACGCTTTCGTTAACTCTTCCGGTCTTCGTTTTTGCTCAACAGCGGCCCAACCAGGCGTCGGGCAGAACGTCAGGAAGAACTGAGCCCTCATCGCCAAACCGGCGCAATGGTGCAAGATCTTCGGCAACCACAACCCTGACGATCGACGATGACTTTAAGGAAGCCCTGAATGTAATTCGCGATAAATATGTCGACGGTAACAAGCTGGACTACAACACCGTTTATAAGTCGTCGATGACTGGGATGTTGCGGACGCTCGACCCGCACTCCAGCTATTTCGATCGGGAAGAATTCGAAGAGCTGAAGACTGATCAACGCAGTGAATACTTCGGTATTGGCGCGACGATTCAGAATTACACGATAGGCGAGAACGTCGAAACCTATATCACCGCGACTTTCGACCATTCGCCGGCATGGCGCGGCGGTCTCCGTTATGGCGATCGCATCGATGAGGTTGACGGCATTTCCATGCACGGGAAGTCGTCGGCCGAAGTCCGTGACAAGATTCGCGGACCCCGCAATAGCCACGTTCGCGTCACCGTCACCCGTGCAGGCACCGGCAAAGTCGAAACGGTCGAGATCGTTCGCGACGCCGTGCCGCAGCCATCGGTTCCGGATTACTATTTTATTCGTCCGGGTGTCGGCTATATCGACATGACGCGCGGCTTTAACTATGACACCGCCGAAGGATTGCAGGATGCGCTGGATCGGCTGCATCAACGCGGCTTGAATTCGCTGGTGCTCGATTTGCGCAACAATCCTGGCGGGTTCCTGGATTCCGCAATTGCCGTCGCCAGCACTTTCCTGCCGCAGGGCCAGCTGATCCTGACGCAGAAAGGCCGCAGCGGTCAGAATGATCGAGTTTATCGCTCGAACAATCCCGAGCCGGATCGCACGCCGCTCGTAATCCTGGTGAATGATTACACCGCGTCCGCTTCGGAAATCGTCGCCGGCGCCATGCAGGACCACGACCGCGCGCTGATCGTCGGCCAAACCAGCTTTGGCAAGGGACTGGTGCAGAGCATCATCAACCTGCCCATGGGCGCCGGCCTGACATTGACCTCGGCGAAGTATTACACGCCCTCAGGCCGTTTGATTCAGCGCGACTACTCTGACGGCGGCTGGTACAACTACATCTCTCATGGCGGCACCTTGCGCGACGCTGCGGGGAATGCGACCAAACCGGCGGGCCCTGCTGCGCACACCGACACTGGGCGGCCGGTTTACGGCGGCGGCGGTATTACGCCGGATGAAGCGGTGAAGCCACAGTTTCTGACGGCCGCTCAGGTGCGCCTGCGCGATCCGATTTTCTTTTTCGCCAGGGAAATGGCTTACGGACGCGTGCCGTCGTTCGACGGGTACAAGGTTGATCGCGCGATCGAGTATGACCATGATCTGACGTCGAATGACTTTCCGATGAACGACATGGTTTTTAACGCGTTCAAGGATTATGTCGCGAAGGGCCAGAACTGGAAGCCGTTTACACCGTTGCTTGAACGCAATCGCTCGTTCATCGAACAGCAGTTGCGGTATCAGTTAGCGACTGCCGCGTACGGGACGGTAGCTGCGGTGCAGGTGCTGACCAAAGATGATCCGCAGGTGGCGAAAGCAATAGAAGTGGTTCCGCGCGCGCGCAACCTGGCCATGTCCGCCTCGCGGGCGCGCCTGTCGCAGCCATAGGTCAAGCAGCGAGTTCGTTGAATACCAAAAGAGGCGGGTGCTTGCCCGCCTCTTTTGTTTGGTGCGCCCGGCTGGGTCGTAGCGCAGATCAAAACACCAGTGTCTGAATGGAATGGGGCAGAATGTTTGCTTCCGCGGCGTTGCCGTCGACCCACAACCAATACGACGCGCTCCTTTCGCTCGCATTCATCACGATGGCCGCAACTTTGCCGTCAGGATTCAGAAACGCGGTCGAAAGCAGCTGGCTGCGGCTGGGCGAACTGGCGATCCTTCTGGCGTCGGTGCGGATGAATTTTGAGAAGTGTCCAATGTAATAGTACGAACTCAGATAGGTTAATTCGCCCGTTTTGGTATCTGCATGCACCGGCGCAAAGCAAAAGTTACTGACGTGGTTAGGACCACCTCGTTCATCCAATAACACGTTCCAGTCTGTCCAACCGACCGTGCCGCTGTTGAAATCGTTAATCATCGACCGGCCGTACCGTTCGCCAAACTTCCACTCGCCAAGACGCTGCGGATCGAATGCGTCGACGCAACCTTCAGTAAAAATCAACGGCTTGCCGGGAAAGGTGTCATGGACCAGCTTGACGTTATCGAACATCGGCTCGCCACCACTCCAGGGCTCGTACCAGTGGAAACCAATGCCCCAGACGAACTTGGCGGCCTGTGGATCATTCAGGATCGTACTGACTCGCTGGTAGATGAGATCGCGGTTGTGGTCCCAGGCAATAATTTTCTTGTCAGCTAATCCTTCGCGTCGCAGTGTGGGGCCAAGGTAGTTCTTGAGAAAGTCTCGCTCCTGCTCAGCCGAGTAAATACACGACTCCCATTTCTGGGTAGCCATCGGCTCATTTTGAACCGTGATTCCCCAGATGGGCACGCCTTCACTCTGGTACGCCTTGATGAACTTCGCGACGTAATTAGCCCACGATTGATGGAACTCAGGTTTGAGGCTGCCGCCGTGCAGGATGTCGTGGTTGTCCTTCATAAAGGCCGGAGGACTCCACGGACTGGCAAAGATGTTCAGTCGGCCGCGGGTGGCGGCAATTGCCTGTTTGATGAACGGTATCCGATGTTGTCGATCGTGGGCGATGCTGAAAGACTTCAGATCCTTGTCGCCTTCCATAACGTACGTGTAGCTGCTGCTGGAGAAATCGCAACTATGAATATTTGTGCGCGCGAGCTTGTAGCCGATGCCCCGGGCCTCGTCAAAGTATGCGTTGATCAGCTCGCGCTGTTTCGCCTGGGGCAGCAGGTCAAAAACCTCGGCAGCCGCATCGGTCAAGGCTCCGCCGATACCCAGGAAGGTTTGAAACTGCCGGCTGGGATCGACAAAGACGCAGATCTGGGTTTCCTTCGGCTGGCCCACGGGTCTGAAGCTCAGCGTGTCCGTGAGCGAAAGGCGATGGCTGGTTTGGTCAGCCGTGGTGTAAACCGTGACCTGCTTACCCGTAACCGGACCAGTTCTCACCTGAGCAGGCGCGTGTGTTTCGCCTTTTGTAAAAGCGGATGAGAGTTTGCTCGACGCTAACAGCATCGTCGAAGCACCGGTCAGAAAATCGCGACGATCAATTGTCATGGCGGTCCCTCAAAAAATTTGGATATCGCGAACTCTTTGATTCAACCTAAACAGATGCACCGCTGAAATTGCCGCTGATTGTATCCGATTCGAGGCTTGTCAGCTGGCCTTTGATCGGGGAATCCACCTGCCGACTGTTTGCACGTATCTTTCGTACGACTCGCCGAATTTCCGGCGCAGGACCGGTTCCTCGTAGAACACTACGAATAAATACGCGAGCGTGATGAAAATCCCGGCCTCGAGCAGAATTGATGTCGACATGAACAGGATGGCCTCGCCGGCGAGTATGGTCACGACCGAAACGTACATCGGGTTCCGAACATATCTGTAGAGGCCCCGGACGACCAGATGCTTCGGCGGATCAATTGGCGCTAAGGTGCCGCTACCCGCCGAAAAAAAATCCCAGATGCACCAAAGCAATCCGGCAGCACCGGCCAGGATCAAAGGGGCGCCGAAATACCGGATTGGATGGTTTGAGAAACTTGCCGGACTTCTCGATGAAATGATCCAAAAGGGTATTAGAACCGCCACCGTTCCTGGCAGGAGGAAGGTGAAGAAAATGCTGCGAAGCAAAAGCATGAAACCCAGGCCAGGTTTGTGCCGGCGCCTTCGTCCCTCGAGTCAACCTCGCTCCGTAAGAATCACACTGCGGCCGTCCGGATCAAGTAGTTTCGCCCATTTACCGTGATCATCATTATCGACTGGGCTTATGACGGCTCGGACACCGCGACTTTCCAAGGCGGCCAACGAGGCTGCTAAATCCTTGACCTTCAGTCCAACCACGCCATCAGAGGAGGGTGCTCGGTGATCGTCACCATCAGGAAGGTCGAAGCAAAGGCGAACCCCACGCGCGTCCACCATCAAATAATTTTCATCCTCGCGCACGATGGGAAAGCCCAGGAGCGTAACCCAGAATCGCTTCACCTGGGCCAGGTCTGCGGTGGTGAAGGCAATGAAAGCCAATTCTTCAAACATAGCCGTGGGCGTGGATTATTTCGCGCCAGCTAAGCGTCATTCATAACTCAACGCATCAACCGCATCCTGGCGCGCGGCCCGCAGGGCCGGATACAGGGCGCCGATCGAGCCTCCGATCAGCCCCACGATCAGTGAGATAGCGATCCACTTGGCTTCGACGTCGACAATCAGGGTGGTTGATTTCATCACGAAGAAACGCGCGAGCAGCATCAGCAGCACGCCAATGCCGACACCCAGGACGCTGACGAGGATGGCTTCCTGTTCGATTACCCAGGCGATCGATCGCTTGGACATGCCGAGTGATTTAAGGATGCCGATCTGCCGCGTGCGCTCAGTCACGGTGGTGTACATCGCCAACAGAATTACGAGCATGCTGATGGTCGCAGCGACCGCCACCACTACTTTTAGAAACACGTTCAGAGCGGGCACGCTCGACATGTAAAGTTCAGGGAGTTCGCGCGTGAGCACGATCTGATCGTCGGGAAATTTCTCTTTGATTACGGCCGCGACCTGCTCTTGTTGATTCGGATCGTCGCAGGCTACGAGAATCGTGTTGCACCGGCTCTCGCTGCCAACCTGATCCTGCATCGTGGCCAGCGGAATCTTCAAACGGCCGCCGCCGGGCGGTTCGTAAACGCCGACCAATTTGAAAGGGCGTTCGTAGATCTCAATGGTCGAGCCAACGGCCACGCCGCGTTCCTGTTGCCAGGCGGAATCCACAATCACCTCGTCGCCCTTGACCAGTCCCCGGCCCTCTTTAATTGTCAGGTTATTCAAGGCGGCGTACTGTTCGTACGGAATTCCTTCTACCAGACGCGAGCCGAAGCCCGAGTCGCTCTTATCGAGAAATTGGCCGATGGGCACGGCGGCGCGCACGCCCGGAATGCGGGCGACGTCGGCCGCGTGCGACACAGGAATGGTGAACGGTTGCGCACCACTCAGGCCAATCGCGCCCGAGGGACGCAACATGATTTGCGCGCCGATGTTGGCTTCGCGTTTGCCGCGTTCACGCAGCAGACCGTGCGCCAGTCCGACAGTAAAAACGACGAGCAAGACACCCAAAGCAATGCCGGCAATGCTGACGGCCGTACGCGCCGGACGATGCGCGAGATTCGAAAGGACGAGGCTATCCATAAGTTTCTGCAGACGCGGACTGCGTTTGAGCACGCGCTCCCAGGCATTGGGCAGCGCGCGCCAGGTGATGATAAAGACACCGATGACGGTCCAAAAAATAATTGCCGCTTTACGGACAATGGCCAGCGCCACGCCAATCGCGGTTGTGTAGCCGAGCGTACGCAGGATAATACCGTTACCAGTTTCGTAAACGCCGATAGTTCCGGGCACGAAGGCGAAGGCGAAGTTAATGACTTTAGTGAGCGATTCGATAATGTAAGCAGCGCCAACACGCGGCACGAACCCCAGCAGCTTCAGCGTGATGTAGACCTCGAAAACGCTGGTCACATGCGAAGCGAGATCCAGCGCGATCATCGAAAAGAACGCCGCGCGTCGCCGCTTATAGAATGCGTATACAGTGAGTTCAATCCGGTAGATGTGATGCCGGCGAGTCCGCAGGAACTTTGGCCGGAATCCGCGACGCGCCAACCGATTGATCAATCCCGTTAGCAAAGTTACACGCTTGCGCGTGGCCATTGCTGCCGCGACCAGTCCCAGCATGGCGGCGGCGGCGATAACGAGCAACACTTCGCGCGCCACCGGCGGCAGCGGGTAGGCGACGAGCATCAGGACCGCGCCGCCGAAAACCACGAGCACTACGGACAGGTTGTAAAGCAGATTATCGACTACGAGTGCGGGAACGCCATGGACCAGCGGCACACGCTTGCGGAGGAGCGCTACCTTGGTCGCCTCGCCCAGGAGCGGCCCGGCGAAAGTAAGAAAGCCCATTGACTCGCCGCCCAAACGGGCTGCGAACGCCTGAAGAAAGCTGAAGCGGCGGTGCTCAGGCGCTACCGACAGCCGCATGGCAATCGTGCGCAAGACATGACGCGCGCCGTTGGCGGCAACCACGATGAAGAACCCGAACCCGACTCGCGACAGCGCGGAAAAGATCGGCTCAACGCCAACCGCGCGAATCAGGTAGAAGAGCAGGACCGCGCCAAGCAGAAACGCGACAGTCTGTAGCCACGCTACTGAGCGCTTGGCCCGCGAAGGTTTTGCGGCCGTATGCGCGTCCGTTTCGATCAACGCAGGATCATCGAGGGAACGTTCCATTGAAGAATGAATTATTGCGCGATCCGGCTAAACACGCCAGTGCGCACGAAAAGATTCGCGGGTAATTACAAATAGAGATTTCAGGTCTTTGCCTCAAAAGCCTTCGCGACCCAACTTTGATTTTCAGCCGCGTAGCGGCAAATGAGTTTAGCCGGGCCTTTCAAGGCCCGGTCACGGACCGAAAATCGAAACCGCGTCGCTAAAGCGACGCGCATCCGCTGCTGTAACTAGTCCCGGCCTTGAAAGGCCGGGCTAAATTCATTCGCCGCTACGCGGCGACAAAGCAGTCCAGCTCCAAACGTTCAGCGCATAGAGGTTTGGTGTTTATCCGTGTGGTTTCGTGGATCAATTGCGGTAAAGCTGGTAAAGGCATGTTAGCGGAGCCCTAAAGAAGGCAAGGCAGTTGTACTGACTCTGCTAGGGTTGGCCAACTTGAGTAAGAAGTGATTGGGCTTCGGCCGGTTTCATGCGGGCGTCATCGACAACTGCTTTGCGCAGACGGGCGGCGATGTCGGCGCGCAAATCGGACTGCGGTTTTTCGCGTTCATAAATCTTCAGCAGTTGCGCGCGCGCCGTCCGGTTGTTGATCTTTGAAAGCGCCTCGAGGCAAAGACGGCGCGCTTCGGGGTCGCTGGTTCTCTCAAAAATGGCCGCCGCAGCCTTGGCCGCGTCACTCGAGGCTTCTTTTCCTTCATCTGCGAGGAATTGCAACGAGCGCGTCACCTTCGACATGTCCCAGGCAACATCTGTGGTGGCCGACGATTTGGCGACTTCAGTCAGGAACCTGGTGTGATACGAAACCCGACGTGACATCTCCAGTCGGGCGTTCAGCGCCGGCGTGGCCTGTTCACGATGCACGTACCGGCCAAAAGACAAAACATTCGCGAGGCCAAAGAAGATGCGAGCCGATCGACCATGCTCAAGCGCGACCATTTCCGTTTGCCGATCGCGTTCGATTTTGGCCGGCAAGCCGTCCGGTCGCAGTGCGTAATCGATCAACGACCGGTATTGCTGCCGCGCCAGCTGTACCTCTGCTTCATCGTCATTATTCAATGGATTGAGTGACACATTCTGCACGCGGCGTTCGATCTCTCTGCGCAGTCTTGGATCGATTGAGGAATTGAACGAGAGCAGGAGCTTTAATTCTGAGTAACTCTGCAAGCGCGTCGGCTGATTTATATCCATTCCGCGTCGTCCGGTTACGAAATTATAGACGCTCCGGCCGAGGAAGTACGGCAGATTACCGAAGTTTGACAACGAAAACATGTACTTGGCTACGTCATCCAATGCGCGGCGTGACATTTCTCGTTTCTTGGGATTGAGGCTGTGACGAAAATCGATCAGCAACGCCGGTATCTTTGGATGATTGAGACCGTAAAGCGCCAGGGGGATCATCTCAACGGCGCGGGCCTCCGGGTCGCTGGCCCGGACGGGTCGATTGTTGCTGTCGAAATAAACAGTTCGTGAATAGCCATTCCAGTTGCGCAGCCGTTCGTCGCTCCAGGGATTCGCTATGTTCAGGAAGCGTTTATTAAACTCACGCGTTGGCTGGGCCGACAAATCCGGTTTCGCAACCCAAAGAAGAGCGTGAGTTGCCTGGCCGTCCGGCATCGTCAATGGCTCGAAGTACAATCCTTCGGCTTCCGCGCGCTGTCGCAGGAGCTCCCAATTGTGACCGCTGTTGTCGACTGCTGCGGACACGCGATCAGTCACGAGGTGGGAAAAGACACCCGGTCCCGCTAAGCCACCCAATATCTTGCTTGAGAGAATCAGCCGCGCGCGCATCTCCAGCATTTCGCCCGGCGTGAACGCCGGCGTGAGCAGCGGAAGCTGGTTCGGTGGCGCGTCCGTCACCGGTTGTCCCTTGGCGGGGTTGGCGGCGCGGTTGGCAAAGGCCAGCAACTCGCCTTCAGTACGCTCGCGCGCACGCAGGCGCTCGAAGGCATCGAGAATCGACAGCGCTTGCATCACGTGGCCGGAGCGGTAATCCGAAGCGTTTCGCCGGTAAGTGCGTGACGAGGCCTTCAGGGGCAATCCATAACTGTCGAGAAAAATATTCTGCACGCCCATCCAGAAAAACCGGTTCCAAGTCTGTTGTTTAGGTTTGGCCAGGTCAATTATTGGTTTTGGAGGATCACCTGAGGCGTGGCGCTGGTTTCCGATGTCCTGATAAAGAAAGGGCACAGCCGAAGCCAGACGCTTCGCCAGATTAGGTCGCGCGCAGGTCAACATCCAGACGTAGCGCAATCGATCATTGTCGGCGTCCGTGTCGTTCAATGAGTCGCGCACCACACTGATGAGGGGAACTTCGGGCGCCGGAGTACCGGCAGTTCGCATGCCGTCAAGCCGGCCAAAAATCGTCAGCAATTCCGCGCCCGAACCCAGCGACAGCCGTTCAACGCGGAACTGTGGCTGCGCCGCTTTCGGCGCCTCGGCGGCAGGACTATCCTCAGTTCCTGTGCGAACTTCTGACGGCTGTGCGGACGTTCTTTCACCCGCAGCTTCCGCACTCGAGGCCGCAACTACCGTGGCCGCCTTGGTGGATTCCGGCACCAGAAACTGTTTGGGTGTTTGCGCTGCAGCGGTGGCATAAAGCACTGCCAGCAGCAGGCACGAGCATGGTAAGCGTAATATCATTCTAAGTACTTTGGCCGCAGCTGCGGCGGTCAGTTACTGCAATAAAACGCTTGCGAAAGAGCGACGTTCCTGCACCTTGTGTTCCAGATTGGCAGGGTTCTTACGATCATCGAAAATCGCCAGCAATGGATATGCCATTCATCTTGCTCCGGATTGTGAAGTGCCGGCGACATCCTTCTGCTCAGGTTCGGAGGGGGCGGGGCTGGTCCATCCCGATTTTTCCAGTAAATTGATCGCGAAGTGGATGGGCACCGCGAAATTAGATGCCGTGTTCTCAGTAAAAATAGCAAAAGTAATTCCGATGACTCTTCCGGACGGGCCGAACAACGGTCCACCTGAGCCGCCTTCACCGGTGCGCGCATCGTAAACAATTCGGTGCGCGTCGAGGTCGGTGATATTGCCCTGGGTCATCAGCGGCCGGACGCGTTTAGTTTGCGCCAGGTACGTCAGTAAAGATTCGGTCGAGCCATAACGGTTTTGAATTCCGCGCGCTTCGTCCTCCGGCAGCATCGCGATCAGACGATCCGGGCCCGAGGGATAACCCATCGTCACGACTATGCGACCAATCGCGACTGAGTCGGACTCTTTTTCGAGCGGAAGTACGGGTACCTTGGGCGGCATGTCCTTGGGATCGATCGTGCACACGGCGAGATCTTCACCACCCGCTGCCTGTTTATATTTGAGCGTGATTGGTTGGGGATTGTCAGGAAAGAACGCAATCAATTTTTTCAGCCGCGGCTTGCCCTTGACGGTGCTGGTCAGGCTCTGCGCCCGCTCGTCAGCCAGCCAGGGCTGCACTACATGACGGTTTGTCAGAATGAAGCCATCGCCCGTGTGAAATCCGGTGCCGACAAATGGGTACTCGGCGATTTGGCCGTTGCCTTCGGGCGTCAGTGCGGGTTGATCGGTTCCGTTCTGAATCGTGTTTCCGCTTTCGTTGGTTTGCGACTCAGGCATGCGCAGAGGACGTCCGGTACCCGATTCGACGAACGTATATGATCCATAAATTAGGCAAACGCCGGCGCCGTAATTCACCCGCAGCACTTCGCCGAGCGCCAGAGTCTTCTGCAGCCGATCGGTCGAATCGGCCACTTTGTTCAACATTTCGTTTGCGTGCTTGAGTTGTTCCTGCTGCGCGGTGAGTTGCTCCTGCTGTACAGCGATGATTCGACGGGCGCGGCGGGCCTCAGCGAACTGTGCAAATCCAATGTAAAGCGCGCCGACGACTGCGAAAATAATAATCGCGAAAATAATGATCTTGGTGCTGGGATTAATCTCACGCACGAGTTCGCGCGTGAATTCGCGCAGGAAGATCTTGGCGTCATCGCGGCGCGCGGTGGCCGAAGCTTCCATGGCGGCCTGCTCGATAAACGGAGCGACATGCGTGCTGCCGCGGCGTCCCGGGACCATCGCCGTCGTGGCGGCGATCGGAAAGAAGTGAATAGACGGGCCTGAGGGGCCGATCCAAATTTCATCTCCGTCGTTGATGGTTTTGTTCGGCTTAATTGATCGACCGTTGAGCTTGACGTCGAGTGCCTGGTCGACATTGGCGATCCGGTACGTGCCGTTAACGCGCTTTACCTCGATTACGGTCCCGTTGGTTGTATCAGTCGGAGTTTGCGCCAGACGGATCTTCACATCGCAGTCGTCGGCAGTCCCGATGCGCACGGTGTCAGCCATGACGACCTCGGTCGACCGGTCGTTCAGGGACGAGACGTGAATCACGAGGCCGTTCGATTCCCGTGGTTGCCGCGGCTGGGTGATGTTCCTAAAGTTTTTCACAGCGCAATATCAAATCAGGCGCCCGCATCCGAAGGAACCGCGATGGTGGGGATGCGGTCAATCAGGCGACGCCCGTTCGTCTCAATCTTACAATGAAACTCAATACGATAAAAGATACTTAGTCGTTCGGTGTGAAAGCTGGTTATTGACAAATGCCGGCCAGATCGGGTCTTGTGGTTCCCGGGTGGCGACGGCGGGGCAAAGTCTCCCGTCCGACCGACGGCCAAATGAAGGTTGCGAACCATGGCAATTCCCCACGATAGTCCTGAAATCTCGGATCGGATCGTCGCTTTCGACAGCGATACTTTGAAACGGCGACCGGTGGCGAAAGCTGACTTGATTCGTGAGTTTCAGGAAATCAACAACCCGCGCGCGGTCCGGATCGTTCAAACCTTACCCGCCGGCGCCAACGGTTTACTCGATGAGGCGGCGATGGATCGGCTGTTGGTGACTGTTCACTGCGAAATGCAGAGAATGTCAGAGGAATTTCAGCACGGCCGGCGGATGGCGCAAATACTTAATCCGCTCCTCGATGCAATTCGGAAGGACGCGCCCGGCAACCGTTTGCGGGTTGTTGATATTGGCTGCGGCACCGGATTTGTAGTGCGGTGGCTGGCCGCACACCGCGCGGTGCCGGAGGACGTCGAACTGATTGGCGCCGACTATAACCCCGCCCTGGTGGCCGAAGCCGAAACGTTGGCTCAGGCGGAAAAGCTCTCGTGCCAGTTCAAAGTTGCCAACGCATTTCAGCTTGATGAAGGAGCATCAATCTATATCTCGACCGGCATTCTTCATCACTTTCGCGGGCGGGAATTGATCAATCTGTTTGCGCAGCACTCGCGACCAGAAACCCGGGCCTTTCTGCATTTCGATTTTCATCAATCGTGGATGGCGCCTTTCGGCTCGTGGCTATTTCATGCCGCCAGGATGCGCGAGCCCCTGGCCAAACATGATGGTGTGCTGTCGGCAATTCGGGCTTACACGTCTGCGGAATTGTTGGCCGCGGCACGGGAAGGCGCGCCCGAGTTCATTTCCGCCGTATATGGGACCAGGCTGTGGCAGCTGCCGATTCCGCGCGCGTTTCATTCCCTGGTCGGCATCCTTCCCGCATACCGGGACGCTTTCATAGCAAACATGGGAGGCAAAGTCGCCGCGCTCGGCGTCACCCGATGATTGCATTCACGCTGTGGCTGTTGGCGACCCTGGATGCTGCGTTCGCAGGTTATCGCGAGGCCGCCGGACGCAATGCTCTTATCAGAAAGCGGCGATACTATCGGCGGGCAATGATCAAAGGCGTACTGTTTGGACAGGTGGCTGTGGGATTGGCTGCGGCTGTGGCGCTGATCTCGCTCGCGCTCGCGGCGGATCGAGAATCGTTGCTGCGTGATTACGAGGCGGCTGGTTTCAGGATGCTCCTGGTCTACGTTCCTTTCGCTTTGATAATCCTGCTGGCACTTCTGGCTCGTTCGATCCCTTCGGTAGACATTCGCAGCATTACCAGCACTTTGATCTTTGGTCCGTTCACGTTGATTCGGCCGCTGGTCGCGATCGCTGGCTTGCTTTATGGCGTGCTATCAGCCCCGCGACTGGCGACCATCATGCTGGGTGCGTTCGTGTTGACGATGATGTTGGGTTTGGAAAAGTCTTTAACGATTTTCCGCAGATCAGCGCCCGCGACATGTGCTGCTGATGACCGCCGTTCGTGCTAGCGGCGCCGTAACTTCATGCTAAAAGGCATGGCCGGTATTATGTAGATTATGAAACCGTCGTTCATTGAAGATCGCGATCAGCTGTGCTCGCTGGCTCCGGTCGCGACCGCCCCCATTCGTCACCACGTCTTTGTCTGCACCGGCAAGTCGTGTTCAGCCAGAGACTCAGCTTTGGTGTTGGAAACTTTCGAAAGAGAATTGAAAGAGCGAGGCTTGCTCTTTGGCCGCGAAGCCAAGGGCAAGAACCCGCGCGGCACCATCGTCGTGACCAGTTGTGCTTCGGTCGGCTTTTGTTCGATTGGACCAGCTGTGATGGTGTATCCCGATGGCGTATGGTACGCGCAAGTGCGATCGGAAGATGTGCGTGAGATTATCGACGAACATCTGCTCGGCGGAAATGTCGTTAACAGGCTGGCGTTGATGCGAGTTCCTGCCGAAGGCTGTAGCTCAAGCTCGCAGAGCAAGGAAGAGTGGGACGCCTGAGGTCCACTCAGGCGCCGAATCGATACGGCGGCAGTTCTCGAATCGTCCCCGGCAAGAACATCAGCATTCCCATCTCGTACTTCAATCGATGAACGCAGTTAGGCTGGACCACCACGTTTGTCTGCGCAAAGCCACATTGGCCCATAAAGAGATACTGGAAGAACACCTTCACATTATGCATGCCGGGCGTGAGTTGAAATGAATGCGTCCCCCAGGGCCGTAGCACGGTCGCGTCGTCAATCACAATTCTCGGCGTACAGGCATACAGAAAGAATGAGAGCGGAAAGAAACTGGTTTCGATTTGGATACCAGACCAGGGTTGTTGAGTTGACATGCTTTAATGCATCAGGTGGTGGCCGCAATCTCCCTGGGTTTCCACCGCAATACGGGTTTCCGCGCTGCCGCCGCCTCATCCAGGCGTCCAATGCGCGTTGTGTGCGGCGCATTCAAAACCAATTCAGGATCGTCAACGGCTTCTTTAGCAATCGATCGCATGGCGTCAATGAATTGATCGAGTTCCTGGCGGCCGACTGACTCGGTCGGCTCGATCAACATCGCTCCCGAGACAATCAGCGGAAAATAGATCGTCATAGGATGAAATCCATAGTCGATTAAGCGCTTCGCTATGTCGAGCGTGTGCACGCCTTTGCGAGATTGCCGTTTGTCCGTAAAGACGACTTCGTGCATCGGCGGTCCAGCGAAGGGCTGGTCGTAATCTGAAAGCAAACCAGACGCGATGTATCGCGCGTTAAGGACGGCTGCTTCGGTGGCTTCACGCAAACCGTCGTACCCGTGCGTCAGAATATAGGCCAGGGCACGCAGCATCATGCCGTAGTTTCCGAGGAAGGCCTTGACGCGGCCAATTGATTGTGGGTGGTTGTAATCAAGTTTGAAGCGCAGGTCGTTACTGCCCGTGCTGACAATTCGCGGAACCGGCAGGAAAGGTTCCAATTCCTTCGTGCAACAGCATGGACCAGAGCCAGGGCCGCCGCCGCCGTGTGGGGTCGAAAAAGTCTTGTGCAGATTCAGATGAATCACGTCGACGCCCATGTCGCCAGGCCGGGCAATGCCGACGAGCGCGTTCATATTCGCGCCATCCATGTAAACCAAACCGCCCGCGTCGTGAACGATGCGGCAAATCTCCTGGATGTTTTTCTCGAAGAGTCCGAGGGTGTTTGGGTTCGTCAGCATCAATCCTGCTACGTCGCCATGCGCGCACAATTCGCGGAGGTGTTCGAGATCCGTAAGACCTTCGGCAGTCGAGCGAATTGTCTTGACGGTGAAGCCCGACAGATGGGCAGAGGCGGGATTCGTGCCGTGGGCGGAATCGGGAATCAGCATAGTGCGCCGTTTGGATGACGCTTCTTTGCCGTCGCGCGCATCAATGAAGGCACGGATAATCATAATGCCTGTCATCTCGCCGTGCGCTCCAGCCGCCGGTTGCAGTGAAATGCCCGGCAGGCCGGTGATTTCCGCCAGCTGCTGCTGAAGCTCATAGACGACCTGCAAAGCGCCCTGCGATTCTGCTTCGGAAGCCAGCGGGTGAAGATTCGCAAAGTTCGCAATGCGCGCGACTTTCTCGTTCAGGCGCGAATTGTATTTCATCGTGCAGGAGCCGAGTGGATACAAGCCCTGATCGATGGAATAGTTCCACGTCGAGATACGCGTGAAATGACGCACCACGTCTACTTCAGTCACTTCAGGCATGCCCGCGAGATCGTCATCGCGCTGAAACTCGCGCGGAATCATGTCGTTGAGCGAAGCCTCATCGACATCCAGCGCCGGCAGACTGAAGCCCGTCCGGCCGGGCTGCGAACGCTCAAAGATCAGTTGCTCGTTCGGGCTGAGGTGGGTAGTTACTTTGGTTATCATTGGCTCATTGGTCCATTGATTCATTGAATCAATGAACAAATGAACAATGATTCAATCCCGCGACCAGCGCGTCAATCTGCTCACGCGTATTCATCTCAGTAACGCAGACGACAAAGTCATTCGGCCGCGTCGAATCGAATTGTTCGAGCGCGATGCCGCCGTCGATGCCTTTTTCGCGTGCCAGCCGCTCAAGCAGTTGCGAGGCTGAGGCAGGTGCGCTCACCACGAATTCATTGAAAAACGGCGCAGAGCAGGGGACTGAGAACGCTGCGAGTTTTTTGATCTCTCGCGCGGCATAGTGCGCCTTCTGCGCGCACTGTTGCGCCACTTCCTGGAGGCCACGCCGCCCCATCGTCTCGAGATAAATCGTGGCGGCCAGCGCAATCAACCCTTCGTTCGTGCAGATGTTCGATGTCGCTTTCTCTCGTCGTATGTGTTGTTCGCGCGTCGCCAAAGTCAACACAAAGCCTCGGCGTCCATTCTTGTCGTAAGCTTCACCGACCAAACGGCCGGGAATCTGTCGCGCGTACTTATCGCGCGTCGCGAACAATCCCACGTATGGACCACCGTAGGACAGCGGGATGCCAAACGATTGTCCCTCAGCAACGACAATGTCGGCGCCGCAGGCGCCAGGCGATTTCAATAAACCGAATGATATGGCTTCGGTCACAGTGACAATCAGCAGCGCCCCGGCGGCATGGGCTTTCTCAGCCAGCGCCGGCAGATCTTCAATGCAGCCGAAAAAATTTGGTGACTGCACCACGATCGCCGCGGTTTGATCATCGATAGCATTGAACGCGCTCGCCGGTGTCTGGCCGGAAGCAGGATCGAATTGAGCGCGTTGCAAATCGATGCCTGCATGCTGGACGTAGGTGTGGGCAACTTCCAGGTATTGAGGATGAATTGCCGACGAGACGATCACTTTTGCCCGGCGGGTGACGCGTTCAGCCATCAGGACCGCTTCGGCCATTGCCGTTGAGCCGTCGTACATCGACGCATTCGCGATGTCCATGCCGGTCAACTGGCAGACCAGTGTCTGGAATTCGAAGATCGCCTGCAGCGTTCCCTGGGAAATTTCCGGCTGGTAAGGCGTATAAGCGGTGAAGAACTCAGAACGCGAGATAAGATGGTCGACGATTGTTGGCGTGTAGTGCGCATAAGCACCGCCACCCAGGAAGCTGATTCGCTGCGCTGCCTGATTGCGCGCGCCCATCTCTTCGAACCGCTTGAGCAGCTCGAGCTCCGACATCGCCGCAGGCACATTCAGATCTCCGGGCAAGCGAAGATTCTCGGGGATCGAAGAGAACAGTTTGTCAGTTGACGCGACGCCGATTTGGCGCAACATGTCGGCGCGTTCGTCCGGCGAGTTGGGAATGTAACGCAATTTGTTTATTCTTCGGCTTTCGTGAAATCTTCGTATTCGGCGGCGGTCAGCAGGCTGTCTACTTCGCCGGGCTTGTTCATTTCCATTTTAATCATCCAGCCGTCGCCGTAGGGATCGCGGTTCACCTTTTCCGGTTCTTCGCCGAGCGATTGGTTGACCTCCGCGACTTTTCCGGAAACCGGCGTGAAGATCTCTGAGACGGCTTTCACCGACTCCACCGAACCAAAGGAATCGTTGGCCGTGAATTCGTCTCCGTTCTTCGGCAGTTCGACATAGACAACGTCGCCGAGCTGCTCCTGAGCATGATCCGTGATGCCGATGATGGCCGT
>JBKPEE010000091.1:0-17022 GCA_046728235.1 Acidobacteriota bacterium
AGACGGTCGTGGTATCAACGGGCAGGCGATAAATGTCGACGGGGGGATGGTGCTTTTCTGAAGGGCCGTCAGTTGTCCGTCGTCAGTTGTCAGTTGTTTTGCATAGAGAGACCCACTGACAACTGACAACTGACTACTGACGAGCGAAATGATCGAGAATCTCAACAATCGGGAACGCACGCATTCGTGTGGTGCGCTGCGCCAGGGTGACGTAGGTAAACGCGTCACGCTAATGGGTTGGTGCGCGCGACGGCGTGACTTTGGCCCGCTGACCTTCATTGACCTGCGCGATCGTGACGGCATCACTCAAATCGTCGTCAACCAGGAGAAGGCCGGCGACGCACATGCGAAAGCTAAAGAGGTGCGCGGTGAATACGTCATTGCGGCGATTGGCGAAGTTGTATTGCGCGACGAAGGGGCGCGCAATCCAAAGATCACAACTGGCGAGGTTGAAGTTCAGGCGACGGAGATCATCATTCTCAACGATGCCCGCACGCTCCCCTTTCAACTCGATGCGGCTGGTGACGCGCTCGCGGCGGAAGACCTGCGTCTGAAATACCGCTACCTGGACCTGCGCCGGCCGCGATTACAAGCGAACCTGCGGCTGCGTCATCGGATGATCCTGGAAATCAATCGATACATGGATGAGCAGGGCTTTACGCAGATCGAGACGCCAAATCTCATCAAGTCGACGCCGGAAGGTGCGCGCGACTACATCGTGCCGTCGCGGGTGCAGCCCGGAAAATTCTTCGCGCTGCCGCAAAGCCCGCAAATCTTCAAACAGATTTGCATGATTGCGGGTCTCGACAAGTACTACCAGATTGCGCGGTGTTTTCGCGACGAAGACCTGCGTGCCGATCGACAGCCGGAGTTCTCGCAACTCGACGTCGAGATGAGCTTTGCGACGCCGGAACAGATTTACCAGCTGGTCGAAGGCCTGTTCGCGCGCGTCTTTCGTCTAATCGGCGCCGAGCTCAAAACTCCTTTTCCGCGCTTCACCTTTGCCGAAGTTATGCGCCGGTTCGGATCCGACAAACCCGATCTGCGCATCGAAGGCATGGAGTTGCAGGACTTATCTGAAAGACTCGCTGAGACCACCTTCCCTCCCTACGCCGGCGCGCTTTCGCGCGGCGGTGAAATAAAAGCGATCGTGGTGAGCAGTGGCGCGTCAATGTCGCGCAAGACGCTCGACGAACTGCAGGAATTCGCCAAGCGCTATGGCGCCGGCGCCTTGGCGTGGATCAAGTTGGGTGATGAACTGTCCTCATCATTGCTCAAATCGTTGGGCCACGACACAGTCGTGGATCTGGCGGGTGTCAGCGGCGCCCAGAAAGGTGACGCGGTCTTAATCGTGGCGGGAAAATCCGACGTGGTGGCGGCCAGTCTCGGTGCGTTGCGCAACGAGGTTGCGCGGCGCGAAAAATTAATTCCCGAAAACGTCTTTACGCCACTTTGGGTCACTGAATTCCCTATGTTCGAATTTCACCAGGACGACGGCCGCTATTACTCGATGCACCATCCGTTCACGTCGCCGCTCGACGAGGATGTGCCCGTGTTCGAACGCGCGGTGAATGGCGAGACCGAGCTGTTTGGTCAGATTCGCGCCAAGGCCTACGACACGGTGATTAACGGCGTGGAAGTCGCGGGTGGTTCGATCCGAATTCACCGGCGCGACGTGCAGTCGCTGGTATTCAAGGCGCTGGGTATGACCGAAGAGATGGCGCGCGCGCGGTTTGGCTTCTTTCTCGATGCCCTTTCTTACGGCACGCCGCCGCATGGCGGGATTGCTTCCGGGATTGAAAGAACGCTGATGGTACTGGTGCCGACAGAAAACATTCGCGACGTCATGGCCTTTCCCAAAACAGCCTCGGCACAGGATCTGATGATTGATGCGCCGGGCGACGTCGATCCCAGGCAACTGGCCGAGCTGCATCTCAAAGTTGTCTAATAGCGAGTACGGCGAAGCTCGGAAGTGGTTGGATCCAAAGTAGCTCTTTTCAGAGGTTTTTGACGTAACGCCACTTGACCTTGCACCTTCAACTTACGAAAGCACAGATCAGCGAAATTGTTTCACATGCGCGCGAATGCGCTCCGCGCGAATGCTGCGGCCTTATCGGTGGAACCAGCGCTGGCCGGGCGCAGACCATCTACCGGACCCGCAATATTGCCGCCGATCCGCTGATCACTTATGAAGCCGCACCGGAAGATCTGTTCGCTGCCCAGCGCCGGATGCGCGAGTCCGGTGAGCAACTAATCGCGATCTATCATTCGCATCCACGCGCAAAAAATCCCGAGCCTTCGCCAACCGATGTGCGCCTTGCCTACTATCCATCAGCGGTTTACCTTATTGTGGGATTAGGAAATGAGGAGCCTTGCGTGCGCGCCTTTCGTGTCAATGAACGCGAAGGCTGGCAATCGATCGAGTATCAAAGAGCCGGGGACCTCGATCGGTGAAACTGCGCGGCTAAGGCGCTCGTAAGAGTTATTCGATGGAGCCGAAGCGCAGCAAATACGATACGAATCCGCTGGACGAGGACGTTGCTCATCGCGCGGATGAATCGTTCGGCCGAGAGCAATCGGATGCGTCAACCGAAGACATCGGCGGCGTTACGCATCCAATTAATCGTTCTGCTCCCGAAACGTCGCGCGGCCCTAACCAGAATGAAGCGCCGACCCGCCGGATAGACGACAAGGCGACATCTTACCCTTCCGTTTTTGTGCCGCCACCACGGCGCCCCTCTGCGACCTACGCGCCGCCGCGGGTTAACTCAGCCGACATTTATCAGCCACCGCCGGTTCCACCGCTGAACGTTTATCAGGGCGGGCCTATGCCGGTGATGGGAAGATTTGGCTTTCAGAGAGTGGAAGGTCTGGGCATTCAGGAAAGATGGGCAGTACTTATCCCTTACCTTCCTTTCTGGCCGCTGGGAATTATAGGGGCGATCGTTGAACTCTTCGTGGTACCGCGAACTGAGAGCCGCACGCGATTTCACGCTTCACAGGCGCTGGTTCTGCAACTGGTAATTACCGCCTTGTCCATGTTGTTGGTTTTTATCGGATTTATTTCCGGCGGCCACTTTAGCGGCGTCGGCCTGTTTCGCTTTGCCAGCTTCGTGTTCCTGATCATTGCCATGATTCGCGTCTTCAAAGGAAAGCCACTCGTGATTCCGCCACTGGATGGACTGCGCAGATGGCTTGACGAAAAGATAAAACCGCGCAAATAATCTCTGCAATCCTTCCCTTCCGACTCGGGCTGTCGCCAGGATTAACATCAATAATAAGTAACGTCGCCTTCTGCTTATTAGGACTTTAAGGAGGTCCGAAATGAACAAGTTTAGAAGTGCGACTAAGCTGCTTGCCTTAACAATTAGCGTGGCATTCGCAATCATGCCGATTGCGAGTTTTGCGCAGACTCCCATCAAAATTCATAGCAATAAGTTCGCTGCGGCTGATGACGTCAAGCTGGGTCGTGAGGCTGCGGCCCAGGCCGAACAACAACTTCAGTTGAATCGTGATCCGGAACTGGGAGGCTATATCGAGCGCGTCGGCGAGCGTCTGGCGGCAGCGATCCCGCAGGAATTTCAGCATCCCGAATTTCAATACTCATTCAAAGTGGTCAATGCGAAGGATATTAATGCGTTCGCCTTGCCTGGCGGACCCATGTACGTCAATAGCGGCATGATCACCGCCGCCAAGACGGAAGACGAAATGGCCGGCGTCATGGCCCACGAGTTAAGCCATGTCGCGCTGCGGCACGGCACAGCCCAAGTGACCAAGGCGCAGAAGTACCAGATGCTATCCGGCATTATGGGGATGGGAGGCCAAATACTCGGCGGTCCGATTGGCAGCATCGCGCAAATGGGATCACAAGGAGTTGGGGTTTACTTATTGAAGTTTAGCCGTGAATACGAAACCGAAGCGGATTTGCTGGGCGCGCGGATCATGGCGAACGCCGGTTACGACCCCCGCCAGCTGGCCAATATGTTTCAAACCATCGAATCGCAAGGCGGAGGGGGCGGCCCCAGCTTTCTCAGCGATCACCCCAGTCCCAAAGATCGCTACGCAAAAATAAATCAAGAAGCCCAACTGCTGAAGATCAATACCGCGGCGACTCCCGATGAGCACGACTTCATGGTCGCGCAGCAACGGTTAACTGGTCGTCAGACTGGACAGACATTTACCGGCAATCAGGCATATTCAAATGCGGGTGGGCGACCGTCAAGCACAGCTTCGCAGCCGGTGAACGTGCCTTCGCAACCGTCGAACGCCGGTTCGCAACCGTCGAATATGGGAAACCAGGGGAACCCGGCCGGCTACCCGAGCCCGCCCAGCGGTCGCGTAGAACTGCCATCCTCAAATTACAAGTCCTACAAAGAAGGAGTATTCGCGGTCAGTATTCCCGAGAACTGGCAGGAACTGAACGAACAGGAGGGATTGTGGTTTGCGCCGAACGGGGCCTACGGTTCTGCCAATGGTCAGAAGGTGTTCACTCATGGAGTAAGTTTCGGAGCCGTGCAGATGCAGGGTCGCAGCGCTCAGCAGGCGACGGATGAATTCGTCAATTCCCTGAAGCAGGGCGGTAAGATGCGCGCGCGCGGCGGCTTCGAGCCGATGAACCTTCCCGAACGAACCTGGCAGTTAATTACTTTTGACAACGTAAATGAGGCTACCGGCCGGCCGGAACTGGTGAATATAGTCACGACGCCACTGCGAAGCGGCCAATTGCTCTACATGATTGCTGTCTGTCCGACGGATGACTACCCGAAGTACCAGCAAACTTTTTTGACTATTTTGCGCTCGATACAATTGACTGATTAAGCTATTTTCTTTGTCCCTGCGCCGTGAACAAGCCTAGCTGGGCATACAGTCCGGCTGAGTTCTTCTCAACCAAATCGGCTTCCCATTGACGAAATAGGATTCCGGCACTCTCGAATTGTCGGGGGCGATTGTCGTGGAACCCGGACGGATGGGCCTGAAATTGACGTAGATCCGCCAATTTTTGCCTCCCCTTCCTCTGGAACTCGATCGCAGCTTAGAATTGTTCTTCAGTGGCATCAGGCTTGTTTAGGCCTGAGAGCTGGACAAACGCGTCCCTGAAAGTTACATCAAAGCAATGCAACAGGTTGCCTCAGATATAATAAATTTCTAAGGAGTATGAAGTGAAAATATCCGGTTATCGACTCGCCATAAGATCGCTTTCATTGGTCGTGATCATGACAATCGGGCTGATGCCGATTGCAACTCTGGCACAGACTCAAATCAAACTTCACAGTAATAAGTATAGTCCCGCCGATGATGTGAAATTAGGCAGACAGGCAGCGGCAGAGGCCGAGCAACAGTTTCCTTTGCTGCGCGATCCTGAGGTTAGCGCCTATGTCGAGCGCGTTGGCCAACGGCTGGTGGCCGCGATCCCGCCTGAGTTTCAGCATCGTGAATTTCATTATTACTTTAAGGTCCTCAATGCGAGCGACATCAACGCGTTTGCTTTACCGGGTGGGCCAATGTACGTCAACCGCGGAATGATGCAGGCCGCGCGTACCGAGGGCGAAATGGCCGGCGTGATGGCCCACGAGTTAAGTCACGTTGCCCTGCGGCATGGAACGGCCCAGGCGACCAAAGCGCAAAAGTATGCAATCGGCGCGGGCATCCTCGGCGTGGTAGGAAGTATTCTCGCCGGGCCGGCGGCGGGACAACTTGCCGAGCTGCCGGTCGGCGCTTACTTCTTGAAGTTCAGCCGAGAGTATGAAACTGAAGCTGACCTGCTGGGGGCGCGAATTATGGCGAACGCAGGATACGATCCTCACGATCTTGCCAACATGTTCCAGACGATCCAGGCGCAAGGCGGCGGTGGCGGCGGCTTTCTTAGTGATCACCCGAGTTCAAAGGATCGATATGCCCGCATTAATCAGGAAGCTCAATCCCTGCACGTCAACACCGCCATGACCAGGGACAACCGTGAATTCTATGGCATCAGAGAGCGGCTGAAAGGTTATCCGCCGGCCCAGACTATGGCCCAAATTGAACGCAGTGGGCGCCGTTATCCCAATCAGGGAAATCAGTATCCGAATCAGTATCCGAACCAATACCCTAATCAGTATCCGAATCAATATCCGAACGGAAACCAGACCGGCTATCCTTCGAACGGCCGAGTTGCCTATCCGTCCGCGCGTTACCGCACTTATAACGAAGATTCTTTCTCGGTTGCCGTGCCCGACAATTGGCGCGAGCTGAATGAGCAAGGCACTTTGTGGTTTGCGCCAAATGGAGCCTACAGCTCGGGCGGAAATGGGCAAACAGTCTTTACGCACGCGGTTAACCTGGGAGCGGTGCAGACCAATCGCCAAAACCTGGGGCAGGCCACGGACGATTTTGTTAATGTCTTGCAGCGAAGCAATAGTAACCTGCGCGCCAGTACCGGCTATCAGCGGATGGATGTCGATGGACGAGCGGGCCTGTTTCTCGCTTTGAACAACGTTAATGCCGCCACGGGTCAGGCTGAAGTCGTCAACGTTACCACTACGCAATTACGCGATGGCCGGTTGTTCTATATGATTGCCATCAGCCCCCGTAATGAGTACAGCTCGTACCAGAATACTTTTCTGACGATTTTGCGTTCCGTGAAATTGACTGATTAAGGGGGCATGGTTCACAGCTTGACACTGCCCTGGCCCGGCCCTATAGTCCTTAGTTTCGCGTTTGTGCCGGATCGCACACCGTGGGATTACGAGTAACGGAGAGAGTTTGAATGCCTAATCATAAATCAGCAGAAAAACGGGTGCGCCAGAACGAGCGTCGCCGTTTGGTTAACCGTTCGAATCGCGCCAGGTTGCGCACCTCAATCAAGAATCTTCGCAACGCCCTGAAGGGTGGCGACGCCAATGAAGTCAAGACGCTACTGCCGCAGACGGTTTCCGAAATCGACAAGGCCGTGCAAAAAGGCGCCTTACATCGCAACGCCGCCGCGCGCCAGAAATCGCGTCTGACTGTGCGCGCCAACGCCGCAGCCAAGTAAGCGTCAGTACACCTGCGCGAGCAGGCGAGCAATCTATCAGACCAGACAGGCGGATCGATCTAATCGGTCCGCCTTATTCATTTTCTGTTAAGCTACGCGCGAAATTTCGATTGGAGGAGCCCTGCCATGCGTTTTGTCGTCCTGCTCTGCCTGTTGTGTGTTTGCAGTTCTGCTGGATTAGCCCAGAACCAGACTCAGCCGCCCAGAAACTATCCTGCGCCTGTCGAAGGCGACTATGTCATTCAGAATTTTCACTTCCGCAGCGGCGAGACTCTGCCGGAATTGAATATGCACTACCGCACGATTGGCACCTTGAAGACGAACAGCGCGGGTGTGGCGCAGAACGCGGTGCTGATTGGACACGGTACGGGCGGCACCGGCGCCCAGTTCTTTAATCCGATTTTTGGCAACGTCCTTTTCGCACCGGGACAGCAGCTCGACGCAACGAAATACTTCATTATTCTGCCCGACGGCATTGGTCATGGAAAATCCAGCAAACCGAGCGACGGCTTACACATGAAGTTTCCGCACTACACCTATGACGATATGGTCGGCGCGCTGCATGAAGTGCTGACGAAGAAGCTCGGGGTGAATCACCTGCGACTGGTGATGGGCACGTCCATGGGCGGCATGCAGACCTGGGTTTGGGGCGAGATGTATCCCGATTTCATGGACGCGCTGATGCCGCTGGCCAGCAATCCGGTCGAGATTGCCGGCCGCAATCGCGTCTGGCGCTTCATGGCCATTGACGCGATCAAGAATGATCCCGACTGGATAGGCGGCGAATACAAGACCCAACCAGTCCGCGCCCTGACGACTGCTGAAGACCTGTTGTTACTGGCCGGCAGCGCACCCTTGAACTGGCAGGCCGTGGCTCCGACGCGCGAACAAGCCGAAAAATTCTATCTCGACCGTTTCAAACCGGCAGTTACTCGGCTGGATGCGAACGATCTGCTTTATCAATTGGACGCTTCACGCGAATACAATCCTGAGCCGAAGCTGGAAACCATCAAGGCGCCCCTCCTCGCGATCAATTCAGCCGACGACTTTATTAATCCCCCTGAGCTGGGAATGATCGAGAAACTGATCAAGCGCGTGCCGCACGGTAAGTTTGTGATGCTCCCGATTACCGAAAAGACGCGGGGTCATGGCACGCATACGATTGCGTCGATTTGGCAGGGATACCTGCAGCAATTGTTGGAAGAGTCGAAACATTAACGCATCGGCCAGGACCTGCGTTCCTCAGAGACTGTAGCGATTATGAGCGCAGCCAGGGCAGCTCGCGTAACTCACGCCCGTCAGGCAGTCACGCTCGTTCGAGCAGGTCCGCGAATACAAATCCGTGCAGATCGTTGTTGCCCTTTACTTCGATAAAGCCGTTGATTGTCTGATTCGCCAGCGATTGAACCTTATCGCCATTCGAAAGCGTGGCAATGCGATTCGACGTATTGCCTGGATTGCATGGTTCACTGCGCACGTTCGCTTGCGCCGACTTCACTTTTAAGCTAATAGCGCTTCCGTCGTCGCCAAAAGGCGAGGGAGCGGTGGCGTCGTCAGTCGAAACCTCGTGTGCGGCCTGCAGAAAAGCAAAAACTTGCTCGCCATAGAATAGACCACCCGGGGACTTGAAGCCTTGCTTCAGGCCCTGGGCTGGATTGAAGTGGCCAGTATTGTAGGCAATCGCCACATGTACCTGCTCGAGATCGGTGAGGGTGTCATGGTTGCCAAGCCCGATTTTCGCACGCGCGGATTCCAACTCGCCAAGCGCTTTCTGCAAACATTTATCAAAATCCGCAAACTCCTTCTGCAGAAAGTAATTGGGCTCGCTGCGGAAGAACTGCAAATCGAATTGGAAGATTCCATAACCGTGACAGAATTTGTTCGGATTTGCGGCTTGCGCCTGATAGCTGCGTATAAACCTCGCCATCTCGACCAGTAACTGATGCGCGAGTTCAAACATCTGCTGTCCATCCGGGACCGCGACCAAGGCTGCCCTGTTCCTTGGAAAGGCGTGCCGTCCTTTGCCGGTGGCTGGATTGAAGTCGATGGTATCGCCCACGCATAACTCGAGAATCCGATCGATGGTGAGATCCTGCTTGCGCAAAATGGGCCAAACCTCGCCGGTCTCCTGGCACGCAAGCGCGGTGAGAAAATCGAGCGTGAACGGCGTGTCCGATATGGCCGCGTCGATTTTGTCGTGAAAGGTCTGCTTGAACCAACGCATGTCACACTTATCGGGCATGATCACTAAACCTCACAACTCATCAAACATCTCTTCATCAACATAACACCAGCCCCAATCCTCGCCCGGTTCGAATGACTTGATGATCGGATGTTGCGTGGCGTGAAAGTGTTTCGTCGCGTGCTTATTTTTTGAAGAGTCACAGCAGCCGACGTGGCCACAGGTCATGCACAATCGCAGATGATTCCACGTATCGCCAATCTTCAAACAATCTTCACAGCCGTCAGCACTGGGAGTTACGTCCTTAATTTGATCGAGATGTGTGCAAGCCATGTCTTCCTTCCCGCAGATTATCAAAGACAGAATGGGACCTATGCGTCACATGGGACGTATGGGACGTATACGTCCCATTGGACCCATCGCTCGCATTCTGCCGCTGCGTAATCTGTGCATGTTAATCTCAAAGTAAACTCTTAATCCAACCGCCATCAACCGGCACGGAAGTGCCGGTTATGAAACTCGCTCGTTCAGAAACCAGAAACGCAGCCAGCGCCGCGAACTCGCGTGGCTGCCCGATTCGGCGCATGGGAATCTCCTGCTCCCAACGCGCGACAAATTCCTCAGGCGTGATGCCCTGCTTCTCGGCCATCATCCGCGAAAGTTCTTCAACCCTTTCAGTGCGAGTGTATCCCGGCATAATGTTGTTGACCGTGATGCCAAACGCCGCCAGCTCGTTTGCGAGCGTACGCGCGAACCCCGTGACGCCGGCGCGCAAGCTGTTAGAGAGAATCAGATTGTCGACCGGTTGCTTCACCGCGATGGAAGTGATGTTGAGAATCCTTCCCCAGCGGCGCTCTTTCATTCCTGGCAACACTGCTCGCGCCAGATTGACCGAGCTGTAAAGTAGCAGCCGCGTCGCTGCCTCCCACTGTTCCGGATCAAAAGCTTCGAAAGGGCCGGCAGGTGGGCCGCCAGAGTTCGTAACCAGAATGTCGACGCGACCGAATCGATCCACACCTGTTTGCACCAGGCGCGCAACATCATCAGGAATCGAGACGTCAGCGGCCACGCCGAAAACTTCCGCGCCGGATGATTTTGCGATCTCGCCGGCGACCCGCTCGATCGTCTGCTGTTTCCGCGCACAGATAATTAGCGACGCGCCTTCGGCAGCGAGCTCTTCCGCAACGGCCCGGCCCAGTCCACGACTAGCGGCGGCGACGAGTGCGACTTTGTTCTTGAGTCCAAGATCCATAAGTACTGGCCGCAGATAAGCAAATAAATGATGGGACCTATAGGTCTCATGGGACCCATAGGACTTATAAGTCCCATGTCCCTTATCTGTGCACTATTCCTTCTTACTTCTGCCTCAAATAATCGTCCGTCTTGTCCAACCAATCCTGACGCGGCGGACTAAAGATATCGACATCAAGCGTGTCTTCCAGCGCTTCAGCTTTATGCTGCACGTGAGACGGAATGTGGAGCACTTCTCCCGCCATTACATCGATCACCGTGGACTCATCTACGCCAATCCAGAAACGCAAACCTCCTTCGAGGATATAAGTGAGTTGTTCGTTTTCGTGCGAGTGCCGCGGCACTACACAGCCCTTCTTCAAATAAACATGGGCGAGCATCATGCGCTCGCCGGTAATCAGTTTCCGTGACAGCAGATCTGACAGCGGCTCTTCCGGAATCTCGTTCCAGCGATGATGCGTCACACTTCTTTGCTCCATTAATTTGTCTCCCCATCCAAAAGCATATTAATAGACAGGATTAACAGGATTAACCGATGAGTGATAAGAGGGCGGATAAGGCGCTGGTAACCACAGCCGGCAGCTCGATATTCGACCCGCGCCATCGCTGGTTAATTT
The DNA here is from genome assembly GCA_046728235.1 of Acidobacteriota bacterium. Lineage (GTDB taxonomy): Bacteria > Acidobacteriota > Blastocatellia > Pyrinomonadales > Pyrinomonadaceae > UBA11740. The sequence goes on from JBKPEE010000091.1 coordinate 11,063, forward strand.
CCAAATCCTGTAAATCCTGTCTGTTTTCCGCGCCTCAAATTACCGCATGATCGGCGACAAGTAAATTCAGGAACCTGTCTGCTTATCAGGCGTGAAAGATAAACGGTGTAGTCTCTCGGCAGTGGCGTTTGGGCGTGCTATGATTTTGCTGCGACCCCAGACCTGAGGTTTAGTAACCAATTTCGCCGCAAAAGCGTCTAATCAATAGTCTTAACCGGGCACATCTTCCCTTTGTCCAGGATTCGAGGAAGTAAAAATAATGTTGAAGAAAATCGCACCATTTGTATTTCTATTAGCATCCGCCGGCGCAGCGTTGGCGCAAGACGCGACCTCGCAAACGGCCACGGCGCAGCAGTCACCCGATCCGCAACAGCAACAGGAAGAGAAAGCGAAGCTGGAAAAGAAAGCTATGGCCCTGCTCGAGCAGGTGGTCACGGACTCGCAGGGTTTGAAACTTCCGGAGAATAAGATTCGGGTCCAGATCGCGGCGGCCGACATGTTGTGGGACAAGACTCCCGCGCGCGCACGTGGTTTATTGACGGATGCGGGCGCGATGCTGGGCCAGGTAATATTGGAAGTCGACCGCAGGGATCGTGACGACATGATGGCCGTGAATCAGCTGCGTCAGGATTTGGTGTTGACGGCCGGGCGGCATGATGCCGAACTTGGTTATCAACTGCTGCGTTCGACACAGCAACAACCAACGGTGCAGACAGCGAACGCCGGACCAGGTAGGAATCGCCAGTTCACGTTCGATCAGGGCAACAACCTCGAGCAGCAGTTGCTGTCTACAGTGGCCTTGACCGACCCAAAGTTTGCTTATCAAAAAGCCGTCGAATCACTGGACAAGAACGAGTTTCCCTCTTCGTTGGCACGCATTCTTACGCAACTCCAAAGCAAGGACACAGAGTTGTTCAAGAAGCTTTCCGATAAGACCCTCAACCGGCTGGCTTCTGACAGTTTGCTTGCTAGCAGCCAGGCCAGCAACGTCGCGATTGGCCTGTTGATGCCGGGCCCATTGCCCGCCACCACCGCCACGACCACCACCACCGCGGCGCAACCGGCGCCCTCGCCCAATCCTAATTCGCGGCCGCCGGTGCTGAGTGAATCCGCCTATCACGATTTACTGGACAGCGCGATTACCGCGGCGCTGTCCGTAACCTCTGCCGGCCCCATCAATAACTTTCAGCGGGGAGCAGGCGGAGCTGCCAGAGTCATGCGCGGACCACAACAGCAGCAACAGCAGAATCCTCCGGACGACGCGCAAATCCGCCAGAACAACGCGCGCACCATCTTGTTCTCGTTGCAGGGCATGCTGCCGCTGATCGATCAGTACATGCCTGATCGGTCACAATCAGTGCGACAGAAGTTGACCGACCTCGGCATCAACAGCAATAGCACGCAACAGAATCCGATGCGCGCAATGATGCAGGGCGCTTCGAGTGATAGTCTCGTGACTGCAGCCAGCACGGCGCCGCCACAAATGCAATCGCGCCTCTATCAAACCGCGGCGCAAAGAGCCATCGACGAGGGCAACATCGATAAAGCCGTCGATATTGCCACCAACCATCTGGACGAGAACGGCCGGAATGCCATCATGCAGGCGGTTGATTTTAAGAAGCTGACGACAACTGCTTCGCCTGAGAAGCTGAATGAGATCAAACAGAAACTGGCGGCATTGCCTTCAGATTCGGATCGCATCAAGTACCTGATCGATTTGGCTAACGCCACCAGGAAAGACAATCAGAAGCTGGCGCTCCGGTTCATGGACGACGCGCGAAATCTTGTTTCCAGGCGCGCCATGAATTTCACGGACTTTGAAAATCAGGTCAAGGTGGCGGATGCGTACTCGTCTCTGGATGCAAAAAAGAGCTTTGAGATCCTCGATGCGGGAATTGCTCAGCTGAACGAATTGCTCCAGGCAGCGACCGTTTTGAATGGATTTGAAGTCGACATCTTCAAGGATGGCGAACTGTCGTTGCGCTCCAACGATGACCTGGTAGGCATGATCAGCCGTTTCGGAGGGGAACTCGCGGCGCTCGCAAAAGTTGATTTCGAGGGCGCCCGCGGAACTGCCGACAAGTTTCAATTGCCCGAACCGCGCATGAATGCGCGGCTAATGATCGTGCAGGGGATTCTGGGAACGCAGCCGGTCAATCCGAACCGTGGTCGCATTCAAAACTTTCAGTTTTTTGCGAGATAAGATTAGCCGCGGACACGCGCGGATTTGCGCTGATTACCATGAGAGTCTGGTAGAGGAGATCGATTCTCGGATCTGTTTTTATCCGCTTCGATCCGGGCTAACCTGGGGCTAATCTTTCGGCCAATGCGCGCCGCATAGAGTTTCTCAGCGGCGATCTTCAAAACCTCTTTCACCTGCTGATTCCAATACTGCCAGCTGTGATCACCCGGCAGCTCACGATACTCGTGCGGAATCTTCTTCTCCAGAAATAGTTGTGAAAGCTCGCGATTTGGCTTGAAGTGCTGGGGAGCGTCTTCGGTTCCGCAATCGAAATAGAAATAAGGCAGTGCTGCAATCCGGCCCGGCGAGAACGCCCGCGCGATTTCGAAAATGTCATTCGCTTTGCGTGTCTCGCTACCGGGAGGTCCAAAGATTTTCAGAAACGGTTCCCACCCGGCCTTACCCGTTTCAATTTCAGTGTAACGGGTGACGCCGAAAGCGCCGCTCATTGAAGCAGCGAACACAAAACTCGCCGGATACTTTAATCCATACTTGATGGCGCCATACCCTCCCATCGAAAGACCGGCGATGGCGCGGCCGTATCTTGATTGAATTGTGCGGTAGCGCCTGTCCACGTCAGGTATCAGTTCCTTCAAGATGTAACTTTCATATTTGTCGTTAGTACCTGAGGCGCCATCGACGTACCAGCTGTCGTTGCCTTCAGGCATGACGACGATCAAGTGGTGCAGGGCGGCGTAATCCGCGACATTGGTGCGCGTAAACCAATCTGAATAGTGGCCGCTCACGCCATGCAACAGGTACAGCACCGGATAGCGGGTTGTCTTCGCGACGCGGTAGTCGGCTGGTAGAACCACATTGTAAGGAAGCGTGGCGTTAATCAGGTTGCTGTGGAATTGGACGGTTTCGATTGATCCGGGCTTGGCCAACACCGGAATCGTGAAGGCCAGCGTCGCAATTAACCTCAGGACAAATCGCGGTAAGGTACGCATCCTCGGTTGGCTGGCGCGCCTTTGCAAATGAGCGAAGGAGATCGGTTTGCGGATTACCGGCCGTTCAGCCACGATTGATAAATTCGCTTTTGTTCGTCAGTCGGCGACGATGACTGAACGATCTTATAAGGTGCATCACCGCGTCCCCCCAATTTGATTTCGAGAGTTCGCAGATCATCGTTGCGGAACAAGGTCAGATGAATGACGTCGCCCGGATGTTTTCCGCCGATTAGAGTTTCAAAAAGGTCTCGGTTAACGCGCACACCATCAAGCGCGACAATCTGATCGCTGGCGTTCAGTCCCTGCTCGTATGCAGGCGTGCCGCTGCGCACGCTTCTGACGACCAGGCGATCGCCGTTCTGGTCCAAATTAGCGCCCAGATATGGACGTTCGCGCCGGGCGCTGTCGCCGGCCACGGCCTTAAGTTCCAGACCGGCAGCAGCCAGGGCTGCGTTGTAATTGAGCTCATCGCGACCGCGAACGTAACTTCTGAAGAAATCATCCAGACTGGAACCGGCCATAAGCTCGCAGGCCTTTTGAAAATCCGTCGGAGTGTAGTTGCGGTTCTTTTCATAGAACTCGTGATAGAGATAACGCATCACGTCGTCCAATGATTTTGCATTACTGGTTCGCCGCCGAATTTCAAGATCGAGCAGCAGACCCAGCAATTCGCCTTTGTCGTAATAGGAGATTTGCGAATTCACTGAGTTTTCATCGGGCCGGTATTCTTTAATCCAGGCATTAAAGCTCGCTTCCTCTGCGCTCATCTCCAGCCGCCCGGGTGTGTTCTGAAAACTCTGAATGCTTGACGCTAGTCCATCGAGATAGTCTTTTTCCGACATCAAACCCGCGCGCCGGACCGTTAAGTCGCCATAGTAACTCGTGATTCCTTCGGCTACCCACAGCGAACGGGTGTAGTTCTCTTTCGTGTAATCGAACGGGCCCAGAGCATCGGGCCGAATGCGCTTGACGTTCCAAAGGTGAAAAAACTCGTGCGCCACCAGGCCATAAAAATTCCGCCAACCATTTTCATTTGCAAATCCGTTGCGAGAAAAACCCAGCGAAGTCGAATTCAGATGTTCGATCCCGCCGCCACCGCGAAGATGCAGGATGAACGTATAGTCGTGATAAGGAATCTGTCCGAACAAAGCTACTTCAGTTTCCACGATCTTCTGCACGTCGCGGCGCATGCGATCGGGATCGTAATTACCTTCGCCGTCGATCACGATGCGATGCGGCACTCCACGAACCTGAAAATCGATCTGCTTGAAGTTGCCGCATTCAAACGGTGAGTCGTAAAGGATATCGAAGTTCTCTGCGCGGAAAGTCTTCTGTGCCGCGGAGTCAACCTCAGGCAGCCCGGTTGCAACCTTCCAACCTGGCGGAGTAACCACCGTTAGCGTCGAGGATTTGCTAATCCAACCTTCCGGATACATCAAAAGCGCTGCGTTATTCCAAAACGCATGATCGGCATTCAGTTCGTTGGTGCGCACCGAAAATTCATTTGCATAAACCCGATAAAAGACACGCCATTGACGCGCGCCATTAGTCTTGATCTGCCAGGTGTTCTTGTTCGTCTTGGCCCAATCCAGGGCCCGTCCGCCCGCGTCGGCCGAAAAATCCTGTACGTTCCTTTCGAACTCGCGAATCAGGTACGAGCCGGGCGTCCACACCGGCATGATGAGGTTTGTCTCGTTGGGCACATTCAGGTTCGGCGGCACCTGGATTCGCATTTCGACCTCGAGCAGGTGCGTCCAGGGCTTTGGCATCGAGACAGTGAACGAGAGGCCAGTCGAATTCGGACCCTGGCCGCGAGATTCAATCGCAGCAAACAGGCTTAGAGCCGGGAGCAGAATCAGCGACAATGAAAGTGATTTTCGATTCATGACCTTGGTCTCCAAAAGTGCCGCCGATGTTACTACGAACGTAGTCTGGGTCCGAAACCCCGAGTGGTAGGAGGAGGTCAAGCATTCTCCCGTCATTTTGATCCCGTCACGATCACGACAAGTCGGGATTTCGGACAAGCAACTAGGCGATCATGCCCAACCGGACTTATAGTTTGCTTCCAATTGAACACCGGTCGGGAGGAACGGTCATGCTGCGTCGTTAGATCGAATGATTGGCCGCAGATGAGTTTGGAGTGCGGTGGCAGAGCCGAAGCGTCGACACCGCTTTGGATTTGCGCGTTCTGACCGTCAATCTCACACAAAAGATGCCTGATGAAGTAGAAACCAAAGCGCCGTCGTCTCCCGATGAATCGGGAGTTGCCCGCGCACTCCAAAATTGCTCATGAAACGATCGCCGCTGCTCGTCATCTTCATCACCGTTTTTATCGATCTGATTGGCTTTGGGATTGTTATTCCCGTGCTTCCGTTCTATGCAGAAGGGACGAAGTTCGGGGCCACGCCCAGCCAGGTTGGTTTGTTGTTCGCTTCGTATTCTGTGATGCAGCTCATCTTCGCGCCGGTCCTCGGCCGGTTGTCGGATAAGTATGGCCGGCGGCCGGTGTTGCTGGTCAGTTTACTGGGAACCGCGCTGGGTTTTCTGATCCTGGGATTTGCGAACACGCTCCTGCTGCTGTTTGTAGGCCGAATCATCGACGGCATTTCAGGCGGCAATATCTCGACGGCGCAGGCCTACATCGCTGATGTGACCACGAAGGAAAACCGCGCGAAGGGAATGGGCTTGATTGGCGCTGCTTTCGGATTGGGTTTCGTGTTTGGGCCGGCGATTGGCGGGATACTCAGTCGTTGGGGAATCAATGTGCC
>JBKPEE010000092.1:0-15324 GCA_046728235.1 Acidobacteriota bacterium
CCGCGATCCCATAAATCCCTTGGTTTTCACGGGGAACTCGCAGTAAAATCCGCTCCCGATGAAAAGCAAGTGCGCCAACGCCGATCTTCACGAACGCCTTTCGCGGGCGCGGAAGTTCATTGATAACTCGTATCATCTACCACTCGATCTCAGTGAAATCTCCAAACAAGCTTGTCTTTCCCGTTATCATTTCCTGCGCCTGTTTCGCGATACTTACGACACGACCCCGCATCAGTACCTGATTCAAAAACGAATTGAAAAAGCGAAGGAGCTGCTGCGCCTGCGCAGTCTGAGCGTAACGGATGTGTGCTTCGAGGTTGGCTTCGAAAGCCTCGGTTCGTTCAGCTCCCTGTTTCGCAGGTGCGTTGGTGATGCGCCCAGGAATTACCGGCAGCGTGAACGGGAATCTGTGAAGAAAATCCCCGGTTGCTACCTGATGATGTTCGGCATGTGTCGGAACCCGGAGCGGTAGCGATGGGATCATACGATCATGCCGCGGTTTGACCCCGGCGCTACCGCTCCGGGTTCTGACACACGCCCGGCCGCCAATCTTTAGCAATTTTCGAGAAGCGCGCTGCCGCCAAAATTTCTATCCTGCCTCGCCAGACTTTCAGAGAGGAGAAACAAAATGATTACCAAAATGTCGCACGTCTTGATTTGGGTGAAGAACCAGCAGGAAGCACTCGAGTTCTATCGCGATAAGCTCGGTTTTGAGGTGGATACGGACGAAACGTTCGGCGGCGGATATCGCTGGTTGACGATGCGTATCCGGACGCAGCCTGGCTTTGAGATTATTCTGATGGAGCCCAATCCAGGCATGATGCTGGACGAGGAATCTGCCCAACAACTTCGCTTACTGCTTGATAAAGGAGTGCTGGGCGGTGGTGTCTTCGATGCCGATGACATCTACAAAACTTATGAAGAGTTGAAGGCGCGCGGCGTTGAATTCAAAGGCCCACCGTCAACTCAATCATGGGGAACGGCGACCGTCATGAAGGACAACTCAGGAAGCTGGTTTAGTCTGAGCCAGCACCAGGAGGCCGCCGCCGCTTCTTAATTGCGTTTCCGGGCGTGACCAGATGGGTAAACAACTCGTGCCTGGCACGACCGTCAGCGGCCTTTTGATGTTCGTTTTTTGTGCGCGGCAAATCAGTCGCCTAAGGAGTGGGACTTGGCAAAGACTGCCAGTAAAACGAAATCGATCTATGGTGTTCATCCCGGCGTGCTGATGACTCAGAAATGGGTCGCTGAGCTGAAACAGAAGACCGGCCGCTCACTTGACGAATGGATGAAGCTCATCCAGACCGAGGGTCCGCCAACTGAATCAGCGCGTCGCGACTGGCTGAAACAACAACATGGATTGGGGACCAACTACGCTTCCTGGCTGGCCTCTCAATCGGTGGGCAAAGGCGACGAAACTAGCGATCCAGCCGCGTATTTACGCGCCGCCGAGAGATATGTCGACGAAATGTTTGCCGGCAAGAAAGCACAACTGCGCCCGATTTATGAAGCGCTCTTAAAACTCGGCTTGTCGATGGGCAAAGACACAAAGGCTTGTCCCTGCCAAACGATTGTCCCGCTCTATCGCAAGCACGTCTTTGCCCAAATCAAACCGGCGACCCAGACGCGCATCGATTTTGGCCTGGCGCTGGGCGACACAAAGAAAACTCCCAAACGGTTGATCGACACCGGCGGCTTCGCGAAAAAAGATCGAATCACACATCGTTTTGAAATAACTTCGCTGAAAGATATCGATACGGAAGTAAAACGATGGTTGAAGATCGCCTACGATCGTGATGAATAGAGAAGGTGTCAACCAGCTCTGGACAAGTTGAAAGAAACACTTGAATGAAGACCGCAAGCGCGATACGCTCTGCCGCGGCTTTACCTCAAAAGTTTATGCACTAAACGCTTAGGAGCTAGAGTGCTTTGTCGCCGCGTAGCGGCGAATCGAATTTAGCCCCGACCTTTCAAGGCCGGGACAGTGACTAAGCCCTCTCCCTCAGGGAGATGGTTGGGTGAGGGCTTGGCGCGCAGCCAAACTAGTCTTAAGAACGGCGCGCCGTAGGCCCTCATCGCCAGCCCTTCTCCCAAAGGGAGAAGGGAGATAAGCTCTACCAAAGTCATCTTGATTACCCAAGTATGTCATTGCCCTTGAAAGGCCCGGCTAAATTCCGCTTGGTCGCTACGGGGCTGAAAATCAACATTGGGTCGCGAAGGCTTTTGAGGCAAAGCTCTCTGAGCCCGTTAAGGAATGCGCCTGTCGTCTCGCTGCCTGACTGATCTTCTGATCGCGATTGCCATCAGCGCGGTCGCGCTCTGTCCCACCGTCTCTCTGGCGGGGTTCGACCCGGACGCCACGAACGTCGATCTACTGATCATTCACGGCAAACTCGTCGACGGCTCGGGCGCAAAGCCACGAACCGCTGACGTAGGCATTCGCGGCGATCGCATTGTCTTTGTCGGCAACGCAGCCAAAGCGCACGTCGCTGCCGGACGCACGATTGACGCAAGTGGCCTGATCGTCGCCCCCGGTTTTATCGATGGGCACACCCACACGCTCGCGGATCTCACCAACGACCAAACCAAAAGCAATCAGGCATACCTGCTGCAGGGCGTTACTACTGTGGTCACCGGCAATGATGGCGGCAGCGTGCTGAACATCGGCGAGACGTTGCGTAAATGGGACGCCCAGGGCATCGGCACCAACGGAGTGCTGCTGGCGGGCTTTGGCACCATCCGGGGCAAAGTACTGGGTCCGACAGATGCGCAACCAAACACGGCGCAACTTGAGGAGATGAAGCAATACGTTGCCCGGGCGATGGACGAGGGCGCCTTCGGATTGTCGACGGGTCTTTATTACGCGCCGCAGAGTTATGCAAAAACCGAGGAAGTGATCGAGCTGGCAAGAGTTGCCGCTGCGAAAGGCGGCCTCTATGACACGCACATGCGTTCGGAGGGCACCGCCGGGATCGGTCTGCTGGGATCTATCCAGGAGACTATTCGCATCGGCCGTGAAGCCAAGATTCCGGTGCACATCTCGCACATCAAAGCGCTCGGTCCGGATTCATGGAACCAAAGCAAGCAGGCAATCGATTTGATCAAGAAAGCACGTGCCGAAGGCATCGCGGCCAGTGCCTGTCAATATCCATATACCGCTTCGGGCACCAGCTTACAGGCTTCGTTAATTCCGCGCTGGGCGGAAATTGGCGGCCGCGCAGAATTGCTTAAGCGGATCGACGATCCGCAGGTGCGGCCAAAGTTGATCAGCGAAATGACCGAGAACCTGCGCGGACGTGGTGGGGCAGAGTCTATGCTGATCGTCGATTCGCGCGATCGACAATTTGTGGGTAAGCGGCTGAATCAGATTGCCCAGGAGATGAACAAGACTCCGGTCGAGGCAGCCCTCGAGATCATCAAGAATGCGGGCGGGGCAGGCGTAGCTTCATTCAACATGAACGAAACCGATATTCGCCGCTTCATGAAGGAAAAGTTTGTGATGACCTGCTCCGACGGCTCAACCGGACACCCGCGCAAATACGGCACGTTTCCCAAAAAGCTGCGCGAATATGTCTTCCGTGACAAAGTGGTTTCGCTGCCCTTCGCGGTGCGCAACAGCAGTGGCCTCACGGCCGAAACGTTCCGCATTCCTGAACGCGGTCTGGTGCGCGAGGGGTACTTTGCCGACGTAATCGTTTTCGATCCGAACACGGTTTCCGATCGCTCGACCTACGAACAACCCGAACTCCTGGCCGTGGGAATGAAATTCGTGATCGTCAACGGAAAGATCGCGGTCGAGAATGGAACCTATACGGGTGTACTCGCCGGACGAGCGCTCCGGAAGACTCCGGCGCAGTAGCCGGGAGCGTAATTCGATTCGGAGAACAACTTTGCCTCAAAAGTCGATTAAACGTGGGGAATGAGTCTCGTGTAATTCGTGTGAATTCGTGGATCGTTTCTGTTCGTTCGGGAACCAAGGACGATCCACGAAATCACACGCAGCAACACGAACGGAACTGATTCAACAGCTCTTCGCAAAAACTAATGAGCTCGGCATTACGGATTTGAGCGTCATAGTGGTTTTCTACGGCCGGATGAGGTAATTCATGAAAACTCTACTAGTAACGTTACTCGCACTTGCGACGATTCCGATCGGGACTCTCTCGCAATCAAACTCAGCGCAATCACCGGTTGAAATCAAAGGCGAGGCGCATCATCACCCAAAATTTGAAAACGAGTTCGTGCGAATCTGGGATGTCACTGTGCCTGGCGGAGAGGCGACCCTTTGGCATATTCATCGCAATGACAACGTCGTCATCACTTTGGCTGGCGCCAGCCTGCGTCTGGAAAGTGCCAGCGGGCCCCCCGCTGAAGGGGAATGGAAATTTGGCGAGGTCAGATTCGCGAAAGCGACCTACACTCATCGGGCGATCAATATCGGCACCACGCCGTTCCATAACCTCACCATTGAATTGCTGAAACCGGCGAATGCCAGTCCCCCGGTTTTAGCAAAGGAAGGGGATCGGGAACCGGTCCTCGAAAACGATCGCGTGCGGGCTTTTCGGGTGACACTGGCGCCCGGAGAATCAACGCCGGTTCATACGCATCCGCTTCCCGGGTTGTCTATTGCAATCACCGCCGGCGAACTCGAAGCCACGACCGAAGGCAACGCCACGCCGGTGCGCCTGATGTTGCCGGCTACCGACGTTCGCTGGCGGCCGGGCACGATAACTCACTCGATCAAGAACGCCGGCAAAAGCACCTTTGAAGCTGTCGATATCGAACTTAAGTAGGCTTCCGGTAGTTCCATACGTATATTCCCATTGCGCCCCCCTTGGCCATGTAGTAATTTACCCGCGCCTTGCTCGGAAAATTTCTCAAAAAACTCCGAAAGAAGCCCGGAATGAAAAAACTGTTTGGATCGTTAATCGTTGTTCTGGCAGTGTTTGCCGCGGCCCAGGCTGTAGTGCCCGACCAGCCATACATGGAAGCGGCCCTGGCAGTCAACGCCGGAATTGCTGCTGCCGAAGGTGGTCGCTAAATAGCGGCAAGGGCAAAAAATAAAGGGCTGAGAGTTTCATCGGATTCTCTTGGCCCTTTTTTCTTCCTGCACACTAAATATGAAAGCGATCATTTTCAAACAGCACGGCGGGCCTGAGGTTCTCGAGCCGGCCACAGTCCACGATCCGCCAATCCAGCCAAACGAAGTTCTGATTGAGGTGCGCGCGTGCGCGCTTAATCATTTGGATGTCTGGGTGCGCAATGGATTGCCGGGAATAAAGATTCCGTTGCCGCACATACTGGGATGCGATGTTGCCGGAGTGGTGCGTGAAGCAGGTGAACTGGTCGCCTGGACAAAAGCGGGCGATGAAGTAATGGTGCAACCCGGCGTCTCGTGCAGTCATTGCCCCGAGTGTCTGGCGGGTCGCGATAACATGTGCGATCAGTACGATATCATCGGTTATCGTCGCGATGGCGGTTACGCAGAACTGGTGGCAGTACCGGGCCTTAACGTAATTCCCAAACCAAAGAATTTGAGCTGGGCGGAAGCGGCCGCGTTGCCGCTGGTAACTTTGACTGCCTGGCACATGCTGGTGGCTCGCGCTGATCTGCAACCGGGTGAAGACGTGCTTATTCACGCGGCGGGCAGCGGCGTCGGATCAGTTGGCATTCAGATCGCGAAGTTGCGTGGCGCGCGCGTGATCGCGACCGCAAGTTCCGAGGAAAAGTTGGCAAAGGCGGGCGAGTTGGGCGCGGATACGACAGTTAATTATTCAAGCGACGATTGGCCAAAACAGGTTAAGCAGCTCACCAACGGCCGCGGCGTCGATGTGGTGTTCGAGCACACGGGCGCCGCGACCTGGCCCGGCTCGATCTTGTCGTTAAAGAAAGGCGGGCGACTGGTAACGTGCGGGGCGACCAGCGGCTTCGATGCGCGGACCGATCTGCGTCACGTCTTCTACCGTCACCTGACGATTCTGGGATCGATGATGGGATCGAAAGCTGACTTACTGACAGCCATGAAGTTTATCGAGTCAGGACAGATTCACGCGGTCGTCGATCGTACTTTGCCTCTGGCAGACGCGCGCAAAGCCCACGAGTTGATGGAAGATCGCGCGCAATTCGGCAAGCTGGTGCTTGAAATTAATTGATTCATTGGTTCAATGAGTCAATGGTCAATGAGTCAATGAACCAATCCGCCGGCAATGAATCAATTCTCATCATTTCCCCGAGTAATCCTCAACATTGAATCGCTTCTGCAGCGCGGCCATCTCTGCCGGCTCGAGCGGGAAGTTCGATCCGGCTATCACTCTCTTTTTTTCATCCGTCGTCACCCAGTCGACAACCTTGGGGGCATTCGTGCGCAGCACTTCTGAGTCTTCCGGCGTCAGTTGCTTGCCGTCTTTGCGCGAAAAGATCCAAACATAGGTGAAGTGCCCATCGCGAATATATTTCAGGTCGCGCTCAAACTGGGTCGCCGGCGTCGATTCCGGCCGGTAGGTTGACGTATCCGGAGTTTCGTCGTCAGACGAGGCGCCGCGGCCGTGACAGGCAGTGAACCCGACCGCAGCGAACGTCACGATGAAGGCAAAGGCAATGAATCTTCGGGGGCAAGCCACCCTTCCTGACCATGAGATTGTTAACATCACTATTCCTCGAACTGAAAGTCCTTTAACTCGAGATCATGGCGGCGAATTATCATTGTCGTCGTCAGACTTATCGTCGTCCTTCTTCTTATCTTCCGCCGGTGGCTCGCTCTTTTGATCGCGAATGTGCAGAACTGAACAGTCTTTGTCTTCGTAAACGCGATCGAACCAACCGCTGCGCAAAGCATTGTCATAGAACGCGTCATGATCGCTGGTGTTATCACTGAAGACCCAGCGCGCGCCAAACTTGTCACGAATCAGCGGGCCGGGGTCCTCTTCCTCGCCAGTGGTGATCTTGACGTACAGATCAGACAAGTCGCGGTTCTGATCCAGCAGGTAAGTTGGATCGAGTCCGGAAGTGTAAACGTGCGTCGGATCGTAATAGAGCAGACGCGGAAAATCGTCCCAGTCGGTATTAAAAACCATCTGTCCCGGGGGCACGTTTGCGCGCATCCACAATGCACCCTTCGCATAATGATCCCTGGGGTCGGATTCGCGAATGTCTTTGGAGGTGCGGTATACGTTCGCAAACAAAGCGGCGCCCAGCGCCAGCGCGACGCATACGGCCTTGAGTAATTCCCAGTTGCTCTCAGCCTTTTTCGCTTTTGCGGCCTCAGCCGTGTCCTGACGATCAAAGAAGGGTAGTAAGTCTTCCATTACATGGTCAGGGAGCCGGGTAAACAGCGAACGACCGCGCCAGAAGTTTTCCAGCGTGAAGGCGGCGAACAGGATCGCGAACGGCGGAAAGTATTCAGCGAACCGCTTCCAGCGCGCATTCATCAGCAACAGCAATGTCGATAAAATCAGAAAGTACAGCGGCTGCTGCGCGCGCTTACGATCGCTGAAATCAAAGGCCACGTAACCGGCGAGCATCGCTATCAACGCCACATAGCAATTGATGACGAATTCAGCAGTGTCGTACGGGTACCATTCCTGGCCCACCTTGGTCGCAAATCCGCTAGCCGTAATCTTCACCCGTGCGTGCTCGTAAAACAGATAGAGGTTGTGCGGAAAATAAGGATTGACAACCAGACCCAGGATCATCCCGCCGATTACAAACACCAGCGGTCGCCACTCAAATCTCTCTTCAGTCCAACCAATGACCACAGTCCAGACCAGCACGGCGATGCCGAGCAGCACAAACATGTCATAGGTAAGTGTGAAGATGAACGCCAGCGGCAACAGCGCCCAGAATTTCTTCTCAAACAAAACCCAGGTCCCGAGCACCAGAAAGATGATGGCCAGGGGCGGCGCCTTTGTCATGTTCATGCGATAAAGAAACGGCGCGGAACACGCGAGGATCGCGAGCAGCCAGATCAGCCGGTAACGAATTTCGTATCGCACCACCAGCCAGTAACAGGAAAAGACCGCCAGACTGGCAAACAAAATCGCCGATATTTTGGCCCCGGTTTGCGGATCGCGAAACCAGGTAAACGGAATCAGAATGAGGTGATACAGCAGGTGATGATCGACATAATTGCGAGGGTTCAGCGTCGTCAGCGGCAGCCAGGGAAAGGCCGGCGGAAAGTGACCGGCGCGCAGGTTCTCCCACAGCAGTTGCGCCCACTTGATGTGATAATAGCCGTCATAGTCGCCACAACAGATCGCCGTGGTCGAGTATTGTAACCACCAGAAAATGATGGCGATCGCGATGGCGCCAGCCAGTAAGTCTGCCGCGCGAATGGCGGCTTCCGATTTCAACCAAACGGCAGTCGGCTTCTTAGTCTTAGCTTCGACGACCGGCGCTTCGCTAATCTCTTCCATCCCTTACCGGAAAGAATGCCGGAAGGGATAAAACAAAGCAACTGATTTTTGGTAGGAACCTGCGCGCGGTCAGGTGTGCCTGGCAAAAGGTCCAACTGCAAAACGAACAGGAATCCGCTCGCTGATGATACCGCCACCCTTAATGCAATAATTCCCCGATCACTTGCAGCAGGTGTGATGGATTTATCGGCTTGGTTAGATGGGCATTGAACCCGGCGCGTAATGACCGGCCGCGGTCGTCGTATTCGGTATAACCGGTTACCGCGATCATCGGCGTCGAATCGTAATTGCGGCGTTCGCGTAAAGACTCTGCGAGTTGATAGCCATTCATCTCAGGCATGCCTATGTCTGAGATGATCAAATCGAATTGGGCCCGGGAAGTCAGCTGTAAAGCCTTGTTGGCTGAGTTTGCCGTGGTCACATCAAAACCTGCGTGTTTAAGAAACAGCGCGATCATTTCCGTGACGTCGGCGACGTCATCCACGACCAGTATTTTTTGCGCGGCAGTTTTGCGGCGGCCCTTGGCACTCTTACTGGTCCCGGTCGCCGATCGGCGGGAAGCTGCCTTGCCGAACGCCCGATTAGGAGTGATCCCACCCCGAGACCCGCGGCCTGGGGCGCTTTCCTTTTCGGTTCCTGTTGTATCTGAGGTTGCAACCATTGTCCTGGAAGCCAGGAGCGTCGCAAACAGCACGCGTTAAAGCACTCAAACACGGCAGACTAGAATCCGTCAGGTGTTCAAAGGGGGGAAGATCTCAAATCTTAAGGGGGGTTCTTAATCTAGCGGAAAAGGTAAACGTTTGTCTATAGTCTTATTGGGATTGTCTTTCAAACGGGCGCGACATCCAAATAATTTGCCGGCACCAACGAATTGGGCACGAGGTACGAGATAACCACGAATTAAGGAGCCGGACGCGATAATTGGCCAACCTGCCCCTGGCGCAATCCTCTTAATCCTGTCTACACCAGCGCGTGATATTCTCTGCGCGTGAAAATCTCATCAGCCCGGTTCCGCCTGATTGGTTTGCTGCCTCTCACATTTTTTCTTTTCCAGGTGGTCCATTATTGGAGGTTTGGTGGTCTGGGAAACCTGGCGTGGATGTGCAATGTCGGTAACCTTCTGCTGGCGATCGGGTTGTTCTTGAATCACAAAGAGCTGATTCGCGCCGCGGCAATCTGGACCATTCCCGGATTAGGAATTTGGTTTTGGTTTGTGTGGCTAACGGGGAGCACTGCTTTGTCTTCCACGCTAGCCCATGTCGGCGGAATTATCGTTGGCGTGCTTGTCATTCGACGTGTGCGCATGGATCACGTCGCCTGGCTGTACGCGTTTGCGTGGTATCTCTTCATGCAACTGCTCTCGCGCACGATTACCGCACCTGATTTGAACGTTAATGTCACTCAGCGAATCCAACCCGGCTGGGAACACACGTTCAGCAGCTTCTGGAAGTTCTGGCTGGTAATGACCCTGGCGGTGGCGATCGGCTTGTGGATTATCGGAATAGTGCTGTCATTGATCTGGCCCGCCGCATCTATAAAAGTCGAGTCGGAAAACGCCGGCTGATGTCACTTCATTTCTTCAGCACCGCCGCCTGAGGGCTAAAGGTGACCAGGTGCCAGCGCGACCACGTATGCACCGGCTCGTTGAAGAGGCGAATGTAGGCAGTCTCAAAATACATTTTCTCCGGCGTGGGCCATTCCAGGCGCACGATCGGATTAAACGAAGCGTGAAAGGCCTGGGCAGGTGAGTTTGCCGACTGGTCCGGCTTGGTTGATTCGACCTTCTTGCCCGGCAATTTCTCTTCGTAGACGGCTGAAGCCGTCAGGAGTGTTTCATTCAATTTAATCCGTGCCTGGGTCGGAGTTTTGCCGGCGGCGTCATAGATACCGATGTCTGATCCAAAAGCCGCGGCGACTTTCGATGAATCAGGCGACCAGACCGGCGGCGTTTCGGCGAGTTGATCGTCGAGCAGTCTCTCCACGCCATCCGTAGCAATGACTCGCGGCCGGCCGGCCGGCGTTTTGAATTCTTTCTCGCGCGCGTCCCATTCGCTTTCCTTGCAAGCCAGCGCCGCCAGCGCGTGACCATCAGGCGCCCAGGTCAACCCAAAATAGATCAATCCATCGCGCGCCGTCAGGGGGCGCAGTTCATATCCATCGCGATTGCAAATGTAAACCTGTTCGGTGCTGAAGACGGCGAGTGGCGCGAAGGCCGGTCCGATCGTCGGCGTGGGCACCGGCGAAACTGACGGCAGCACGGGTTCCGGTTCGAAATCAGGAGGTGTGGGACTGGGTTGGGCTTCGGCGTTCCGGCGCCCGACAAAGGCGATCATGCTGCTGTCCGCCGACCAGGCAACAGAATCCTGGAAGACGACCGCGAGCGTCGGAGGCGTTACGTTGCGAATAAAATTTCCATCGGCGGAATAAAGATCGATCCGAAATGTCGTCGTGGGCTGATCGGCGGTGTTGTATAGCGCCAGCGCGCGTTGGCCGTCGGGCGACATGACGGTTCGTAACAACGCATCGTTCTGGCGCTTGCTGTCAAAGTCCTGCTGGATCGCCGGGGCCCTCTTGGCTTCATCGGAAGCGAGGTTCGACGGCGTTTGCACATCCGGCTTAAAATTGAATGCGAGCTTACTGGCAGGAACGTCGCGCAACTGGCGCGGGCGCAAGGTCTGGCTGTCGCTTTCGGTCCGGCAAGCCGGAACGAGCAACAGCAGCGCCATGACGAGCAGCACGATTACCACTCTTTGACGACCGCGGGGCATCGGTTGCGATCTTAGAAACGGGTGCTCAAGGGTGTCAATTCGATCGCCGCGAAAGGCTTCGTCGTGTTGCTGCCGATGTCCGCACCCGCCAGCTCACTTGCCAGAGAGGTATCCAGCGTGAATAAGGCCCGAATGGTGTTGCGGGGCGACAGGTGGTCTTCGTCGGAAGCATCATCATCGACGCAGTTGTGTTCGAACGCGCGCGCAATCCGGCGCGGCAATGGCTCCCAGCTCGCCGTCTGTTTTATGAATTCACGCGTGGCGAGTGCGCCGATCAGGTCGCACGACAGCTCCTCTGCGCGCTGTCCCTGAATTCGCAACCCGGTGCGCGCAGCCGCTTTGCGGCCAATGGCGCGAAACAGCGGCCGCAGAGAATCAGACTGGCCGCTGGCAATATGCGTTAACTCATGAGCGAGCACGCTGATCATCGCTTCGTCAGAGCGCAGGCCGGCGAGGAAGATCGTTCCGAATTCGATCGTGCGTGGCTCGCGTAAGGCAACTGAGGCATTGTCGCGGGCGTCAACGTCAGCTTTCACCCGTTTGACGGAATCCACTCGCAGAGTTGCGGAAGTAATGCGCGCGCGCGAAATGCTCGATTCGTACCCGTCATAATCCTTCGCCAGCTGCACGATGGCGTTAATGACCAGCTTGCGGGTGGTCGGCAGCAGGCGGTCGGCTCGCCGCGCTCCGGCCAGCGCGTCGGGATTGTTGACCGGCAATGATGGTCGCGATTGCATTTCGTCAATCGGCGTGCTGCCCTGCGGATCGCGGATTCGTTCGGCGCAGGTCGCGCCAATCGCCCGTTCGACCAGACGGCGTTCGGCGGGAGTGAAGGCATCGCGAGCTGTTTTTGAATGCGCGCCGCTGCGTTGATTCTGCGCGCGAGATCCGACAGCGAGAAAGGAGGCAACCAGGAATGTCGCCGTGATGAAAAGTATGGGAAGAGATAGAAACCCCGACGCGCGCAGCGCCGGCTTGCCCTTACGAGTCCTTCTTGGATGCCGAATTGGTTTCATCCTTCTGCCTTCATCCTTCATTCTTGCTACTTGTTCCGCCACTCGGGTTTTCGCTTTTCCATGAACGATTGGACGCCCTCGCTTGCGTCCTCGGTTTTCATCAGCTCGTTCAAATAGAGGTCTTCCACTTCCGTCAAAGTTGCTTCGAAATCGCGGTCGCGCCCCAACTCGAGCGCGGCACGCGTGAATTGCAGCGATGCCCCGGAAAGGTCCCGCAGCTTGGCGAGCACCGCTTCGGCTTCCTGCTTTAAGGCGCTGCTCGGCACAACCTGGCTTACCAAACCTAAACGCTGAGCTTCGCCGGCGTCAACCATCTCTCCCAACATAATCATCTCGCGCGCTTTCTTGTCACCGATGATGCGCGGCAAAAGAATCGCGGCGACGGGCGGGAATACGCCGAGTTTAATTTCCGGTTGGCCGAAACGCGCGCGGTCACTGGCAATCACAATGTCACAGGCGGCGACCAATTCGCAGCCGCCTCCCAGCGCCGGCCCGTCAACTATCGCCACCACCGGTTTGGAAATCTGCGCCAGGCTGCGGAAGATCGCGTGAAATGTATCGAGCATCTTAAAGACCATGTCTGCGACATGTTCTTCGACGGCCACGCCGGCGCTGAAAGCTCGCGCGCCTTCCGCCGCCTCGAAGACGATCGCGGCCAGATCTCGATGCTGAGCACAGTTGTTCAGCGCCTGGCCAATCTCGCGCATCATCGCGATGTTCAGAACGTTCAGCGGCGGGCGCGCGAAAGTAATGCGCGCCACGCGATTGTCAATCTGGAATTTAATGTTTTGGAATTCCATCTCGGGTTGTTTGACGCGATTAGTCTTCGGCTGGTTCAGTCACGACCGGCGTCTTCAAGTACCTGGCGAAAAATCTCACATAACGGCGCACGCGATCGAGGTTGTGACGTGGCTCAGTAAACCCGTGGTTCTCACGCGGATAAACGACGAACTCCACCGGCACTTTACGCTCAACCAGCGCCTGATAAAACTCCTGCGCCTGAGCAATAGGCACGCGGGTGTCGACCTGACCGTGCATAATCATCGTCGGCGTTTTTACATTGCCGACATATTTCATAGGCGAGCGGTCCCAATACAGCTCCTGATTCTCCCATGGTGCTTTATCGGTGTAGAACCAATTCAGGTACCGGTGAATATCGGTCTGTGAATACATCGAATAGATATTCGTCAGTCCGGCTCCCGGCGAAATCGCCTTGAAGCGATCCGTTTGCGTGTCAATCCAGAAGGTCATGTAGCCGCCATAGGACCAGCCGAACGCGCCCATCCGATCGGGATCGGCAATGCCGGCGGCGATCATCGCGTCAACACCGCTCATGCAATCTTCGTAATCGCCTTTACCCCAGCTGTTTTTGTTTGCCTGCGCAAACGCGAGTCCTTTGCCGGTTGAGCCACGAAAGTTTGGTTGCAGCACGGCAAAGCCGTTCGCGGCCAGTACCTGGACCGTTGAGCTAAAGTTGTTGAGCGACGCTCCGGTTGGTCCGCCATGAGGATTCAGCAGAAAAGGTACTTTCGTGCCGGGTTGATAGCCGACGGGCTTAGTCAGAAGTCCTTCGACTTCCGTGCCATCTTTGCTCTTCCATTTGACCACTTCGGATTGAGCCAGTGAGTAATCCTTCAGCCACGCGTTCTGATCCGTTAGCGGCTTGATCGCCGCGAAGTCCACGCCGGAGTAGATCTCGGTGGGCTGTTCTGCTGAAGATAGAGTGCCAACAAAAGTCTTACCGTCCCGGCTGATTTCAGAGATTCCGGTCGAGCGTCCCCGCTTTGTCAATTGCTTGACGGCGCCGGTGGTCACATCAGCAGCGTACACTTCAATTGCTTCGAGCACGTTCGAGCTGAAATAGACGCTATGGCCATCGCGCGACCAGACGGGAACGCCCACGCCCAACTCAAATTTAGTCGTCAGTTGTTTTGGTGCGCCGCCGTCAGCAGGAGCCAGGTAAAGATAGCTGGTCGACGGGCCTGGATCACGATCGGTCGTGGCGCTGTACGCAATCCATTTCCCGTCCGGTGACCAGCGCGCGTTGTCAGCCGAGCCGGGCTCGCCGGCAATCCTTCTCTTCTCGCTGCCGGCAATCGTGATTATCCAAACGTCGCTTAACGCTCCATCATCTGCCTTTGGCGTCGGATGAGTCGTATAAGTAATACGCGTCCCGTCCGGGGACCACTGCGGATCGCTAACCGTGAACTCGCCCTGGGTCAGCCGCTTTTCGTCTTTTTTATCGAGATCAAAAACCCAGAGATGCGTCATCTTGATGTCATGATCGATGACCATGGTGTCGTCTTTGACCTTTCGTCGATCTTCTTCATCCTTCGATGGCTGATCGGTGGCCGTGAGTAGCAGTCGTTTGCCGTCGGGCGAGAAATGAAAACCGCTGACGCCGCCTTTGTGCGCGGTGACTGACCAGGCCTCGCCGCCATCGGCATTCATCATCCAAACCTGGCGCTCGCCGTCTTTTTCCCGATCGCTGAGAAAAGCGATCATCGTTCCATCAGGAGACCATTCGGGCGCGGTCGCGCTCTTTTCTCCGCGGGTAAATTGCCGCGCATTGCCGCCACTGGTGGGCACCACCCAAACCTGAGTCGCGCTCTTCCACTCTTTGTCCTTCTCCATTTTGACTTCGCTGACCGTGTAGGCAACGCGCGAACCGTCAGGTGAAATCCGCGGCGAACCCACCGCCTTGATCTTCATTACGTCCATCGCAGTCAGCAGCTTCTTCCCGTCCGCGGCGCGTGGTTCAGGAGCATCCTTAGCCGCCGGCTTCTTACCGTCCTGCGTGAGTGCTGCAGACATGCAGCAGAGAAGAAGCACAAGTGCGGCGGTGAAACGTTTGGGGTTCATGATATTTCTCCGAAATCAGGGTATCAGAAGGCCGACCGTCAGGGGGGCACTTTGAATACCTGGATTTGTAATTTTGAAAGGCGCCCTCGCTCACGCTCGGGCTGCTGACACTATTCTTTCCAGTGCACAGTTGCAAAATACTGCGGATCGAACAGTTTTGGATCCAGCGGTACATCTGCGCGCAGGTCAGAATATTCTTCGGTGGTGACGACTTTCCCGTCCGTCATAAAGATTACTTCCGGCGACATCCAGCCGCCGCTCAGCTTC
>JBKPEE010000093.1:0-14228 GCA_046728235.1 Acidobacteriota bacterium
CGGAACACTGATAACCCAGCTCCAGCATGTTGACGCCGTTGAACAAATGTTCTCCTGCGCCGAGAAAGATCGGACTGATCGCAACGTGCATTTCGTCAATGAGTCCGGCTTCAAGGTATTGCCGAATCGTACCGACGCCGCCACCGAGCCGGACATCCTTGCCGTTCGCTGCGTCTTTTGCGAGTTTCAGCGCGGCATCTATTCCCTTGACGAAGTGGAAGGTTGTGCCACCATCCATCGCAATCGATGGTCTTGGGTGATTGGTGAGCACAAAGACAGGCGTGTGATAAGGCGGATTGTCTCCCCACCAACCCTTCCAAGTATTGTCCGGCCAGGATCCGCGGACAGATCCGAACATATTGCGGCCCATGATCCATGCTCCAAGGTTGGCGAAACCGCGCGCCGCAAAGTCGTCATCAACACCGTTTTCGCCAACGCCATTCCCTTCCAGCTGCTGAAAGGTGCGAGTGTGAATGATCCAGTCGTGGAGAGCCAGACCGCCGATGCCGAGCGGATTATCGATATCCTGTTCGGGGCCGGCGCCGTAGCCGTCCAGCGATATTGACAGACCATGCACACGCATCTTAGTCATTCAGTTACCCTTTCTGGGTTACATCGGCGCCTCGTCGGGGTGCTGCACACGAAAAAGGTGACGGCGCCCACCACCGTAGCGATCAGCCATTTGTACAAGAACGACATTCGTTTATCTCTTTTGCTGATGTCCGTCGCGATCCTGTTGTGATGCATCGAGCCTTACCCGTGGATAGAGCCGGTTTGGAGCGTACCCGACGAGTCGTATGTCGCAATGGTGACGCCCGTCGTGGAGGATTTACAGTCGACTTGCTTGAAACCGAGCGGTCGCGTCCCTTCGGCGAAGAGACGCTTGCCGGCACCGAGCGTGACTGGGAAGTTCCAAATATGCATCCGGTCGATCAGGTCGTTTTTGAGCAGGGTTTGGATCAGGTTGCCGCTGCCATGCACCCACAGGTCCGGAGCGTCCACAGCTTTGAGCTTCTTCATCTCCTCTACGACGTTGCCTGTTACAAGAATGGAGTTCTGCCAGGCCAGTTCCGCCGGCGAGTGGGAAACGACGTACTTTTTTGTTTCGTTGAACGGTTTGGCGACGGCTTGATCCTGATCCGTGTTTGGCCAAAACGCCGCGAAGATGTCATAGGTCCGTTTTCCCAGGAGCAGTTCGAACGGAAGCTGCATGAAGCTCGTCATGGTGTTCCCCATCAACTCGTCCCAGTAATTGGCCGACCAACCGCCCTGTGTAAAGCCGCCCGAAGTGTCTTCCTGTGGCCCGCCCGGCGCCTGCATCACGCCGTCGAGGGTCACGAACGTTGTAGTGATTATCTTTCTCGGCATTCATCAATCCTTTCTGCGTATTGATCTAAGATCGCTTCATCGGCTGGTAGGTGAGAACGACGACACCTTTTCCGAGGGTTTTCGTGGCCACCGGCGTCAATTTTCTATTCACACCCTCTTGGAACAGCGTCTCACCCTGGCCCAGGAAGAGCGGAGTGATCACCCCCTTCACGACTCTACGTCTCTCGTTTCTAAGATTCGTTCATACTACCGAGTCGCCGCCGCCTGACGATGCGTCAAAGTCCTATTCTTTTGTCCAATCGTCCTTAAGAAACCAAGCGCCATTGTGCCCTTAAAGGCTCAATCGAGGAGCCGCGTACGCACGACATCCAAAGAGTGGTCGATCAGCGGCAGAACTTCGTCAACAAAAGCTTTTGTGTACGGCTGGTCGCCGTGCCGATCAAAGGCCGCCTCGTTCTGCCACCTGGAGTGGATGTAGAACAACCCACCGTCCCGCACGGAACGGAACATGTTAACTCCCAGACATTCGGGCTCGTTGCGCGTTGGCCCCAGCACCTTCGCAATCGCTAGCTCGACACCACGCTCCAATCCCGGTTTAGAGTGAAATCGCGCGAAGACGTACAAGCGGTGATCTTTTTCCTCGGAAACGTTCATATGATTCTGTGCTCCGTGATAATCGGCAAGCATGCAATTGAGCTTCAGTTGGTTTTGTCAGCGCGACCTTTAACTCGTGTGTCAGTAGCAATCCAGTTTACTTCCCAAGTCTTGCCTCCATCATCCGAGAATGCTTGTTCAAATCTGCAAGAACTCGGCGTGATGTCCGAGATGACGAAACGAACAAAGATGGCTCGGCCATTCAGTGTTTCCTGGTCGAAGAACTCGCCGCGGCCGTTTTTGAATTCGCCGACGGTCGGCTGAGTTAACGTGCCGTCGTTGGCGTTCGCGAAATTGAGACTCCATTGAAGAGACTTGGGGTTATAGAGGCGGAGGTTCAATCCTTCGAAGTGACTCGCTGGACCATCGGCCACGAGTTCAACCAGATTGGCGCGGCCATCCCAAAGCTTTCTCACAACGGTGGTGCCCTCATATTCGACCCAGGTGTTTGAGCCAGTTAACGGATGGAGACGGCGCTTGAGGTGAGTCCTCCAAGTACCGATATGGAAATCGAAATCGTGTTGAGCATGGTCCCCTTCAGAAGACGTCGGTTGAGGCTTTGTTTTCGACGCAGCAATTTTTTCCTTTGAAGGTTCCTGACGCATGAAAGTCATCACCCAATTGGTTTCCCAAGTTTTTCCTCCATCATCTGAGAACGCTTGCTCAAAACGACTCGAGTTTGGAGTGATGTTCGAAAAACCATTTCGCGCGAGGATCATTCGGCCGTTGAATTCCTCCTGGTCAAAGAATTCGCCACGGCCGTCCTTAAACTCACCGATCATCGGTTTGTTGATTATGCCGTCGCTGCTGTTGGCCCAATTCAGGCTCCACTGGTGAGTTTCGGGATTGTATAAGCGCAGGCCCAAGCCCTCGATGTGACCGGCAGGCCCTTTGACATCCAACTCACAGAGACTTGCCCTGCCATTCCAAACCTTGCTGACGACTGAGGTGCCGTCGTATTCGACCCATTGCTTCGAGCCGGTTAATGGACGCACGAGGCGCGAAACGTGGGTCTTCCAAGTGCCCAGGTTAAAGTCAAAGTCGTGTTGCCCATCCTCTTGCGCGGCAGTCTGTTGAAGGCCGGTTCCCGACGCGGCTGACTTCTGCTGTGCGAATTCATGCAGGGGCTGCAAGACGACAACCAAACTACAGAGCAGGAGAAAGGTCCGCCACTGGATGACTTTCGGACGGCGCAACTTGATTAGATAACCGCAGACTTCCACGATCACAGTTATCTCCTGACACCATACTGGAGTAATCTGGACTTCTAATTTTGTGGAGAAGGAGGCTTTGCCTCAAAAGTCAGATCTAGCTCTCCAGTTAGACGTGTTCCGTTCGTGTTGCTTCGTGTGATTTCGTGGATCGTCCTTGTTTCCCGAACGAAGAGAAACGATCCACGAAATCACACGAACTACACGAAACTCATCACCACGTTTAATCGAACTTTTGGGCAAAGCCGGAGAAGGAATATATTCTGAGCTAATGAGCGCTATCAAGAAGGCACCTTCAGGTAACCATACTCATCCTAGACGCCCCAATCAGGTTAGCGGATGTCCGCTTACGGCTGCGCTGGCGGCAATTGGGGGAAAATGGAAACTGATTATCGTGTACTGGTTAGCGGAATCGCCGAAACACTTTGCGGGTCTCCGGCAACTGATGCCCAGCATCTCGCAGAAAGTCCTCACGCAGCAACTCCGTGAACTAGCTAGTGACGGAATCGTGCAGCGACAACCCAAGGGCGCGATTCCGGCTCCGGTCGAGTATTCGCTAACCAACTATGGGCGATCATTAATGCCTCTGGTAGAAGACATTCGCCTCTGGGGGAGAACTCATATTGAGCATCTGAGCGCTCAGACAGATGCTTTATAGGCACTTCTCTCCGTTCGGGAACCGCAGGGCAGTTGCATTGTGAGGTCAAAAGATATGAAGTTGGCCGAGATAGATACGGACGCAGACCTGTTGACCACGGTCCTGAACTCGCTGCAATTCAAAGGACGCTGCTTCTGCTACAGCCAATTCACCGCGCCGTGGGCCTTGAAACTTCCGGAGAGCGACTTTGCACACTTTCATGTGTGCGAGCGTGGACAAGCTTGGATCGAAGTGGAAGGAGTTGAGCAGCCGGCACTAATGGCGGCTGGCGACTTAGTTATTCTGCCTCATGGCAATGCCCACGTTCTCAGAGACGATCCAAAATCGAAACCGATAGCTTTGAATCAACTGCTGAAACGGCGATCTCCGGGCACCAATCTCGTGCGTCATGGTGGCGGCGGAACTGAAACAATCGGCATTTGCGGCTCGTTCAAATTTGAAAATGAAGTAGGCAATCCGATCATTTCATTGCTACCTAATTTGATCCACGTATCGCACAATGACACTCAAACCTGCATCTGGCTTGAACCGATCCTCAACGGTTTGGCCCACGAGGTGCAAGATCCTACTGTGGGATCAGGTTCGCTTGTCAACCATCTGACCGGAGTCATGTTTGTTCAGGCCGTGCGGGCCTGGATTCAAAGCCAGCCTCAGGGTGAAGGTGGGTGGCTTGGCGCCTTGCGCGATACGCAGATTAGCTTGGCCTTGAATCTAATGCACCAGCATCCGGGCCGTGTTTGGACCATCGCGAAACTAGCAGCGGAAGTTGGCATGTCCCGCTCGCCGTTTGCTACGAAATTCACCGCCTTCGTGGGAGAGCCGCCATTAACGTACCTAACGCATTTGCGCATGAACCTGGCCGCAGATTATTTGAGAAGCGATCACCTGAGAATTAGTGAAATCGCCGAACGCGTCGGTTATGAATCACAAGCGTCTTTCACCAATGCCTTTAAGCGCCAGTTTGCAATGTCACCTCGGGAGTATAAAGAGAAACCCAGATCAAATTAATGTGATTGAAGAATTGCATGTTGAGAGATTGACCTAGTCTCAACGCCCTGCCTCCGCCAATCCCTCTAAACCAGCGACTGTTAAAAAGCAGAGATTCATCCGCGATCGGAATTTCCTTCAAGTGGACAGACTGACCTTTACCTGGTCAATATTCTGACTTCCACCTACCCATTCGGCTGATGCGTTAGCACGAGCCATCGTGACAATCTTCCTCAAAGAGAAACCCGACAAGTTAAGGTAACTCAAGGAGGATTTCATGACAGAAGCAAACGCGCCAGATTCTTTGCGAGCACTCGCTCAGAGTTTGGCAACGGCAGTGGAACGAGTCGGCACGGCCGTCGTCGCCATCGACGCGCGTCCGCGCGTGGCGACTAGTGGCATAGTTTGGAGAGACGGCGTGATCGTCTCAACCAATCACACTGTCCAACGTGACGAGGAGATCACAGTTCAACTTGCGGATGGACGAAGTCTGACAGCGAATCTTGTTGGACGTGATCCAAGTACCGACCTCGCGGTCCTTCGCGTAGAAGGTGATCAGGCACTTAGCATCGATCCAGTAACAACCACAGCCGATAACGAACTAGCGGTTGGCAACCTAACTCTGGCCGTTGGTCGCATTCACCGGGGTGTGACCGCGAGTTTCGGGATTGTCAGCGCGTTGGGCGATAAGTGGCGCACTTGGCGCGGCGGGGAAATAGATCGCTTAATTCGACCCGATGTTTCGGTTTTCATCGGCTTTTCCGGTGGCGCCCTCATAGATATAGAAGGCAGAGTGATTGGGATCAACACGACCGGGTTGGCGCGGGGAGCGGCATTGACGATTCCGGCGTCCACCGTCAACCATGTCGTTGATACTCTGCTGGAGCACGGTCGCATCGCGCGCCCCTATTTGGGCGTCGGAATGCAACCTGTAGCGCTGCCCGCTGAATTGAGGAACAATCTCAATTTACCAAACGAGACCGCTCTGGTAATTCTTTCGGTCGAAGCGGAAAGTCCCGCGAGCCGTGCGGGCATCACGCTTGGCGATGTGCTAGTGGCGCTCGAAGGTGTGCCGGTTGGCGATACTGACGACGTACAGACGGTGCTTAGTCGAAGCCAGATCGGGCAAACAATCGGCGCTTCGATTCTACGAGGCGGCGAGCCGCGTGAGCTAACTTTGACGCTGGCGGAACGAACCGGGGAAAAGGCAAGTGACTACGACGAGCCCAGGCATAGATGGAAGCGATCAAGAAGGTGGCGCCGGTGAGTGCACAATTACTGTTCAAATCATCGCCGCCTCAGCGGTAGTTCGCGCTGGCCTTGCGGCGCTCATCGGCGCAGACGAGCGTTTTGAGGTGTTGGGAAGTTTCCCGACGGCGCGAGCAGCGGAAACTGAGATCGAACTTGCGGAGAGACCGGCTGATCTAATCATTGTCGAACTCGGCGACAATTCGAGTGAGGACTTTTTCGAACGAGCAACGACAACCGAAGGCCCTGAAACTGAGGGTCCCGCCGTGGTCGCACTAATACCTAACTGGCGGCAGAAATTAGTTGTTAGCCTGTTGCGTTCCGGCGTGTCCGCGGTCTTACCGAACACGGCCACCGAGGAAGAAATACTTGCGGCCGTCGAAGCGGCGCTCGCAGGAGTTATCGTTCTACCTCGCGATGCGTTTGAGATCGTTGAAGAGACTGCGACACAGGACCCAAATCATGAGACTGCCGCTCTGGATCTCGAACCGCTCACCGAGAACCTCACGCCGCGCGAGCGACAAGTGCTCGACATGATGGCAGAAGGCCTTGGCAATAAAGAGATTGCCTGGCGACTACAAATATCAGAGCACACGGTCAAGTTTCACGTCTCGTCGATTCTCGCGAAGCTCGGCGCGTCGAGCCGTACGGAAGCAGTCACGCAGGGGCTGAGACGTGGCTTAATCATGATGTAAGATCAGTCCAACCAAGCGCGGTATGAAAAGAAAGAACACTTCAAGGCTCGTGCGCGTAGATGAAGGCTAATGGCTGAATCGAAAAAGAAGATTCGATGGTCGTCCGCATGGGCCAATGCTCGCGTACTTTGGTGCTGGCAATATTTGGCAGCGCGCCGGCATGAGCGAGAGCGACACCGGCTTGGTTTCATCCCCGAAAAAGTCAAAGGCTAGGCGTTAATTGAGTAATTCTTCCGGACGACCCGGCTTACCAGTTCGCAATTGAAATGGTGGCGGTTCTGGTCCGCTCTTGATCGTGTAGTTGGCCGGGACTTCGAACAGCGAGTGATCCGGTTCCGCGCGATTGATGTTCTTAAGGCGATAGACAACTTCGCCCGAGCGCGGATCGGAATGACGGCTCATCACCGTCGTCTGAAGCTCTTGTGAGTACCAATGCTCGTCCACGATTTCGATTGGCCGTTCGTTACCAATCTGTCCGGCAGCAATCGTGATCGTCGTGCGCGTGCCGATCGCATCGACGCCTTCGACGGATTGCTTGCCCAGCGACTCGATCTTAGGCTTTGGCGGTTCGTTGCCGGCACGCACTCCCGGTTCAGCGGTGACAACTTGCATTTCCCCGCCACCGTTGCGCGCGAACGTAAAGTTTTGCACCTGTCCGCGGACGCGGACGCCCGGCCCCCCGGCCGCTTCAGGTGGCGGTGGCATCTCGAATTGAAAGACCTGGTTTTTGAAAGCGATCCGATTCGCCGGGTCGAGCATGTATGCAGTTCCCTTTGCCGGATCGTTAATCGAGATTGTCGTCAATCCTTCGCCTGAGGTACTGAACGGCCCAATCGCTCTGATCGTCTGTTCGCGCCGGGTGCGGCCTTCGCTGTCCCGATAAACGACAGTGGTTGTGCTGTTGACGATGCGGTTGCCGTCGCTCAGCGTTTGAGTCATCTCGGTCACGGCTTCTGCTGAATACGGCGCACCCTTCACGAGTTTGTCCAAACTGAATTCGGAGCTAACGAACGAGAACCCAACCCCACCGCCCAGTACAAAGTCGGGAGCTTGAAATTCGGGACCAGTTTGCAAACGGAATTCTTTATCGGGCGGAGGAGCCGGCGCCGGTGTCTTCTCCTGAGCAAAAACCAACGCCAACGTGGACGATGCAGCCAGCGCCACAGGCAATCCAATCATTCTTAATATGTGCTTCATGATTTCTCCCTTTCTCTTATCGAATACAAATCAGTTATTGAACAAATCGAATCGCGTGGGGCAGACCATCGACGCCAAGAAGCACGTCGGCTTTGATTCGCTCGTTTGCGCGATCCATGTTTACCGGCAAACCAAAATGTGCGAGCGCTGAACGCGGCAGATCGACGCGGACGACGCGGCCACCTTCATCCAGATTCGCGCCACCGTAATTCACCGGGAAAAAGGCGGTGGCGATTTCGCGGTTGCTATTGTTTGCGGTCGAGGCCTTTGCCAAAGATTCAGCGCCCTTCTTGCGATGCGAGACTAGGCGCCGTTGCGAAGGCTTTTCATTTTTTTCTGGTTCGCTACGCCTCACGATCAGAGGCAGCGTTGGCGAGTTCAGAACACTATCTTGCGCCTGAGGCTTCTTTATGGCCACATCGCTTGGCGGTAATGAAACGGAGCGTTGCCAGCGAATAGCCGCGCCTGCAGCGATGATAAGCAGCGCGGCTGCAGCGGCAGTGATCCACCCTCGGCGCAAATTCACAAACCGGTGCGACCTCAGACCCGTGTGCTGTTCGAACGCTTCCAGCAATTGCGTCTCACATCGCGGCGGCGCGTCGGTTGACGCAACGGCGGCGAACATTTGCAAACGGGTCGTCAAACGTCGCTCTTCATCAAGTCTTCTCGCACACCGCTCGCATTCGCCGGCGTGTTCGAACGCTTGGTCGCGGGCACTCACATCGATCATCTGCTCGCGGGCAATATCATTCACGCATTCTTCAAACCTGTGGCAATTCATGCGAAGCACCTCGCTGATTTTATTTTCTTCGCCGTCGCGCGATCCTCACGCGCGCTCAATCTCTCAGTCAGCATAGTTCGCGCCCGATGCAGGCGCGATCGAATCGTGCCAATGGTGCAGCCCAGCACCTCCGCCGCTTCTGCATAACTCAGCTCCTGAAGTTCGCACACGACGACAACTTCTCGATAGTGCGGCGGCAAACCCAAAATTGCCTGACGCATCTCGCGAATCGATTCGTTCTGGGTCAGTGATTCATCCTCAGCCCTCTCGAGTATCGACTGATCTTCTGCGCTTTCAATTGAAACAAACGCTCGCTCTTGCTTCAGTCTTCTGAGCACGAAATTGCGGGTAACCCCGAGCAGAAACGCCTTAAGCGATCCTCGCTTTTCATCGTATAAAACTGTTTTTCGCATCAGCAACATGAAAACTTCCTGCGTAATATCTTCAGCAAGTTCACGCACGCCGGTCATTTGCAGCGCAAAGCCGTAAACGCTCCGCTGATGATGGCGATATAGTTCGGCAAAGGCTTCCCTGTCTCCGCTCAACATTCGCTTTTGCAATTCGCTGTCGGCTGGCCGCGTCGTCATTGCTCGGGAAATTTGTCCTCATAGACAATTCACTCGTCAGCCGCAAAAGGTTCCAGAAAGTTTGTAAACCTGCGCCGTTGAGTCTTACTGTACGCCGCCTAACTTGCTCGGAGGTTGCGTTTATGGAAAATAGCGTTGAGAAGCGTATTGAACTCCAGGCGCCAGGGGTACTACGACCAGGCGCATCTGATTCACGACTTTCAATTCTTCTCGAACCTGAACCCTACGGAATATGTTCGTCAAGGTTTCCGGTGGTTGGAATCGAAACCTTTTGGTTGGCTTCCGTTCGGGTCATCACAGCTTCTCATGTTCTTCGAGCGAACGGGTGCCGAGAGTTGGGCCTAGGTGCGCGCGCATCACTGTGGCGGTCGACGGACAGGCCGACGTAAACTCCACCGACTGACGGACATCGTCTGGCACCTCGTCACGATCCATCAGCCGTCGCGGATGGGTCCCGCTTGCGAGAAGCTCTTGCCACTGTTCCCATGTCATTCCTCGTTGCCTCGGCGCGAGGCTCGCGGTCATAATTGCTGCGGCAAAAATCCGGTTAGGAATTCACGGGCTAATTCCCGCCGCATGGCTAAAGAGTCGAAGTTGATGAGTGAAGAACTAAAAAGCAGCTATGACCGCGTGGCAGAAGACTACGCCAACGAGTTTCGCGACGAAATGGATAAGAAGCCATTTGACCGAAGGATGCTTGATTGGTTAGCCGAGAAAGTGGGCGGTTTAGGCATCATCTGTGACATGGGATGTGGTCCTGGACAAATCGCTGGTTATTTACACAGTCGGGGAACAAAAATGTGCGGCGTCGATTTGTCCCCGGCGATGGTGCAACAAGCGCGGAGTTTGAATCCAGAGATTTTCTTTCAACAGGGCGACATGCTGGCGCTTGCTGATGTCGCGGACGACTCTTACGGCGGGATCGCGGCTTTCTATTCTATCGTGCACATCCCTCGCCCGAAGGTCCTGCAGGCTTTGCGGGAGTTCAAGCGCGTGCTGCTCCCGAGCGGAGTGTTGCTGCTCACATTCCATATCGGAACAGAGAACAAACATCTTGACGAGTGGTGGGGGAAAGAGGTGTCCGTAGATTTCTTTTTCTTTGAAACTGAAGAAATGAAGAAGGATCTTATGACTGCAGGTTTTGCGCTGGAGGAAGTAATTGAGAGAGACCCGTATCCAGAAGCGGTTGAGTATCAAAGTCGTCGTGCATATATCTTTGCAAGAAAAACTTTTTCGGGACCTTGAGGCGAATGCGCAATGAAAGGAATTGAAATGGACGAAGTGATTCTGAAGAGGTTCGATGAACCCGACGAAATCCGGGAGTTCGAAAAAGGCAAATTTGAAACCGTCCGACTCGGCGACCTGGTGATCGGCCGGGCTACGTACCAGCCGGGATGGAAGTGGTCTGAGCATGTCAGTCCTCTGGCCGGAACGCCGTTCTGTGAGGTTGAGCACGTTGGAATGGTAATCTCCGGTAGATCAACCGCAGCAATAATTGGCGGAGAAGTGCACGAGCTTGGTCCAGGAACAATCTTCTACATCCCACCTGCGCCACACGACAGTTGGGTGGTTGGCGAAGAGCCGTACGTTTCGCTCCACTTTTTAGGTGCGGATCGTTACACGAAGTCCTGAATTGTTTGACGAAGCGAAACTGAATTATGAAATCAAGGTTCTTTCGGCAGCGGTTGTGCGGCTTGCGCGAAGACATAACGCCAGCCGTTCGGAGTTCGTTTGTAAACATCGCTGAACCACAACTTATATTCAAACGACTTGCCTTCACTCGTACCTTTCACCCACAGCAAGGCGGTGGTGACCGCTGTATCGCCCCAGACCCTAACGGTTTGTTCTGAGTCTTCCTGCCGCTCATAAATCGTTTTGCCTTCGCGCACTTCCTTGAGCAGATCTTCTTTTGAGAAGACTTCCCTTTGCCAGTCACCAAAACGAAATCGTCGGCTAAGATCCGTGCCATCGTTTTCATGTCGTTATTTTTCACGGCTCCCTGATATGCCCTGTCGAGTTCCACAATGATCTCTTTCACGTTGTCTTTGCGAGATTGCGAAGGAATGCGCGGCGTTGCGTTCGCGGAGTTTTCCATTAACTCTCCTCCGTTTCTGTCTGTTTGGGCGGAGATGCCGAAGGCGAAAATCAGCAGAACCACCGAAGCCATCCTCAATGCCATTTTTCACTCCATTTCTGTTCTGTTTCTCCAGAGAAACAGCGTCGTGGTGATTTGTTGAGGGACGGCGGAGTTTACCAGTGGCCCGACAAAGTCGTTGGACGTTTCCGGACGCGAATCCCAAGTCGTTGAAACTACCGACAGAAAAGTCACGCGGCGTACATGTACTCCAACGACGCCAACCGCAGGGCAGGACATTCAGCCAAAACGCAAATCCTTTTTCAGTTTTGAGTTCCGAAAGCGTCTAGCCGTTTTGACACCCTCGTGAATCTGAATGGGCACGTTCCATGAACCTTGAGCAGCGTATCCACTGCCGCTCGATCTGTGACGCGAATGATCAGGAGACGGAACGTTAGTTCGTCCGGAAACGAATAGCGGAAAAGGAGTAAGTTCTGATGAGGCAAGCACAACACACTTGGATTCGACTGATAACCAGCAGCGTTTACAGGCTGCGCTTAGTTGTCTTGATCGCCGCATCGTGTACGCTTCTGGCTCAGACAACGGTGGCGCAACAATATCAGGTTTCCTATCTTGACGAGTCGCTCGGCGGGACCAGGAACCGGGGTAACAGCATTAACAATCGGGGTTGGATAGCAGGTTTTTCCTTCTTGACGGGAAATCAGAAGCGTCACGCCGCGCTTTGGCGAGACGGTCTGATTATCGACCTGACGCCCGGCCGACCTGAGAGAAACAGCAACGTAGCATGGCCCGTGAAGAATAGTCGGGGAGTCATCGCGGGAATTTTCCAAACCGACACGCCGGAGCCTAATGGAGAAACCTGGAGCTGTGCCGCATTTTTTGGTGGACAGTCGGGCTTTACCTGCTTGGGTTTTAGATGGCAGCACGACGTGATGACGCGACTGCTCCCGCTCGCCGGTGGCAACAACAGCTTTGCGACGGGCGCCAACAACGACGGAAGGGTAGTAGGGTGGGCGGAAAATGGCGTTCACGACACGACTTGCACTGGCAAACAAGTACTCCAGTTTCGCCCGGTGACTTGGGGAACCGGATCCAATCAACCTGAGGAGTTGCCCCTAATTTCTGGCGACTCAAGCGGCGCAGCCACAGCGATCAATAATAAAGGACAGATTGTTGGCATCTCGGGACGCTGTGACCAGGCAGTTGGCCGGCTTACTGCTAAACACGCCGTTCTTTGGGATCGAGGCATACCGACCAATATCGGAAACCTTGGGGCTGAACTCTGGATCACGCCGATGGCGATCAACCAGCGCAGTGTCATTGTAGGTTTCGGCGCGACAACCGACACTGATCTTAACGGAGACTATCTGCGTGCCTTTATCTGGACAAGTAAGGACGGCATCAAACGAATTGATCCACTGCCGATAGCTGACCACGTTTTGAGCCAAGCCAATGGTATCAATGAGCGCGGTCAAGTCGTGGGTAGTTCCTGCACAGTGGACGGCGATTGCCAAGGCTTTCTGTGGGAGAACGGTGCGATGATCAATCTCAACGATCCTGACCACTTGGCTCCGGGCTTTAATGGCTTCATCATAAACGCCCAGGACATTAACGACGAAGGTGAGATCACCGGCAGAGCGTTTGATCCGGCAACGGGCGCGATCAAAACATTCATAGCAATTCCAGTTTCTGAAAGTGCCTCCAGTAAAAAGAACACTCCATCATCGGTGCAAGCAAAAGTCGTCCTGCCGAAAGATGTAAGGCAAACGATTTTGCGGGAGAGGCGTCTTGGCAACGCCTTGCTCCGATAGGATGCTTGGCACTCAGACCGCAACCTCGGGGCACTTGGGAATGATGTGGCCGCAACCAGAGTTCAAATGCAGGCTGAACTCTGCTGTCTTCCAGGATATCCCGTTGTTGCGATCGTCCGGAGGCAACTCAAAGGTCAGTTGCCTCCGGATGTTCCGTTACGACTGTCAAAGAAGTTCTGCTCCGACTTTGTCTGCCGACTTCTTCGGAATCCAGGTCCGAAAACGTCCATCCTTTTCCGCGCACTCGTGTATCTTAATGAGCACAGCCCATGGACATTGACCCACGCATCTGTTCACAGGCGCGTTTGACGCGCGACGCCCGGTTTGACGGCCGTTTCTTTATCGGAGTGAGGACTACGCGAATCTATTGCCGTTCGATCTGTCCGGTGCGGGCGGCCAAGGAAACAAATGTACTCTATTTTCCCAGCGCTGCTGCCGCTGCTGAGGCTGGTTACCGGCCGTGCTTGCGCTGTCGGCCAGAGCTGTCGCCTGGTACCCCCGCGTGGTTAGGAACTTCAACTACGGTGTCGCGGGCACTACGCCTGATCAGCGAGAGTGAAATGAAAGGTGAGAAGGTTGAGCAGCTTGCCTCGCGCCTGGGTGTCGGCAGTCGGCAATTGCGCAGGTTATTTCTGCGGCACCTTGGGGCCAGCCCCAACGCGGTAATGAAAACCCGCCGGCTGCACTTCGCCAAGAAACTGATCGATGAAACTAATCTGCCGATGGGCCAGATAGCGGAAGCGTCAGGCTTTGGCAGCGTGCGTCGTTTCAACGCAGCTTTTCGCAGCTCTTACAAACGGACCCCGAGTCAGCTAAGGAGCCGCTCTCAAACCTCTTCGCACAAATCTGAAAATGAGTATTTATTTCGACTCGATTTTCGTCCGCCATTTCACTGGAACGCGCTTTTGGAATTTCTCGCGCTGCGCGCGATACCGGGCGTCGAAACGATCGAGTCAGATTGTTACCGCCGAACGA
>JBKPEE010000094.1:0-13498 GCA_046728235.1 Acidobacteriota bacterium
GTGTTCGTGCAATCGGATGTCGCCGCGCACACGCAGCTAACGTGGTTGTTGAACTGCGTCGCGCGAATGTCCGAGCTCGAGCGCATGACCCAGTTCAAGGACAAGGCGCGCAAGCAGGAAGAGAATGTAGGGGTAGGCGTGTTTGATTATCCGGTGCTGATGGCTGCCGATATTCTGCTGTACCAGACTGATCTGGTGCCGGTTGGCGATGATCAGAAACAGCACCTCGAATTGACGCGCGATATTGCGATTCGCTTCAATCGGGATTATGGCCGGACGTTTGTGGTTCCCGATCCGTTCATTCCCAAAGTGGGCGCGCGCATTATGTCGCTCGCCGATCCGGCGAAGAAAATGTCCAAATCGGATGAAGACAGCGAAGCGGGCTGCGTAATGTTGCTCGACGACGATGATGCGATCAGGCGTAAGTTCAAACGAGCGGTGACCGACTCAGGAACTGAGATCAGGTTTGATGAATCGCGACCGGCGATTAACAATCTGTTGACGATCTATCATCTGCTTACCAACCAAACGGCGGCGGAAATTGAAGATCACTTCAGGGGCAAAGGCTATGCAGCTTTGAAACAGGAGTTGGCGGACGTCTGCATAGAATTTCTGAGGCCAATCCAGGAGCGCGTTCGCGGCATCGATGATGATAAACTCGATCGGATTCTGGAGCAGGGTGCGGAACGGGCTGAAGCGATCGCGCGGATGACCCTTGCCAGCGCCAAGCAGAACATGGGAATAATCGGCGCGCGCGCCTGAACGATCATGGATGACCTAATGCAAACGGTGGAAACTGAATCTCCCGCCAGCGGCAATGAGCCGGCGCAGACCATCAGTGTCGCCGGCGCCCAACCTTCCATCGAACCCGATCAGGACAGTGATCAACTTAAAGTGACGCTGGGCGATTTTGAAGGGCCGCTCGATCTCCTCCTCTATTTGATTCGTCAGGATCAGGTGAACATCTACGATATTCCGGTCGGGCGCATCACTGATGAATATCTGCGTTACCTGCAGCTGATGAAGGAACTCGATCTGACGGTGGCCGGTGATTTTCTCGTGATGGCGGCCCAATTGATCGAACTTAAGTCGCGCATGTTGCTGCCGCGCGACCCCACGGCGCCGGAAGAGGAGCTGGAGGATCCCCGTGCCGGGCTGGTAAACCGGCTGCTGGAACACGAAAAGTACAAAGCTGCCGCGCAAATGCTTTGGTCGCGCGCAACTGTTGAGCAGGCGGTCTTCACGCGTGCTGAAATCGAGACGGACAAGAATAATCCCGAGGTGGCAGTCGGGCTCTTTGATTTGTTGCGCGTGTTTCAGGAGATCCTGGCCCGCCACAAAGAAGAAGTCCTGTTGGAGATCGAGCGCGAGGAAGTCACGATGGCCGAGATGATCGAGCGTCTGCGCAACATGGTCAGATCAGCGGGTGAGTTGAATCTGCTCAGGTTTTTCGAGCGGGCCCAATCGCGGCGCGAGTTGGTCGTCGCGTTCCTTTCCGTTCTCGAGTTGGTACGCCTGAGCGAGATCTCGCTGCAACAGCGCGAGACCTTCGGTGAGATTACGGCGCGAGCCGTATCGCCCAGCTAGCAAGGCGATATGATCGAGGAAGATCCTTCATGAGTAAGCAAGCCAAGGCAGCAACCGTGACAGACGGTGAAGTTGAAATCGTCGAATCGGCTGAATCTGAAATAGAAGGCCGGCGCGAAATCAGCGACGCTGAGTTGAGATCCGTAACCGAAGCGCTGATTTTCGTCGCCGACGAGCCGATCACCGCTAAGATGATTGCCGATGTGGTAAAGGTCGATCGCGACGCGGTTGAAAAAGTCATCGCTGCGCTGGTCGCCGAATATGACGAAGGCAACGGGGGCTTGCAGTTGCGGGAAATTGCCGGCGGTTGGCAAATCGCTACCAGAGCGGAATTCCACGAGCACGTGCGCGCTTATCTGAAGTCCAAACCCAGCGCCAAGCTCTCGCTCGCTTCGCTTGAAACTCTCGCGGTGATTGCTTACAAGCAGCCGGTCACGGTTCCCGAGATTCTCGAGATTCGCGGCGTTCAGTCGCCCTCCGCCATTAAGACTCTGCTCGATAAGCGTCTGATTGTCGCCAAGGGCCGGAAAGAGACCGTGGGCCGGCCGATGATGTATGGCACGTCGAAAGAGTTCTTAATTCAGTTTGGTTTGAGGGACCTGTCCGAATTGCCCAGCATCGAAGACTTCCAGGATCTGGCGGGCGGCGGAGAGTAGTAGGCAGTAGGCAGACGGCAGAAGGCAGCGTTTTCGAAGTTTGCTGCTTACCGACTTTTGCCTGCTGCTTTCTTGTTTATGCAACAGCGTTTACAAAAATTAATCTCGTCAGCGGGTATCGCTTCACGACGTCACGCTGAGGATCTGATTACCGGAGGTAAGGTTACTGTAAATGGTAAGAGCGTGACCGAGCTGGGCGCGAAAGCCGATCCGGCGCGCGATCACATCAAAGTCAACGGCCGCCTGATTAATCCGCAGCTGAATCTGGCCCGTCATACTTACGTCCTGCTGAATAAACCGAAGGGCTATCTGACAAGTATGTCTGATCCGGAAAACCGGCCGTTGGTTACGGATCTAATCCCTCGGTCTCTCGGCCGCCTATATCCGGTCGGGCGGCTGGATTTCAACACTGAAGGGTTATTGCTGCTAACTAATGACGGCGAATTGACAAACATCGTTACGTCAGCAAAGAACAAGATTCCCAAGCTGTACAAAGTTAAAGTAAAAGGCGCGCCCGCCGACAAAGCCATCGAACGATTGCGGCGCGGCGTAGTTATTGGCGAAGGCGAGCGGATGGCTCGAGCGGAAGTGCGCCGGCTGCGCGACAGTGGCAGCAACGCCTGGTTTGAAGTGACTCTTTTCGAGGGCCGGAATCAACAGATCCGCCGGATGTTCGACGCGATTGGCCATTCCGTCATCAAACTCGTTCGTTCACGGATTGGCCCGCTCGAGATTGGACCTTTGCGCACCGGCCAGTGGCGTTATCTGAACCCGCGTGAAGTGGCGCTGCTCAAGGCTCCCGCAGCCAGGGCCAGACCTCAGGGAAAGACACGTCGCGTTGCCGGTGAATCGCGCCAGTCGCGCTAACCAAAACTATTTGACCACGAAACACACGAAATGAGGCGCATCTTTATTCGTGCGCTTCGTGGTCAAATCCTTCTCTTCCTCGGTACGACAATCCTCAGGCGCGGGTGCGTGTTCCTCGCCGTTGAGATACAATGTCCCGTTCGCATTAACGTTACGACAGGCGTATATGGCCTGTCGTTTCTTTGTAAAGCCCGTAATCTGGCATACGTTGAACGATATACCCGGTCGCTACCGCTCCCGGTTCTGACACACGATGCAATTCGAACTTACCGAAGAACAGCTGCAAATGAAGATGAGCGTGCGCGAGTTCGCTGAAGCGGAAATTGCGCCGCATGTGATGGAGTGGGATGAGTCGCAGCATTTCCCGATCGAACTGCTTCCAAAACTCGGTGAACTCGGCCTGACCGGCATTCTGTTTCCGGAGGAGTATGGCGGCGCCGGTCTCGGTTACGTCGAATATGCGACCGCGATCGAAGAATTATCGCGCGTGGATGGATCAGTTGGAATTTCAATCGCCGCGCATAACTCGCTTTGCTCGAACCATATCTTTCAGTATGGAACTGAGGCGCAAAAACAAAAATACCTGGCGCCACTGGCGCGAGGCGAACATCTCGGCGCCTGGGGCTTGACTGAACCTGGGGCCGGTTCCGACGCCTCAGGTACGCGGACCACCGCGGTGCAGAAAGATGGCGGCTGGATAATCAACGGATCGAAGAACTTCATCACGCACGCTATTCATGCCGACACTTGCGTCGCGTTCGCCTCGAACGACCGCGCCCAGCGCAGCAAGGGCATCACGGCCTTTATCTTCGAAAAGGGGATGAAAGGTTTCGCTCCTTCAAAGAAAGAGAACAAGCTGGGACTACGCGCGTCGGAAACTGCGAGCGTGGTTTTCGAAGACTGTTTTGTTCCTGATGAGAACCGTCTGGGTGACGAGGGAATGGGCTTTGTAAACGCGATGGAGATTCTGGATGGCGGCAGAATCTCGATTGCGGCACTGGCCGTCGGGATTGCGCAGGGCGCCTACGAATCGGCGGTGCGTTATTCTGCTGAACGCCAGCAATTCGGCAAACCAATCCGCGAATTTCAGGCCATCCAGTTCAAACTGGCCGATATGGCGATGCAGATCGAAGCCGCGCGCCTGTTGATGTATCGCGCCGCCGCCTTGAAAGACGAGGGTAAGAAGACCACGAAGGAATCATCGATGGCCAAGCTGTTCGCCAGCGAGATGAGTGTCCACGTGTGCGAAGAGGCGGTTCAGATTCACGGCGGCTATGGATATACAAAAGATTATCCGGCTGAGAAATACTGGCGCGATTCGAAGCTGTGCACGATCGGTGAAGGCACGTCTGAGATTCAGCGGATGATCATTGCGCGCGAAATCCTGAAAGCTTCATGAACGATTCCCTGCTGGAACGGGTTATCGCGGGCGATCCGACTGCGGTCGCGCGCGCGATTTCAAAAGTAGAGGATGACGCGGCGTCAGCTTCAGAGTTGATGAAGCAGATCTTTTCGCGCACCGGACGGGCCCTGGTAATCGGCATTACCGGCGCGCCGGGAGCAGGGAAGTCATCTTTGGTTGATAAGCTGGCGGCTTATTATCGAAAGCAGGGCGATCGAATCGGGATCATCGCGGTCGATCCGTCGAGTCCTTTTTCCGGCGGAGCCATCCTCGGCGATCGTATTCGCATGCAGACGCTGTCGCTGGACAAAGGCGTTTTCATTCGATCGATGGCGACCCGCGGGAACCTCGGCGGCCTCGCGCGAGCGACCGTCGAAGCCGTGGCAATTCTGGACGCGTCCGGCTATGACAAAATCATCGTCGAAACCGTAGGAGTCGGTCAGGACGAGATCGAAATTGCCAAGACGGCCGATGTTTGTGCAGTCGTCCTGGTGCCGGGAATGGGCGATGACGTCCAGACAATGAAAGCCGGCATTATGGAAATCGCGGACGTTCTGGTAATCAACAAGGCGGATCGCGAAGGAGTCCTGCGAACGGAAAAGGAACTGCAAGCGTTGCTGAGCCTGGCGACGCGCCCGGATGAATGGCAGCCACCAATCGTAAAAACGGTGGCCATCGAAAACCGCGGGATTGACGACCTGGCGCATGCTGTTGACGAGAGCAAACAGTTTCAGCAGAACGCTCCCGCGTCGGCTCGCCGCAAGCAAGCCGTGGCGAGATGGCGCATAGTTGAGCTGTTGCGCGAGCGATTGGTTTCTGAAACATTGAAGCGTAAGGGCGCGTTGGAAAAGCTCGAGCAATTAGCCGCCGAGGTTGCGATCAAGAAACGCGATCCGTATTCGGCGGTGGAAGAGTTGATAAAAGAGAGTCAGTAGTCAGTGGTCAGTTGTCAGTTGGTGATCGTTAGTCGTTTGTTGTTTCTAAATCTGACCACTGACAACTGACCACTGACAACCTAACAAATCGATGAAAATCGACCATATCGGCATTGCCACCAACGGAATAGATGAGGCCGCATCGGTTTACTGTGGCGTGCTTGGACTGTCTGTGGCCGAAACAGAAGAGGTGCCGGCGCAGAAGGTCCGGGTCGCCATGCTGCCTCTGGGCGAGTCCCGCATTGAATTGCTCGAAGCAACTTCAGACGATTCACCGATCTCAAAGTTTCTGGCAAAGCGCGGTCCGGGCATCCATCATGTTGCCTTGCGGGTGCAGAATATCAGGACTGCGCTGGCCGATTTGAAGACAAAAGGATTTCGGTTGATCGATGAAGAGCCACGCGCGGGCGCGGGCGGTTGCCTTGTCGCCTTTATTCATCCATCATCGACAGGCGGGGTCTTAATCGAACTGATCGAAAGGCCGTTAGAGAACGCCACGAATTAACTTAATCGTGAAAGGAAAGCTATTTTGAATTCCATAACCAAAGCATGGATCGTCGCCGCAGCCGGCATCGCATTGTCACTCGGCCTTATTGCCTGGCAGGTTAAGGCCAGCCACGCGGTCCCGATTAATTTGACCGCAGATGACATGACGCAGATTGCGTCGGACCAGGCGCCGCAATCGCGCGCCCGTCTGGCCGCCGACGATGCAGCGCGTCGCGATTTTGCGAAGAATGTTCGCGAGCTGTTGTCAGTGGCTGAAGAAGCACGGGCGAAAGGCATCGGCTATCGTCCCGATGTCAAGCGCCAGCTGGACATCGTTCGCGCCATCGTGATCGCTCAGAGCTATGCTCAATCTCAGACCGGCGCCCAAGGGGCACCAACGCAACCCACGGACACTGACATTGACGCCTTTTTCAAGGAACCCGGAC
Organism: Acidobacteriota bacterium; assembly: GCA_046728235.1. Taxonomy (GTDB): domain Bacteria; phylum Acidobacteriota; class Blastocatellia; order Pyrinomonadales; family Pyrinomonadaceae; genus UBA11740. The sequence continues at coordinate 6,380 of JBKPEE010000094.1, forward strand.
AGGAAGATCGGTTTCAACAATTCGTGAAAGACGCGCAGGCGCAGAACCCGATGATGGCCGGACAGGCGATTCCTGAGGAGCAGTTGAAGGAGATTCGTCATCAGTTGGGTCAGGTGCTGATTGGCGAGCGTCGCGGTGTGCAAGCCGGCATTGACAAGAAACGAAATGTCGAACTGGAAATTATGCTGGAGCAGGGGCGCATACTCGCGTCTACTTATGCGAAAGAAACGCTGATCCCGGGGACTAAGGCGACTGACGCCGAGGTGGCCGACTACATCTCCAAACATCCGGAGTTGGATGACAAGCAGACTCGCGCCAAGGCCGAGGATGTCCTGAGGCGCGCGCGTGCCGGCGAAGATTTTGCGGCGCTGGCGAAGGAGTTCTCAACCGATCCGGGCAGTAAAGATAAGGGAGGCGACCTCGGTTGGTTCGGTCACGGACAGATGGTCCCGGAGTTCGAAAAAGCTGCCTTTGCGTTGCAGCCGGGACAAATCAGCGATCTCGTCGAAAGCCAGTTCGGTTTTCACATCATCAAAGTCGAAGACAGAAAGACCGAGACCAAGGACGGTAAACCCGAAGAACAAGTCCATGCGCGCCATATTCTGATTGCTGCCGGCGGAGCTCAGAATCCCTTCGGCCCGCCAAAGTCCGCCAAAGACCAGGCACGCGAAGCGGTCGAGCAGGAGAAAGAGAAGAACCTGATTGACGAAATCGTGAAGCGGCAAAGCAACCACGTTACAGTGGCCGAGAACTTTTCTGTGCCGCAACCTGCTCCGCAGGAAATGCAACAGGGAATGCCTCCCGGCATGATGCCCGACGAGGCGCCGCCATCGAACACTCAGACGCCAAAGGGTAAGGCGACGCCGGCGAAAGGGAAGAAATAGGCCCAAGTATATGGGCTATGGGGCGTAGGCGAAGTCTACGCCCTATATGCCTTCCCGCTGTACCCAACACCGTATGCGCTTCGGCGATTACCGAGTTGAAATCATTCCCGACTGTGAATTCCGGCTCGACGGCGGCGCGATGTTCGGCGTGGTTCCGCGCAACCTCTGGTCAAAGTTCTCGCCGCCTGACGATCAGAATCGCATTCGGATGAATATGAACTGCCTTTTTCTCGAAGGCGCAGGTGAACGCATCCTCATCGATACCGGCATCGGCGAGAAGTGGAGCGACAAGCATCGCGCCATGTATGGCATCAATCGCGCGCGTTCTTTCCACGATTCGCTCAAAGCAATTGCCGGTGTTACGTCGGCTGATATCACGATCGTAATCAATACACATCTTCATTTCGATCACGCGGGTGGTAATTCAACGTGTGACGAAACCGGACGTGCGGTCCCTGCATTTCCGCATGCGCGCCACTTAATTTCGCGCGCTGAGTACGAACATGCTGAATCGCCGAACGATCGCGATCGCGCCAGCTATTTCCCCGACAACTGGCGGCCATTGAAGGCATCGGGACAACTGGAATTGAAGGACGACACTTACGAAGTTGTGCCGGGCCTGACGATGGAAACCTACGCCGGCCACAATCGCTCGATGCAATGTCCGCGGCTCACGCACCAGGGCAAAACATTTTTCGGTTTCGCTGATCTAATTCCAACGCGCGCGCATGTGCCTTATGCATGGGTGATGGGATACGATTTGTATCCGGTGGAAACCGTGGCCGCGAAGAAGAAGTTGTTGCCTCAGGCGGCGCGCGAGAATTGGACGTGTCTGTTCTATCACGATCCCGAGCAGCCTCTGGGGAGGATTGTGGAAGAAGACGGAAAGTTGAGATCCGTTTCGGTGGCTTGACGTTTAGAGGCGGGCTAGAGCCCGTCATAGGCGCGTGCGAATCGACGGGAAGTACCCGCCGCTCAACAACTAACTTTCGATGACAGCAGCAAAAATCGGAATCATTGGCGGCAGCGGCCTCTATCAGATGCCTGAATTGGCGGACGTCGAAGAGATGGCCGTTAAAACTCCGTTCGGTGACCCTTCAGACAAATTTATCATCGGCACCCTCGAAGGCGAGCGCGTGGCTTTCCTGCCGCGACACGGCCGCGGCCATCGCTTTACGCCGACTGAGCTGCCCTTTCGCGCGAACATTTATGCCATGAAGTTACTTGGCGTCGAGCGAATTCTTTCCGCCTCGGCGGTGGGATCTTTGCAGGAGCAATACGCGCCGACGGACATGGTCATCCCAGATCAATTCTTTGATCGGACACGCGCGCGCGCGCCCGAGTCGACCTTCTTTGGGAACGGAATCGTGGCGCATGTCGCCTTCGCTCATCCGGTTTGCGAACATCTCGGCGGCGTATTGGAAGAATCGTGCAGAGCGGTAGATGTGAAGGTTCATCGCGGAGGAACCTACCTGTGTATGGAAGGCCCGGCGTTTTCGACCGTCGCCGAATCCAAGGTGTACCGTTCCTGGGGCATGGATATAATTGGCATGACAAACCTGCAGGAAGCAAAACTGGCGCGCGAAGCTGAGATTTGTTATGCCACGCTGGCGCTGGTTACGGATTACGATTGCTGGCATCCGGCGCACGATGCCGTAACGGTCGAGACTGTCATCGAGTATCTCAACAAGAATGTGCGGAACGCGCAGCTGATCATGAAAGGCGCCGTGAAGACTCTCGCCGGTGCGGCCCGCGACTGCAAATGCAGTGCGGCACTGAAGAACGCAATTTTTACGGCGCCGGACCATTGGCCCGAAGCAACCGCGCGCCGCCTGGACGCCATCATTGGCAAATACAGGAAGTAAGCGCCGATGGTTTCCTGAGGTGAATTGAGGTGGAGAAATGAAGCACAAATTGATCGTTGTCATGATGCTCTTTGCGTTCTCGCTATTTGTTCCCGCCTTGACGCGGGCACAGGGAGGAGCCAAGCAGGGCCCTGATGTGATGCGTGATCCAGACGTCGAGAAGGAATCGATGCATAATCTCGACGTCGCGCGGCAATATTTCAAATTGAAGAAGGCTTACAAAGCGTCGCTGGATCGTTGCGAAGAGATAATCGCCGGTGATCCAACCTTCTCAAAGATTGATGAAGTATTGTTTATCGCCGGCGAGAGTAATCTGCGGCTGGCCGACGAGAAGGGCAAGCAGAAGGTAAAGACAGAGCCCGATAAGCTGCGAGAAGCGGCGCGCGATTACCTGTCACATCTGGTGAATGATTACCCCCAAAGCAAGTTTCGGAGTCAGGCGCTCGATGACCTGAAACCCCTCGGTGGGCCAAAACCAAAGGTGGCTGCGCCGTAAGCAGAAAGCAGAAGGCAGAAGACAGAAAGCAGAAGGCAGAAGGCAGAAGGCAGAAGACAGAAAGCAGAAAGCAGAAGGCAGAAAGCAGAAAGCAGAAGGCAGAAAGCAGAAGACAGAAAGCAGAAGGCAGAAAGCGGGCACGCGCAACGTGATTGCCGGTCCGAACGGTAAACACAAAGCACAAAGCACAAGCTCTTCAATTCCAGATCTCAGATTTAAGATTCAAAACTTTATGTCTCTACTTGTGGTAGGTTCCGTGGCGTTCGATGCGGTGGAAACGCCATTCGGAAAACGTGAAAAAATGTTGGGCGGCTCGGCGTCGCACTTTTCAATTTCAGCCAGTTTCTTTACTGACGTTCGAATCGTAGCAGTCGTCGGTGGAGATTTCGGCGCCGAAGAGCGCGGAGTCTTCACGCAGCATAATATCGACACCACTGATCTTGAAGTCATTTCGGACGGCAAAACGTTTCGCTGGTTTGGTCGTTATGATTATGACCTGAATGTGGCCCACACACTTGACACGCAACTGAATGTATTTGCCGGCTTCAAACCAAAACTTTCTGAAACGTCGAAGAAGTCGCGCCTTGTATTTCTCGGGAATATTCAACCTGACTTGCAGCGCGGTGTGCGGGAGCAAGTGCCTGACGCCGAGCTGGTGGCGCTCGACACGATGAACCTTTGGATTGACACCACGCGAGAGGCCCTGCAGAAAACAATCGAGGTAGTCGATCTCCTGATCGTCAACGATGCTGAGGCGCGACAGATCGCTGAGGAACCGAATCTGATCAAAGCGGCCCGCAAGATTCTTTCATGGGGACCGAGAACCTTGATCGTCAAACGTGGCGAATATGGCGCCGCCATGTTCACTACGAATGAATATTTTGCCATTCCGGCGTATCCGCTCGAGTCGGTGTTCGATCCGACCGGAGCGGGAGATACTTTCGCCGGCGGCTTAATGGGGTATCTGGCCAGCCAGGAGAAACTCGACGAGGGAGCGCTGCGCCGCGCCATGATTTTCGGATCAGTCATGGCGTCATTCAACGTCGAAGAATTCGGCACGGAACGCGTGCGCCGGCTGACGCATGATGAAATCAATCAGCGGTTCCGCGATTTCAAGCGGTTCACCCACTTTGAAGAAATTCCGTTTGAGAGGGCAGTAGCCAAAGTTTCAGGTTCCAGGTTTCAGGTTTCAGGTTAGTTCTGATACCTTGAGAATCGAACACCCCCGGAACCTGAAACTTTGAACCTGAAACCTGAAACTTACTATGTTTTGTCCCATATGCGAATCTGAATATAAGCCCGGTATTACTCGCTGTCCTGATGATGATACAGAACTGGTCGAGCGCTTGACCTCTGAGACGGCCACGCACGATCACAGCGACGCCCGTTTCGTCACTCTGCACACCCTGTCCTCGCCGGCTGAAGGCGAAATGGTCAGCGACATCCTCAGGCAAAACGGCGTGCGCGCCGTGGTGCAATCCGGGGCGAATGATGCGTTCTCGCCGGTCTTTTCGGCGACTTCACCAGGAGTTGCCGTCCTGGTGGACGAGCGCGATCTCGATCGCGCCCGCGAGCTGTACGCTTCGTTCTTTGGCGAGGACACTTCACCGTTGACGGGACCCGCAAGCGAAGAAGACGACGAAGAGGAAGCCGAATAGGTCTTGGCCCGCCCGCTACCGCAGGCGGTTCTGACTTGGCCCGCCCGCTACCGCAGGCGGTTCTGACTTGGCCCGCCCGCTACCGCAGGCGGTTCTGACTTGGCCCGCCCGCTACCGCAGGCGGTTCTGACTTGCATGCCGAACAAAACAGAACCAATTGTGGTGCTCATGACGGCGGCCTCGGCCGAAGAGGCGACGCAAATCGCTGATATGCTGGTAAGCCGTCACCTGGCGGCATGTGTGCAAATACTCTCCGAAATGCAATCAATTTACCTCTGGAAGGGTGAAGTGCAGCGCGAGCCGGAAGTGTTGCTGATTGCGAAAAGCACCAGGGCAAACTTCGACGCGCTCGAGCGCGAGGTTCGCTCAATTCATAGTTACGAGACGCCGGAGATTGTCGCGCTGCCTATCGTTGCCGGGTCTGAGGCTTATCTCAAGTGGCTGGTGAGTTCTGCTGAAGGTTCGTAAGTCTTCACTATCTTGACAACTTCCGCGGGCGAGTCAGTCACGTGCAACCGCCGGAAGTCTTCTTCGACAATCTTGCCGTCGGCGAGCATCGCCCCGCGCAGCCAATCCAGCATCTCTTTCCAATAGACTGAGCCAAACAAGACGACCGGGAAGTTGTGTATCTTGTGCGTCTGAATCAAGGTGAGCGCTTCGAATAATTCGTCGAGCGTGCCAAAACCACCCGGGAAGATAATGAACGCATCGCTGTACTTAACGAACATCATCTTGCGGACGAAGAAGTATTTGAACTTGAGCGACAGAGTGAGATAGCTGTTTGAGCGTTGTTCGTGAGGCAGTTCGATGTTGCATCCGACCGAAGTCCCGCCCGCTTCGAGGGCGCCGCGGTTCGCCGCTTCCATAATTCCGGGACCACCGCCGGTGATAACCGAGTAGCCCGCGCGCGCGAGCAGCGCTCCCGTCTCTTGCGCGGCTTTATATTCCGGGTGATCGGCGGGCGTGCGGGCCGAGCCAAACACGGCCACGCCGTTCGTGATGTGCGCGAGATCTTCGAAGCCCTGCACGAACTCGCCCATGATGCGAAAGACCCGCCAGGTGTCGGTATGCAGGAATTCACCGCCTGGCTCAGGAGTCTGCAGCAGCCGCTCATCCTGCGTGCCGCCACTTTGCTTTTTGTAATAGTCGTCGTCCTTCATGGAATAATCCGCATTGGAGTGGGACCTATGGGACTTATAGGACTTATAGGTCCTATCATCCTCATATCATCGTCAGATCCCCATCACGTTATAGCCACAGTCCACGTAGATGGTTTCGCCGGTGATTCCTGAGGATAGCGAACTGCAAAGAAACAAAGCGGTGTTGCCCACCTCGCGTGGTTCGACGTTCCGTTTTAGCGGTGCGCGCTCGGCATGAACCTTCAGCATAGTGCTCAAGCCCGAGACCCCGCGCGCCGCGAGCGTCTGAATTGGGCCGGCGCTGATGGCGTTGACCCGGATATTCTTTGGGCCCAGATCGGCTGCCAAGTAGCGCACACTCGATTCGAGAGCGGCCTTGGCCACACCCATCACGTTGTAGCCCTGGTAAACTTTGTCGGCGCCATGAAAGGTCATGGTGACGATGCTGCCGCCTTCAGTCATCAAAGGCGCGGCCGCGCGCGCCAGTTGCGTCAGTGAATAGGCGCTGACCTCGAGCGCTGAAAGAAAGCCTTCGCGTTCGACTTTCATGTATTCGCCTTCCAGGGCTTCACGAGGAGCGAAGGCGATGCTATGAATCAGAAAGTCCAGCCGGCCGAACTCGCTACCCAGCTGCTTAAAAACTTCGTCAACGTCGGCCTGATTGATGACGTCGCAGGAGAGCAGCGGCGAATCGGGCATTTCTTCTGCCGTCAAGCGCTCGACATTTTCTTTGAGTCGTTCGCCCTGGTAAGCAAATGCCAGGCGCGCACCTGCCTGGTGGAGTGCTTGTGCTGTGGCCCAGGCTATCGATCGTTTGTTCGCTACGCCGAAAATGATTCCTTGTTTGTTTTGCAGCATACTCGAGTTTAGTTGGACCGTTCCTTAATCTGATCTTTCAATTCATTGGTCCGATTGTGAGTCATATCTGCGAGGCAAAAGCCGAGGATCATCGGCCGCATCGAACCACCCTTGTATTGATCCGCGACAAAATCACAATTCGCGTCGCGGTACGTGATCCAGGTCATTTCCACGGCTTTAAGTTGAGCCTTCTCGTCAGCGTCCAGCATGGTGACAAGC
>JBKPEE010000095.1:0-16709 GCA_046728235.1 Acidobacteriota bacterium
AACGCGTTGTAGGCATAAGGAATCGCCAGCTTGATCTGCTTGATCCGAACTTCCAGCACGTCACCGGGCTCAGCCCCTTCGACATAGATTGGACCAGTGAGAATATGTCCGCCCGGCCCTTTGTTGGTCACTTCTTTATAAATATCGCGCAGGCTCTGTTCGACGTCTCCCGGCTTCACCCCGGCGCCTTCCAGGCGGTTGGGACTCGAAGTGATGAGGGTCTGCACCTCGACCGTGTCGCCCGACTTGATGCGCATGACCGGCGGCGTCGAGGCGTCGTAATAACCCCAGGCGACGGTTTTGGGTGTAGGTTTGAGTTGGAGCGGTTGTTGGGCGTTACACCCGATTGGAACTAAAGACAGCACGATTGCCGCTAGTGCGTATTTCATGTTTGTTTACGCTCCGATCGCTCCGTTAGGAGCGCGATGTTTATAGCTCACCGCGACCACGGACACAACAAGCTCCGTGGATCCGACTGGAGCGCAACCGTCTCGGTTGCAGAATATGCAAGCGAGGACGCTTGCGCTCCAGTCTGGGCAGGAGCGAAACCATTGCGCCCGGGCTTAGAACTAAGAGGGAACGCTGGAGCCATAAACCTTTCTTGCCTAACGGCATCAACAAGTCACCCGTTTCGTGTTTGTTCGGGTGACTTCGTGGATCGCTCCTTGACGCGGCTCAGCATGCGATCCACGAAGCCACACGAACGTCACGAAGCATAACTGGGTACTGCTTTCTCATCGGATGATTCACGACTAATCGTTCTTAGTCTAAGATGTCGCACCATGCAGCAATCTTTTGACTTCTCGCGCTGGCAGCCCCCGGAGCATTGGACGCGCATTACGGCCATCGACATGCACACGGGCGGCGAGCCTTTGCGGGTCTTCACCTCTGGACTGCCGCCAATCGAAGGCCGCACAGTTTTAGAGAAGCGCAGGTTTTTTCGCGAACACTATGATCACATCCGGACCGGAACAATGTGGGAGCCGCGCGGACATGCGGACATGTACGGAGCGGTCATTACTCCATAAATCGACGCCGACCTCGATGTTTTCTTTTTGCACAACGAAGGCTACAGCACGATGTGCGGTCACGCGATTATCGCTTTGACGAAACTGGTGATTGAGACGGGCCTCGTTCGCAAAGACGGCGATAACCCGCAACTGACTATTAACGTGCCCGCCGGTAAAATTCGGGCTCAAGCTATTCAGGAAAACGGAAAAGTGCGAGAAGTCTCGTTTCTCAACGTGCCGTCGTTTCTCTACCTGCGAGACGCCCAGGTCGAGGTGCCCGGAATTGGTCGTGTCCTTTTCGATGTCGCTTATGGCGGTGCGTTCTATGCGTTTGTCGAGGCAGGGCCGCTTGGCCTGAGCCTGACACCTGATCATTATCACCAGCTCATGGATAAAGGGCGCCGCATTAAGCGAGCAGTGATGGCTGATTTCCCGATCAAGCATCCGTTCACAGACGAACTGAGTTTTCTTTACGGGACAATATTTATCGGACCTCCGATCGAGTCCAATCATCACAGTCGTAACGTATGCATCTTTGCCGACGGCGAGGTGGACCGTTCCGCCACCGGCTCGGGGGTAAGTGCCCGCGCCGCGTTGCATCACGCCCGGGGCGAGTTGAGTCTCAACCAGAAAATTACCATCGAGAGTATCATCGGCAGCACCATGACCGTGCAGGCTGTCGAGGTCACTAAGTTCGGTCCCTACGAGGCAGTGATCCCCGAAGTGAGCGGTACTGCTTCCATCACCGGCCGCAATGAATTCTATTTCGACGCGGACGATTCGCTCGGCGGTGGTTTTCTCCTGAGGTAAATGAACGAATGATCGCGTCTGTGCAAAAAGCTCCGCGAATACCGCGGGATGTTGCTGCGCGCATCGCAGCCGAAGTTTATGGTGTCGAAGGTTGCGCGGCGCCACTTCCGAGCGAACGAGACCAAAACTTCCGGATCAACAGCAACGGCGAACAATATGTCCTGAAGATTGCCAACACTGACGAATCACTGGAATTCCTGCAGCTGCAAAATCAACTCATTCAGTTCCTCAGCGCGGGCGTGACTGATTTGGAGTTTCCACGCATAGTGCCGTCCAAAACTGGCGAAACCATATCCAGAATCAAAGATGAAGGAGGACGGGAACATTTCGTACGGCTGCTTACCTGGCTTGACGGCAACTGCCTGGCTCAAATTCAACCGCAGGGGCGCCGGCTGCTCGGCTCTCTCGGCCGTGCGCTGGCGCAAATGGACACGGCTCTGGCTGAGTTCTCTCACCCGGCGGCCCATCGTTCTTTTTATTGGGACCTGCGCAATGCCGCCATGGCCCGGGAGTTCGTCAGCCTGTTGCCTGGTGGGCGCAGGGCTCTGGTCGAACACTTGTTTTCTGTCTGGGGAAAGATTGATTGGAGCAGTTTGCGCTGCAGCATCATTCACAACGATGCGAATGACTACAACATTCTGGTTCGCGGATCTGCGCCGTCTGAGCAACGCGTGACTGCGATTCTCGATTTCGGCGACGTAGTGTATTCGGCCACTGTTTGCAATCTGGCAGTCGCCCTCGCCTACGTCATGCTCGATAAACCGGATCCGATCGGCGCCGCCGCACAAGTCGTCGCGGCTTATCACGAAAACTACCCGCTGGTGGAACCAGAGATTGACGTGCTCTATGCTTTGGCGGTCACGCGACTGTGTTGCAGCGTTTGCTACGCGGCCAAGCAAACGGCCGAGGCGCCGGACAATGAATACCTGAACATCTCAAACGCGCCGGCCTGGGATTTGTTGGAAAAACTTTCGGTCATTCCTCTTGAATGGCCCACCCGCAGGTTTCGCTATGCGTGCGGAATGCCCCTGCTGACCCAGCAGCAACCAAACCCGCCGGTGAGCGAATTGATGGCAGCGCGCCGGCAACGGCTGGGGCCGTCCTTGAGCCTTTCCTATCAAACGCCATTGCACATAGTGGCCGGCTCGCGCCAGTACCTCTACGCCGCCGATGGCCGCCGCTATCTCGACTGCGTCAATAACGTAGCGCACGTGGGCCACAGTCATCCTTGCGTCGTGCGGGCGGCGTCTGAACAGATGGCCGTGCTGAACACGAACACTCGTTATCTGCATGAGAAACTAATCGAATACAGCGAGCGTTTGACTGCGTTGCTGCCTGGGCCGCTCAGCGTGGTCGTTCTGGTTAACAGCGGGAGTGAAGCGAATGAGCTGGCCCTTCGTCTCGCGCGCACGCACACGGGCCGGGAAGATGTAATCGTCGTTGACAGCGCTTATCACGGCAACACCAGCGCGATGATCGATCTCAGTCCCTACAAGTTCGACGGACCGGGCGGACGCGGTTGTCCTGCCTGGGTCCATAAAGTCCCGATCCCGGATGTCTTTCGTGGCCCGCACCGCGGCGCAGATGCCGGCCGGCAGTATGCGCAGACGGTGGTTGATGCGATCCGGGCGCATAAGAGACCGGCAGCGTTCTTCTGCGAATCGGCGCTCAGTTGCGGTGGGCAGATCATTTTGCCTCCGGGCTATCTGAAAGAGGCCTTCGCCGCCGTCAGGGCCGCTGGCGGAGTGTGTGTCGCCGATGAAGTGCAAACCGGTTTCGGCCGCGCCGGCACAAACTTTTGGATGTTCGAGACACAGAACGTCGTGCCCGACATCGTCACTCTGGGTAAACCGATCGGCAACGGCCATCCGCTGGGTGCGGTGATTACCACCCGCGAGATTGCCGATTCATTTCAAACTGGCATGGAATACTTCAACACCTTTGGTGGAAATCCCGTCTCCTGCGCCGTGGGGCTCGCAGTCCTCGACGTCATCCGCGACGAGGAGTTGCAACAGAACGCGCTGGACGTTGGAGAATATTTGAAGAATGGACTGGCCCAATTACAAGCAGAGTATTCGCTAATTGGAGATGTCCGTGGGCTTGGCCTTTTTATCGGGATTGAATTCGTGCGCCATCGCGAGACGCTTAAGCCGGCGGACACTGAAGCGGCGCAGATCGTAGAACTGATGAAAGAACGTGGCGTGTTGCTGAGCACTGATGGTCCGTTTCATAACGTTATCAAGATCAAGCCGCCGCTCGTGTTGTCGCGCAGAGATGCGGATGTGCTCGTCTCAAACCTGAATGCCGTGTTAAGAGATTTGTTGGTGGGGTCCAAAGTGCGCCAACCACATTAACCTCTCAGGTCAGGAAGGTGGGCTCGCCCCCGCTCTTTGGAGATCGCGAAATCTCTCAGTGCATTCACTCCGTCAGGTCGAAGAGTCGAAGCAAGCGGGGGCAAGCCCACCTTCCTGACCTGAGAGATTTTCAATCGGTTTCCAATCCTGGAAGCAATTCCCTGGGACATCAGGACTCAACAATTACCGCTAAATTGTTCAATAAGCGGCGGCCGCGATCTCGCCCATGGCTTGCCCGGTAATCTTCTTCACAGCATCGCGGTCCATCGACACCGAGACATTGTTCACATAAATCGCAAAGGCGAGATGGTCGCCCTTTTTTGTGGTCATGTAGCCTGCCAGACCTTTACCTGTCACCAGGATTTGCCGGTTCAAGGGATCGTAAACCGAGAAGGTGCCGGTTTTAGCATGCACGCTTCCCGCGGCTGGTGATTGCGACTGAATGTCGAACAGTGTTCCATCGCGGCCCAACACCGGCAGCGCATCATAAAAAAACTGAGAGTCTCTCTGCTTGGCCATCCAGGCGAGATAGCTCACCATGAATTCAGGGGTGAAGTGCGCGTTGCCGCCGGCGCCATCGGCCTGTTGTGCGCCAGAGACATCGAGACCCGCGCTTTGCAGAAAATCACGCTCAAGATCGAAGCCGGTGCGATCGCTGTTCTTCGGCGCGAGCAGCGCAGCAAGAATCAAAGGCGTGATGCTGGCGTGAAGGTTCTGGCTCACTTTGAGCGTCACTCTGATCTCTTCTTTGAGCGGAGGTGAAACATGTTCGGCAACGAGTTGGGATGGAACATACGAGGCGGACAATGCCGCGAGGTCGCGGTACCCGCGGATGGTCTCGACGGTGACACCTTTCTCGCGCAAAGCCTCAGTCAGAACAACTTCCGCAAAACGGCTCGGCGATGGCACGACATACTTGAAGAGAATTGGGGGTTTGCCCGCCGGAAACTTGCCGGCAATGGTCACATTTTGCAGGCCATCGCCGTTTGGCTGATTCGTGACGAAGCGAATGTCCGCGTCGGAATCAGCAAGGCCTGTGGTCGCGCGATTGACAAAAGTCACGTAGGAAGTCGCCGGCGAGGACTTGAAACTGATGGGCGCTCCTTCTTTAGCGCCCGGACTTACGACGACGTCGATGATGTTGTCATTAACCACGATAGGCGACATGACAACGCCGGTTCCCAATTCACGAGTGCCTTCATGAAACATTGTGGCGTCGACTATGACGTTGCCACGGATCTTCTTTATTCCTTTCCCCGCGACTTGCTGCGCCAATTGCCGAATTACCAATAGAGGATCGCCCGGAACTGCACGCGTGTTCGGATCACCGTCGTATGAATGGTCTTCATTCTCGAAGGCGAGGCTACCGTCGCCATTGATGCGGCCGGACAGATTGGGATCGCCGCTGGCGACCAAAATCAAATCTCCGTCAAGGATGCCGTCTGCATCAATGCGACCCGTTTGATAGACACGCGTGTGAAAGCGATAGTCAGCTCCCAAAAGCGACAGGGCGGTTCCCTCGGTTAACAGCTTGGTGGTTGAGCCGGGGGTGAAGAGCTTGTCGGCGTTAAGGCTGTAGAGAACCTTGTGTGAATCGAGCGAATAGAATTCGATCCCAAAGAGTGCATGACGGAACTCCGGCCGATCCATGATCTTTTGCAGCCGTTGCGCCAGCTCCTTTGACTGCGCCTGCAGGAGTAACGGGTTGATAAACAGCAACAGCACAAGGAGAACGCTGGTCGATACTCTTTTCATCTGAGTTTTCTTTCTTTCACTCGATCGAATCCCGGCTTTTCTTTTCCGCCAACTCGCCGCCATGCTCCCGTCAGCAGATCGCACAGCTCGCCGGCGTTTACCTTCGCCATCCGCACCAGCACGTAAGGATAGTTAAGGTAATGATCGGTGATATAGAACTTATCGGGCGAGGTGGTCATCATGTCGTCACGGGCTTCGAAGTCGACCGGAATGACCAGGGACTCGCCGTCCTGATGCTGGCGCGCGAAAAGTTTGCCGTTTACTTTAAAAGCGGGCGTGCGGTAAGAAGTTGACTGCTCAGCGCCCGGCAGCGTTTGGGCGATCTCGCGAACCGTGTCGAAGGTGACGCCTTTCCGCGCTGTAGCGACCTGGCGCGTACGTTGTTTTGGCTTCGTGTCTCTCATAAGAACTCTGCCTCAAAACTCAAAGTGCAGCTGAAAGAGCTAGTTAATTCTGGGAGCGCGGGCGCGCACGGGCCGCACCGCGTGCGTAGCACGCGAAGCTTTCCGAGGAAATCAGGCTGACTGTCGTTCGCGCTGCGCGCTCAGTGCGGGCGAGGGCGCCCGCGCTCCCAGTACTCAGGTTGTTTTCCTACTTTTGAGGCAAAGCAGTTTCATCAGCTTCATTTTCCACGCCGTCCTGTCGTGCTGTCCGAGCGCACTTCCGGATGCAGATTGTCTGTAAATAACTTCAGGATGCGCTTGTATTCGTCAGCCCAGCTTTCTTCCCGCTCAAAGCCATGATCTTCGACGGGATATGGCGCGACTTCCCAGCTGGTTTTGCGCAGTTCGATCAACTTCTCAACCAGGCGCACCGTGTCCTGAAAATTCACATTCGTATCAACCATCCCGTGGCAAATCAAGAGCGCGCCTTTTAAGCCGCTGGCAAAATAGATGGGCGAGCTTTGCTTGTACGCTTCGGCGTCGCTTTGCGGCAGGTTGAGAATGTTCGCGGTGTAAGGATTGTTGTAATGCGCCCAGTCAGTCACCGGCCGCAGCGCGGCGCCCGCCGCGAACACGTCCGGCTGGGTGAACATCGCCATCAAAGTGATGAAGCCGCCATAGCTGCCACCGTAGATTCCGACGCGTTTCGCGTCGACGCCGAATTCTTTGACCAGGTAGTTCACCGCATCGACGTGATCCGTTAAATCTTTTCCTCCCATATGGCGGTAAATGCCGGTGCGCCAGTCGCGGCCATAACCGGCGCTGCCGCGATAGTCGATGTCCAGCACGACGAATCCTTTCTCCATCAGGAGATGATTGAACATGTACTCGCGATAGTAAGAACTCCACCAGCGATGGACGTTCTGCAAATAACCCGCGCCGTGCACGAACAAGACTGCCGGGCCGCCACCTTTGTAATTCGACGGCATATAAAGGCGGCCCCAGACAGTCGCGCCGTCACGCGCTTTGAAGCTCACCAGCCGCGGATCGATCCAATCATTCCGGAAGAACTCAGGAATGGGGGAAGTCGTTACCGGCTTCAGTGCCGCCGCAGCCTTCTCATCCATCGATTTGTTGGCCATCAGGTAGAGCTCCGGCGGCTTATTACTGTACGAGCGCACGTCAGCCAGCATGGTTTCATCCGGCGAGATATCGACCTGATTCTGGCCGGGCAGAGCGGTAATCTGCGTACGCGCGCCTCCGTCAATCGGCATTGAGAAAAGATGACGTTGAAACACGCTGCCTTCGCTTGAGGTGAAATATAACTTTGTCTTATCGGTTGAGAGCCGCACGTCCGATACTTCGAATGGTCCCGAAGTGAGTTGTTTGGGTTCGCCTCCATCGATCGCAACCGAATAGAGATGTGCCCAACCGTCGCGCTCTGACTCGAAATAGACGTGCGCATTATCGGGCAGCCAGCCGAGCGTCAAAGCGCCCGGTCCATCAACCCACGCATCGTCGTGGACAGTCGCCAGGACCTTGGTCTTGCCGGTGGCCGGATCAAGCAATAGCACCCAACGATCTTTATTATCGGCGGCCCGGCCCATCAGCACTGCGTGCTTGCCGTCCTCTGACCATTGCAGTTGCGTTAACTGCACGTCCCGATCGCGATTGCGCGGTTCCGGATCGCTTCTTACTTGCTGAACCCGGTCGCTACCGCTCCCGGTACTGACAGCATTCATCTCAGTCCGCTGGGCCGGCGGAGCTGCGAGGCGTTGTCCGTGATCGACATTCCTGGTGTCGCCGGTCTCAGTGTTGACGACGACCAGCCGCGTACGATTCTGCGTATCACCAACTTTGGTCCGTCCGGGAAGGTCCTCCGTGTATCCCGATTCGGTCACATAATTTGGGACTATCGTGTTTTTCGATCCCGTGCCTGGTTCGCTGATCGTCGCCGTCACGTACTTGGCGTCGGGCGATAGATTGAGATTGATTACGTTCTGACCCACGGGCACATTGAAGGGCTTTCGCTTCTCGCGCTCCCTGCGTCGCTTGTCCTGTTCTTCGCGCTGTTCGGCGCGTTCACGCACCGCGTCCAGCAGGCCCCGCTCTTCTTTCTTCAGAGCCTCCTGGCTATCGGTTCCTCTCTGTGGACTCGCGCTCGCAGTCGCGGCGCCCCCCACGACGGCCCCGGAACGGATGTCAGTCAATTGCTCGAGCGACCCGCCATCAAGCGACATCACATAAAGGTTATTCAGTCGCGTGAAATAGATATGTTTCTGATCGAAGGTGAAGTGCGGATTTGTTTCCGCATCGACCGTGCGGGTGATTTGCCGCCGCGCCTGTTTCGCATGATCGTAAATAAAGATGTCGCCTTCATCGGTAAACACGGTCATCGATTTGTCTTTCGACAACTCGCCGATTGCCGGCGGTGCCTGCTTTGATTCCTCCTCAGTCAAGCGTCGCAAACCCGACCCATCGCGATTCACGACATAGAGGCTCATCTCTTTCAGGCGCGGCTCGTCTGGCTGCTTCCATCGAAAGTAAATGCGCTGGCTGTCCTGCGACCAATAGACTCCCGTCGGCGGATATCCGACGAGTCGCGGCCCGCGCATGATGCTGTCGACAGTGAGTTCAAACGGCTTCGCGGCCGTTTGCGCTGTTGATTGCTGTGCGCAGACTGATGAAAGCAGCGAGACAATCAGCAACGCGGTGCCGCAGTAGCGGCTGAAACCAACTTTCGTTCTTGCTCTGTTCATAAAGGTCAATCGAAGTTCCTGCCTAAATTTGAGGTGCAGCAAACGCTATCCAGGTGTTTTCCTTTTACTCCCTGGTAAATGCATCTTGCGATTTCAGATCATGTAGATATAGGCGCTCTTTCGCCTGCCGTTAATTGGCACACCCGTTGCCCACTCACGCGTAACGGAGCGTCATTCTATATGAAGGAACGAAAGAGATGAATTTTAGTCGGGGAATCAGAGTCGCGCTGTTATTAGCGATTGCCTTTGGCGCGGTGGGTGGAATTACGGCCCAGACAACCGAGCAAACCGTTAACGTTAGGATACTGCCGACTACCACCGTTGAAGAGAAGGTCGCGAATGAAGCAAAGGAAAAGCAATTGCGCAAAGATGAGTTTCGTGTAGTTCGTGTGTCTTCGTGGATCGTTTCTGTTCGTTCGAGAAACAAGGACGATCCACGAAATCACACGAAGCAACACGAACGGAACACTTCTGACTGGAGAGCTGGATCTGACTTTTGAGGCAAAGCTACGCCGGAACAAAGAGGCTGAGACTTACAGTGAAAGTCTCAGCCTGCGAGACAATCGAATTGAAATAGTGACTTACATCTTTCCGGCTTTCATGTCGGCGACGCGTTTCTCAAAGTCGGCAGTGTTGACTTTATCGGCTTTTCCTTTGGCGATGGCGGCGTCCGCCACCGACAGGGCTTCATCTTTCTTGCCCATGGCCCAAAGGACGTTCGCTTTCGCCGAAAGATTCGCGAAAGTTTCCTTTACCTTGATTGACTGGTCGAGGAACTTCATTGCTTCGTCATAGTTTTTGTCACGAAAATAGGTTTGCGCCACCTGCAGCGGCAGCCTCTCATTGTTCGGATTTGCGGCAATCATCTCGTCGGCACGCTTGCGCCAGGTCGCTTTGACGTCTTTCACTTCGACAGTGAACGGCACGCGCACCTTTTCCCAACGCAGATTGACGGTGGCCGAATTGTCAGTCACCGGATCGAAGGTATACTCGAGCCACTCCTGGCTGTCAGCAGCTGTTAGTGGTTTGGTCTTCACGCGCAGGGCGTCTTTCTTCGAGTCGTAGGTGAAGGCCCCCCATTGTCCGGGATCATTATTGAAGACGATCGTCCACTCGTCTTTACCCGGTATTGCCTGCAGGCTGTACGTGCCCGCCTTTAGAGGTTGCCCATTGATCAGAACATCGTCAGTAACCTGGAACATGGTGGCTTCGTTCGCGCCGGCGCGCCACACATGGTTATAAGGAACGATCGGTTCGCCGGGTTTGCGCTCGTTCTGATTGTCCAGAGTGGCTTCACCCTTAGCGCGCGCCTCCATCTCCGGCGGCGCGTCCGCGAAAATGGCGCGTCCCTTCACGGGTGGGCGACTGTAAGTGATGGTGATGTCCGTGACACCGACCGTTTGCATGACGCTGGCCTTCTGGCTGGGACGCAACGGCTTGATGGCCAGCTGCGGCTGTTGCGCAAAAGCATGGCCGGCACAACCGGCACCCAGCAGCATCACGAGATTAAAGAGCGAAAGTTGTCTGCGGAAAAACATGGTGGCACTCCTTAGGTTTTTAGGATTTGGCGCATTATGTAACGCCGCGACCATAAGCGGCAAGCTATGGCGCGCGGTCCGAAATGGGTGGTAGCAACGGTCAAGCGCCGGAAAGGCGAGCGTAGGCTTAATTGGCCCGGTCGCTACCGCTCCCGGTTCCGACCTTTTGTCACATCTTCCCAGCTTTCAAGTCGGCGACGAACTTCTCGAATCGCGAGGTGTCAGTACCGTCAGCTTTACCGCGCGCGATAGCCTGCTCGCCCACGGCGATCGCTTCCGGTTTCTTGCCCATGGCGAAAAGCAGGTTGGCTTTGGTGCGCAGGTTCTGAAACGTCTCTTTAACTTTGATGGACTTGTCCACCCACACCATGGCGTCGTCGAACTTATCATCGTTGAAGTACGCGCTTCCCACCGCCAGTGGTATCTGCCAATCCGCAGGATTGGCGGCGATAGCGGCATCGATCTTCGAACGGACCAGCGCGTCCTGGTTTGGCACTTCTACAGTGAAGGGGAGGGCCACCTTCTCCCAGCGGAGAATCACCTGAGCTGAGCTCGCGGTCATGGCCGGAATCTCGTAAGACAGTTGTTCCTGTGAATCCTTCATCCAGATCGGCTTTGCCTTGACGCGCAAGGCGTCCTGCTTGGCATCGTAACGAAAGCTACCCCATTGATCGGCGGTCTTATTGAAGATGATCGTGAATTCATCTTTGCCGGGAATCATGTGCAGGCTGTAAGCGCCCGCGGGAAGTTTCTGTCCGTTAACCAGCACGTCGTCAGAAATTGTTAGCTTCGTCGCTTCGTTCGCGCCGGCGCGCCACACGTGGCCATTCGGCGCAATGGGAAAATCCTTGCCTGAACCCGGCGCGCCATCAACGGTGCCTTCGCCTTCAGCGGTCGGCTGAACTGAGTTGGCTTTGATAAGCGCCGCAACTTTCTCAGCAGAGATATCACCCCAAACTGTGCGGCCTTTCACCGCCGGCCGATGATAGGTGATTGAAATGTCGGTGATGCCAATGGTCTGTGACACAGTCGCCGACGGACTCGCCTGCGGCAGACGCACCTTCGGAGGCTGCTGGGCCAGAGCGAGCGACGCAGCGCACGCGATCATGACTATAGAAAACGCAACGAATGGCACACGCTTGATTGAGATCATTTTGTTACTCCTTAACTGCAAAATGTGGCGCGCATTATGTGATTCAGCGCCAGTGCCGAGCAAGCACTTGAGAGGTGAATTTACAACTTTTTACAAACGATCAGAACAAACACCGCGAATATCCTTCGGGCGCTTAGCGGAAGCCCGTAGCTAGCCTGGATGCGACCTGTACTTCTCACCCGCTTCAATCGCGATTGGCAAACGATTTTGACGCGGCGGGAGCGGACACGTGGCGAACTTGGTGAAGGCGCACGGCGGGCTGTACGACTTATTGAAATCAATGATCGTGTGACCAGATGCATCCGGAGGGTCAATATATAAGTAGCGTCCCGCTGGATAGGTATCTTTGCCGCTCGTCTTGTCGGCCATAATCATGAACAGGCGCGGCTCGTTCTTCTCAGTCATCGCATCGAGCCGATATTTCTGGCCATTGATTTCGAACCTCACGGCGCCGGGTGAACTCTCGGCGCTTTCCATCCCCAGCACATTCGTAATCGGCATTGGCTTCGGCGGATTGTAAGGTTCGAACTGCGCGTCGATACGCCACTTCACATCTGTGGGATAGAACTCTGTGCCGTTGAAGTTGAGGCGATCCGGGTTCTGCGAATCCTTCACCCGGAGCGCAAACTTTTCACCGCGCTTGATGATTTGGAACATGAGCGAACGAAAGGTGACAATCGTCGGTTTATCTTCGGCATCGGACTTTAGCTCTATAGTCGGTTCTAAGTTCATGAGTGACGAAACCTGCTTCTCATTCAGCAGTGTCCTTACATCTTTGCCATCAATCTTGATTTCGTCGTCGAGCGGTTTGAACAGGATCCGGCCACGGTCAAGGTTGAACTCTGCGAACAGCAGCGGAACCTTCTCTGTTGGCAAGACAATGTCCTGACCGGGATCGCTGCCACATTTGTTCGCTCCGTCTTTCAACCAAAACAGTCCGACGAGCGTGAGCCAGCCGCTTTCGCCGTTGAGTTCTTGCCAGCGATCCTGATGCCACTGCTCGATCTCTTTGGCATAAGCAGCTTCGTCGATTTGAGACTTGGGAGGCCTGCGGCTGCACGAAGCAATCCAGGCAATTATGAAAAGAAGCGCAAGGAGTGTCCCTGTGCTTCTCTTATTCACGCGGAAAACCATCAGTTAATAAGCTCGGCTTCTGGTGCGTCACCAAATCTCGCAGCGATCCTTTTCCGGTCGCACCATCGGATCGCCTTCCTTACATTGGAAGGCGGCGGCGAATTGCGGCAAGTTTGAAAGTGGACCATTAACGCGGAACTTACTCAACGGATGAGGATCCTGCAGCGTGATCAGTCGCGCAATTTCAGGCCGTATGTTTGCGGCCCAGCCCCGCGCATAGCCCAGGAAAAAGCGCTGCTCAGGCGTGAAGCCGTCGATATCAGGCGGACGCGGTTTGCCCTTCATCGATTGCTGAAAAGCTGCATATGCCACCACCAGGCCGCCCAAATCGGCAATCGATTCTCCCTGGACCAGCTTCCCGTTCTCGTTCAATCCCTTTTCAACTTCGAAGCTGTTGAACTGATCGACAATGCACTGCGCTTTCCCCTGAAAGGCTTTCAGGTCGGCGTCGCCCCACCAGTTGGCGAGATTGCCGCTGGGATCGAACTTCGCGCCCTGATCATCAAACCCGTGCGTCATCTCGTGGCCAATCACCGAACCCATGCTGCCGTAGTTCAGAGCGTCGTCGGCGTTCGGATCAAAGTACGGTGGCTGCAGAATGCCTGCCGGAAAAACAATCTCGTTGTTTTGCGGATTGTAGTAAGCATTGACCGTCGGCGGAGTCATTCCCCACTCCATGCGATCGACAGGTTTACCGACCTTGGCCCAGTCGCGGCGCTCGTTGAATTCGCCGACGCGAAAACGGTTTGCCTGATACGGACCGCGATCGACGGTAAGCGTCGAATAGTCGCGCCACTTGTCGGGATATCCAATCTTGTTCAGGAAAGCGTCGAGCTTGACGATCGCTTGTTTGCGTGTCGCATCACTCATCCAACTCAAAGTCGTCAGATCACTTTTCAATGCTGCTTCCAGATTGCGCACCATGGCGAGCGCGCGGGCTTTGGCGGCGGGCGGAAACGCCTTCTCGACGTAAACGGCACCGAGCGCTTCGCCCAGGGCGCCATCAGTGGCCGCGACACAACGCTTCCAGCGCGGCAGGTTCTCTTTGGTGCCTGAAAGGATCGTGCCTTTGAAGTGAAAATCTTCGTCCACGAATTTGGACGAAAGGCCTGAGGCCGCGCGATTAATGATGTTCCAGCGGAGGTAACTCTGCCAGTCAGCGATCGGCGTGGCGGTCAACTGGACATCCATGCCTTTGAAAAAATCGGGTGTGGCGACATTGACGTCCGCGGTTGAATGAGCCACGGTACTGAAGTAACTCATCCAATCAAACGTCGGCGCCAGGGTCCTCACCTGGTTCATCGGCATCCGGTGATAAAGCTTTTCGGGATCGCGCAACTCGACCGGCGGCTTTGATCCTTCTGCCAGCTTGGTTTCGAGGGTCATCACGGCCTGGGCTTCGCTCGCGGACCTGGCTGTGTCGTCGCCCATCAACTCGAACATTTTGGCGATGTGCTTCACATATTCATCGCGGATTGTCTTTGAGCGCGCGTCATCTTTGAAGTAGTAATCGCGCGTCGGCAAACCGAGACCACCCTGAAAAAGTCCGATCGTCACATCGGCGGCGTTCTTGAAGTCGCGGTTCGAGCCAGAGCCGAACAAGGCGTTGTAACCGAAGGTATGCAGGTGCGCGATCTCGGCCTGCAGCGATTTCTGATCATTGACCTTGGCAACCAAATCCAGTTCGGTCTGAATCGGTTTGAGGCCGTCGGCTTCGATCTTCGCTTCGTCCATGCAGCTGGCGTAATAGTCACCAATCTTCTGCTCGTTGCTGCCCTTTTTTGCGGCAGTGTTCTTGGCCGCCGCTTCCAGAATGTCATGCAGCACAACACGATTCCTTTCCACCAGCATGTTGCCTACGCCCCATGCCGCGTACGCCGGCGGGATCGGGTTAGCGGCGAGCCATCCGCCGTTTGCATATTGATAAAAGTCAGCGCACGCAGAGGTTTTGGTGTCCATGCCATTTACATCGAAATGGCTCGATTGACCGAAGGTCGCGGTAACGCTGAAGGCGAAGACCAGGGCTAAAGATACGGCTACTCTTAAAGATCGCATGTTTATCTCCTGCTGTTATTCAATGGCCGGGATTTTGGCTAGACTTTACAGTTTTCTGACGCAAGCTTCCAGTTGCAAACGCCTCGTCTTACGTGCGACCCGCGCGTTTGGTTTCAAATCTACACAGACAAAGAAGTCTTGCCGGCAGTTAGCGCGCGATCTTGACGGCTGATGCAATTCACTCGTAACGTCTGGCCAGTTGGCAACACTTACGAAAATCCAGACTCGTTGCTGTGTCGCCGGCGGTGGCCCGGCCGGCGTCATGCTGGGGTACCTGCTGGCCCGCGCCGGTGTCGAGGTAGTGGTGCTCGAAAAGCACGCCGATTTTTTTCGTGACTTTCGCGGTGACACGATCCACCCATCGACACTCGAAGTCGTTTATGAGCTGGGTTTACTCGATGATTTTCTCAAACGCCCGCACCAGGAAATCCGCGAGGTTGGCGGGCAGATTGGGGATGATTCTATTCCGCTGGCGGATCTCACGCATTTGCCCACGCACTGTAAGTTTCTCGGATTGATGCCGCAGTGGGACTTCCTGAATTTCTTTGCTGAGCAGGGAAAGAAAATCCCATGCTTCAATCTGCTGATGGAGGCCGAGGTCGTCGATCTCATTGAAGAAGGTAGTCGCGTGGTCGGCGTTAGAGCGACAACACCGTCTGGCGAAATCGAAGTCCGCGCGACTTTGACAGTCGGCGCTGACGGAAGGCATTCACTGGTGCGCGAGCGCGCCGGTTTACAGGTTGAGAGTCTGGGCGCGCCGATCGACGTGCTTTGGTTTCGCGTTTCGCGGGCCGCCAGCGACCCCGGTCAGGTGCTGGGACGAATAATCCCGGGAAAGATTCTGGTGATGCTGAATCGTGATGAGTACTGGCAATGCGCCTTCGTCATTCGCAAGGGCGCATTCGAGGAGATCAAACGGAAAGGTCTCGATGACTTTCGCGCCGATATCGTCTCGGTCGCGCCGTTCCTTAAAGATCGCGTCCAGGAAGTCAACGATTGGGACCAGATCAAACTTTTGACCGTCCTGGTAGATCGTTTACGCAAGTGGTACCGGGCGGGGCTACTCTGTATCGGCGACGCGGCCCACGCAATGTCCCCGGTCGGGGGCGTGGGCATTAATCTCGCGATCCAGGACGCAGTCGCCGCGGCCAACATCCTCGCGCACCCACTGTCTGAAAATTATGTCGCGTTAAGCCACCTGCAAAAGCTGCAGTGGCGGCGCGAGTTTCCTACCAGGGTGACCCAGTGGGCGCAGGTGCAAGTGCAGGAACGAATCCTGAGCGCCGTGTTGGGAACCCAACAGAGAGTGCGCGCGCCCTGGTTCCTGCGCCTGTTCAGGAAGTTTCCGGTATTAAGAAGAATACCGGCGCGGTTAATCGGAGTCGGCGTGCGGCCGGAACATGTGAAGACGCGGGATGTGCGAGATACCTTCCAGCCGCAGGACGGGTGATTTACTGCTTAGGCTGTCCCTTAATGACGGCAGGCGTCTCGACATATTTTTCGAGCAATTGGATAGTTTCGGTAGTCTTCTGGTGCAGGCTCTCGCTCGCCTTCTGAATATTCGCTAGGCTTGGCGCCGGAGGAAACCTCCTTATTTTCTTGGGATTGCGAGAGCATCACGCGTTGGCGAAGGTGTGCCGCACCTCGCAAGCGGATTTACCAGTTAATGGGAAAGGACTATATAGCAGAAAGTGACGAACGGCAAAAACATTTTGCGAGCGAAGCAGTTACCTGCGCCGTCTACGACTTAGCTTGAGG
>JBKPEE010000096.1:0-6915 GCA_046728235.1 Acidobacteriota bacterium
AGTGTAGATTGTAGACATCCCTTTCCCCGTCTTCCCTAAACAACAGAAGGCGCGCGATTTTCAGAAAAATGAAGCTATTGCGGTGAAGAAGGCGGTCAGAAAGGCGCGGTCGCTATTTCGTCTTTGTCTGTGGGGTTAACAGCTCACCGGCGACATGAATGCCATCCTTGCCGGCTTCGCGGACGCTGCGGGAAACTTCTGCCAGCGAAGTTCCGGGCGACTGATCGGCGAGCTTCAGGATCATTGGAAGATTAACGCCCGTGATTACTTCAATGCCGGGATCGTCCAGAAACATTGAGGCGATATCAGTGGGAGCTCCTCCAAACATATCGGTCAGGAGCAGCACGCCGCGGTCGCGCGATACGCGGACAATCGCCCGCTCGAGTTCCGCTCGGGCGACGTCGAGATCGTCGTGCCAGTCGATCGAAGCGGGTGTCACATGCGGAATCGGCCCAACGATCATTTCCGCGGCGGCAATGAACTCGCTGGCAAGGTGACCGTGAGTAATAATAACCCCTCCGACGAGGGGTTCGGGCTCGGTCCTGGTTTTCGCGTCGTTCATAACTTTCAACGGCCGGCTTTTGCCGACCCTCCTGTACCAGCCGCGCGCTGTTTCTGGGCGTCGCCCTTTCGGATATCCCGATGCGTGGCGCGGGCGCCAAACCCCGCATGGCGTAACCGTCTGGCCAGCTCATTGGCCACCATTACCGACCGGTGGCGGCCGCCAGTGCAACCGATGCCGACCGTAACATAGGACTTCCCTTCTCTCTGATATTGGGGCAGCAGGTAATACAACAGGTCCGAGAATCTCGAGAGTGTCTCCTCGACTTCGGGCTGATCCTTTAAGTATTTCACG
The DNA here is from genome assembly GCA_046728235.1 of Acidobacteriota bacterium. GTDB lineage: Bacteria > Acidobacteriota > Blastocatellia > Pyrinomonadales > Pyrinomonadaceae > UBA11740. The sequence goes on from JBKPEE010000096.1 coordinate 857, forward strand.
ACGCGCCGGTCGGCGCCGGTGAGTGCTCGAAGTTCCCCCACAAAGAAGGGATTCGGCAAGTGCCGCACGTCGAACAACAGTTCCATATCGCGCGGCGTACCGAAACGGTGTCCGAAGCTAAGCACCTCAACTTGCATCAAGCCTGCTTCGCCAGTCGCGCTGAATCTCTTCAGCAGTAACTTGCGGAGCGAGTGGACAGTATGATCGGAAGTGTCGATCACTTCATCGGCCAGGTCGCGCACCGGACGCATGGCCTTGCGTTCATTTCGAATTGCGTCAGGCAGTCCCTTACCGCGCTCGGCCGGGTGTGGCCGCCGCGTTTCACTGAATCGACGCGCCAGAATTTCATTCGACGCCTCAAAGAAAATTACCGACACTCGCAACCCTCGCCGACGCAAGTCCTCTAACTGTTTGGCGAAATCCGTCAGAAAGTGACCCTCGCGAAAGCTGACCACCAACGCCGCGCGCTCGATGCGGCCCCGTTCATCATCCGCGGCGCGCACCAGGCGGGCAAAGGTCGGCAGCAGGGTCAAGGGCATGTTGTCGACACAGAAGTACTGCAAGTCCTCAAACGCATTAACCGCTGAAGACATTCCCGAACCGCTCAGGCCCGTAATAATCACGATATCCGGCGAATTCGGTTGATGGCGTTTCTTTAAAGTCACAAGCGATTAAGGTCAGGGTTGCTTGCCAGGTATAGGCCGGAACCCGCGACGAACGGCACTAAGAAAAAGGGAGCAACGCCGGCAAGCGCTGCTCCCTCTCGATGATGTGTGCAGCAAAGATCACGGTTCGATTAAACCGAAGTTTCCATCTTGCCGTTTGTAAAGGACGCCTACGCGACTCGTGTCCGCATCACGAAAAACGATGAATGCGTCCGGTTTGGCTGAAAGGTTGAGAGCTGCTTCTTCGGCCGTCATCGGTTTTACACTGTAACGGCTGGCGTTGATGATGCGGACGGGCGCCGGCGCAGCTTTCACGTTGCCATCGGGATTGGGCGCCGCGACCGAAGTCTTCACCGACGTGTGCTTGCGATCAACGATCTTCTTTTTGAGTTTAAGAGCCTGCTTCTCAATCTTTCCAATCGCGCGGCTCAACGCCATGTACATGTCGGCGTTGGTATCGGCCGCCTTCAAAGTGTGATTAAGCCAGTGAACGATTACTTCCCCTGTCTGCCGGTTTTTTTCCACCGCGAGAATAACATGAACGGGGATATCGGTTCCGTTGAATAAGGGCTGCAGCTTTTTGAACTGCTCTTCAACATGACGGCGAATTGCTGGTGTGACTTCAACGTGGCGACCCGTATATTCAAAGGTCATTTGAGTTCCTTCTCCTCAGAGGTGCGCAGCGTCGCGGCCGTTACACTACGGCACGCCGTTCGCGCGAGCCGGGAATATGCATCTGATCGCGGTACTTGGCTACGGTTCTGCGCGACAATTTGATTCCATCTTTCACTAAGATTTTTACCACTTGATCATCCGTGATGGGGTTGTGAGAGTCTTCTTCTTCTATCAATTTTTTGATCTTTAGCTTGATGATCCGCGTCGAAACCTCCTCTCCTTCTTCATTCAACATGCCTTCCGTGAAAAAACGCCGGAGCTCAATCACGCCCTGCGGCGTGTGTGCATATTTGCGATTCACTACGCGGGACACAGTTGAAAGGTGCATGCCGATGTCCTCGGCGATGTCCTTCAACATCATGGGTTTGATGTACTCGACGCCTTTATCCAGGAATTCCCTCTGCCGGTTGACGATTGATTCAACGACCCGATAGATGGTCTGACGGCGATGTTCAATGTTGCGCAGCAGGTCAACCGCGGAACGCATCTTCTCTTTAATGAAGTTCCGCGTCTCTTTTGTCGTTGTCCCCTGCGAAAGCATCTGCTGGTACGTCGGATTTATGCGCAGTCGGGGGCTCCCGTCATCGGCGAAATAGATTATGTACTCACCGTTCTCTTCCAGCTTCTCGATATAAATTTCAGGTGAGATCAGGATCGGCTCTTCCGAGGTGTAACGCCGCCCCGGATACGGATCGAGTGTCCGAATGAACTGTAATTCAGCCGCCAGCGTTTCCAGGTCAACACCAATCTGCTTCGACAAGTGAGGCAGCTTGTGCTGCTGCAAATCCGAGAGATGGTCGCGAATCAGCTGCGCGGCCAAGCGCTCGTTTGCGCCGCGCACCTCTACCTGGGCCAGCAGGCATTCCCGCACGTCACGTGCGCCGCACCCAACCGGCTCAAGACGCATAACCAGATTGCGCGCCTTTTCAACTGTCTCTTCCGACCAGCCGCCCTGAGCGGAAATCTCTTCATTCGAAGCTGTCAAACGGCCGTCCGGATCCAGATTCCCAATCACAGACTCGGCCGCCTCACAAACCTCGGGCTCCAGGCAATCAATGTGCAACTGCCACTCGAGGTGTTCAGCCAGCGACGGCGGCCTGGTCAAAAACTGTTCGAAAGTTGGGGCGTCTTCTTTGTACTCAAACTCCTGAGTTTTGTAACCGGGATCAAGGTAATCCTGAAACTCGCGGCCGAAGTCGACCTCTTCAAACGAATCGCGGGCGGCGTCGGTGGCGCCTTCGTCAGTAGTCTCTGCGGCGCCCGCTTCCTGGCTACCCGTTTCGCTTTCAACGTCCGGAGCAGCAAATGCTTCACTCTCAATTTCCCCCGAACCGTTTGCCGCGGGTTCGCCGATTTCCGGCGCAGTGGCCTCCACGCGCGGCGGGTCAAAGCTCTCCAGTTCCCCGCCGCTGGCCATGTGATCGAGAATCTTCTCGGCAAGTTCGCGTGCTTCTTCCTGGGTTGCGACCTCTTCGAGCACGGGATTCTCGGTCATCTGCTGCTGAATCAACTCCGACAATTCAAGGGTAGTCATCTGCAACATCTCGATCCGCTGCCGCAGCTGCGGGGTTAGCACGAGACGTTGGGAAAGACTGGTAGTTAGCCTAACTGACATGCGTCAATGGTTCTCAGTTAAATTGCCGGGTGTTATTTGGCGGTTATCCGCGCTACGGGGGATTATAACTCAAGCGGTACGGATCGTGCATTCAGGATTTCTGGGCACGCATCCTGCTCGGGACCTCGGGGGGCGAAGCGGACGGCGCCACGCTTCGAGGTTCCCGCACAACTACATACGGAATTTTTCTCCCAGGTACAATCGCCGAACGTCGGCATCCTCGGTCAAGGCGCGCGGTGCGCCGGAGCGAAAGATTTTTCCTTCTGCCATGATGTAGGCCCGATCGGTGACGCCGAGCGTTTCGCGCACGTTGTGGTCCGTGATCAGAATTCCGATGCCCCGGCCGCGCAAATAAAGAATAACGCTCTGAATATCGTCGACCGCTTTGGGATCGATTCCGGCAAAAGGTTCGTCAAGCAGAATGAACTGCGGCTCGGTGGCCAGCGCGCGCGCAATTTCAGTCCGCCGGCGCTCGCCGCCGGAAAGAGAATCGCCGCGCGTATTGCGTACGTGTTCGATGCCGAATTCCTGCAGCAGCTCTTCCACGCGCTTACGTTGCTCGCGCCGGCGCAAACCCGTCGTCTCCAGGACCGCGAGAATATTCTCTGCCGCCGTCATCTTGCGAAAGATGGAGGGCTCCTGAGGCAGGTAGCCGAGCCCTAATCTCGCGCGCAGGTACATCGGCAACTTCGTAACATCTTCACCGCTGAGGCGAACGCGGCCCGCCTCGGGAGTCTCCAGACCGATGATCATGTAGAAGGTCGTCGTTTTGCCGGCGCCGTTGGCTCCCAGCAAGCCTACAACTTCTCCAGGCTCGACGTGCAACGTGACATCGTCGACCACGCGCCGCCGGCCGTAAGATTTCCGCAAACCAAATGCAGCCAAAGCGCGCTCAGAAGCCACTGCCGTATCTGAGAGGGAAGCGGTCCGCGAGGAAACCAATTCGCTGCTTGCTGGTTCGATTGTCTGGACCAAGTCTTGTTTCCTTCCGCCACGATTGATGGCTACTTGCCAAGTTTACTGGTTTGCACCGCCGCCACAAAATCTTTCATCCGGGTAGCGCTCTTTCGTCCGGGCGAAGTTTCAAGTGAGCTGCACGCATCGACCGCATATGGGTGAACGGCCGCCACGGCATCGCGCACGTTCTCCGGGGAAAGACCACCAGCGAGAAACAGGCGTGGCACGTACGGGGCGATTTCGCGCGCGATTTCCCAATCCGCCACTCGCCCAGTGCCACCTCGCAATTGACGATCAAACGCATCGACCATTATTGCATCCGCACAATGATCCTGTAGTTCATCAAGATCCAGGTTCTTACGCGCCGCCAATGCTTTGATCAAAACCGTCTGCGGTATCGCGTGCTTAAGCTCCTGGCAAAACTGTTTCGTCTCGTCGCCGTGGAGTTGTATCCCATCCAGTTGCACCTCGCCTACCAAATCAATAATCCGCGCCGGCGATTCATTAACGAACACACCGATCATCTTAACCTCCCGATTGGTCCCGCTGTTGGCTGAACGGATTGCGTTGATTATTGCGCGCGCCGCTGACGGGTCGACATATCGGGGACTGGCTGGATAAAAATTGAAACCCAACATGTCTGCGCCGGCGTTAACGGCCGCGCGCGCGTCGTCGAGATTAGTCATCCCGCAAATCTTTACCTTGACCATTACCGATTAGTGAAGCCGATTCCCCTCTCCCGCGGCGAGACGGGATGGTGTGTGCCTTACACCATCACGCTGATCCTCTCCCAAAAGGAGACCGAAACATCAAGCGACGCGCTCGGCGTCTGAAGGACCCTCTCTCCGGTCTTCGCTCGTTTGCGTGAACTCTCTCAGCAATCGGGCGGGATGCTCCGCACGCATCAATGTTTCGCCGATCAAAAAGCCATGGTAACCCGCCGCACGCAAACGATTAATGTCGTCAATCGTTTCAATGCCGCTTTCGCTGACCATAGTAGTCTGCGCTGGAGCGCTCGCAGCCAGTTCGATAGATGTCTCGAGCGACACGGCAAAAGTCGCCAGGCTTCGATTGTTGACCCCGATTATGTTCGCGCCGGCTTGAATGGCCCGTTGCATCTCATCGCGCGTATGGACCTCGACCAGCGCATCCATTCCCAGCTCTTCCTCGGTGACTTTTCGTAACTTCGCAAGGTCAAAGTCGCTCAGGGTGGCGACAATCAAAAGGAGCGCATCGGCCTCCCCGGCGGCTGATTCGTAAAGTTGATACTCGTCGACAATAAAATCCTTGCGCAGGATCGGCAGCTTCGTCGTCTGGCGCACGAGGGATAGATCATCCAATGATCCGTCGAAGTAATCTGCTTCCGTCAGCACTGAGACCGCCGCGGCGCCGCCGCGTTCATACTCTTGCGCGGTTGTTCTGGCATCGGCCGCTTCTCGAATGATGCCTTTTGACGGCGAGCGGCGCTTGAATTCAGCAATGATGTTGATGCGCAGACCGTCAGCGAGGGCGCCTCGCAGCACGTGAGGTCGCTTACGGTGTCGCGCGGCAAAGGCAACGGGCTCGAGCGATTCGCGCGGCGTCGAGCGTTTGGCCGCAGCCAGGCGCCGCTTCTTTTGCTCGACGATTTCAACCAGTCGATTCATGAATTTGAATATTGATCACTTCGGCTTTGCCTCAAAAGTCAGATCCAGTTCTCTAGTCAGAAGTGTTCCGTTCATGTTGCTTCGTGTGATTTCGTGGATCGTCCTTGCTTCCCGAACGAACAGAAACGATCCACGAAATCACACGAAGTACACGAAACTCATTACTAACGTTTAATCGACTTTTTGAGGCAAAGCTGATCACTTCAGAGTCACCAAATGCGATTATCCGAACTTTGGCCTCACACGGGACTATCAAGGTTCCTTCGCCGTGACGCTGCTCGTCGCCCGCACCAATTGTTCGAGTTTGCCAAGCGCCGCCCCGTCGTCGATGCTCTTCGCGGCTAAACGAACACCGTCTTTCACGTCGCCTGCGACACCACCAACCTTCAGCGCAGCTGCCGCATTCGCCAGCACCAAATCGCGACCTGCGTCGCGGCGTTCGCCCGACAAAATTGATTTAATGACGGCGGCGCTGGCTGGCGCGTCTTCACACTTCAACAG
>JBKPEE010000097.1:0-5558 GCA_046728235.1 Acidobacteriota bacterium
GTTTCGCTCTGAACAAAGGTGCGAAAGGATTTTTTGCCGCGGGTTGCGCTTCTTCTTCTCTCCATAAACGCGAAGTTTGTCGCTCGTCAGCGCGATCTTAATTTGATTCGCCGAAACCCCCGGAAGTTCAATCCGTATGCAAACGGCGTCTGCGGTTTCACAAACGTCGGTCGGCGGTTTGAACGCTGCCAGCGGAGTGAATTCAGCTTCGGCGGCTTCGCGCAGGACTGAATAAAGCTTGCCTACACGTTCGGCGAGCTGCTTCAGTTCAATTCGCTCAAGACCCGCTGCGCCCGTACTTTTAACCATTCCATCCTGCCTTACGCGCGTTTCAACGAACCGGACGCGCGCGCGCGCACAAGTGTTTTTAGTTCGTTCATAAACTCCGAGACATCTTCAAATTCGAGATAAACCGAAGCAAACCGGACATACGCCACTTTATCGAGTTCTTTTAACCGCCGCATGATCAATTCGCCGATCTTGCTCGTGGGTCTTTCACGCTCGGGCGACTCCTGCACGTATTTCTCCACCGCGTTTACAATACTGTCCAGTTTAGAAGAGGGTACGGGACGCTTTTCACAGGCTCGTAACAGTCCGGCCATGACTTTGTTGCGATCAAAGGTCTCACGGCGACCGTCTTTCTTGATCACCATATAAGGGATTTCATCTATGCGCTCATATGAAGTGAAGCGGCGTTCGCATTTTAAGCATTCGCGACGCCGGCGAATTGCATCGCCTTCTCGCGACTCGCGCGAATCAACGACTTTGTCCTCGAGGAAACCGCAGAACGGGCATTTCATGTCTTTTCACCTCACCGGGTTTGGTCTTCGATCATTTCCAGAGAGTCAGGCGCGTTCAGCTACGGCCACGGGTTCATCTTCGACTGCATGTTCGACGGCCTTAACTGAAATCAAGGCCCGCAGGCGCGTCATATTCACGTCGCCTCGCAGAAAGTAGAAGAGCCCGAAGACGGCCGCCGGGCCAAAATCAACGAGATGAAGAATGATCGCGACCGCCGCCGCCTGATCGCGTCCTACACCCAGCAGAATCAGCGCCGCCGCCGTAGCCGCGTGAAACGCTCCGGCGGCGCCGCCGGGCGTGGGAACGACTGAGCCGACCATTGACCAACCAAGCACAAAAATGACTTGCGAAACTCGGAAAGGAATTCCAAAGGCACGACAGACAAGCAGGTTTGCCACCACCACGGATCCCCAAAGAACGAACGACCAGAAAATGGTAATTGCGAGCAGCCGAAGGTCGGCGAGAACATTTAAGGCAGTGGCGAGTTGCTCGAGCGTGCTCAACAAGGCCCGCTTAATCCTCCGCAAAACGGTGGACCCAGGTTCGATACGGGCGTCCAGCCAGCCGATCATTAGAGTCGACCTTTTTCGGAACCAGATCAGAAAAGCCACGACGACCAACAGTAGTGCCAGAAAAGCAAACCCAATGATGCGAAGCAAAGTAAGATCGGTAGAACCTGCGGCTGGTCTGAACCAGAGCAGATTCAACGCAAACATCAGCACGACGGTCATGGTGTCGTAGAGTCGCTCGATCATAATCGTTACGAACGAGGCGGCAGGCCGCACCCTGTGATCGCGCATCGGAAGCACCACCGGCCGCACGACCTCACCGGCCCGCCCGATCGTCAGAACCGCCGCGAACCCGACACAGGTGGCAATCCAGACTTCGCGCATACTGGTTGGCGTCAAAGGCCGCAAGAGCGCTTGCCAGCGAACGACTCGCCACAGATAGGCGAGCAAAATGATAACGATGGCGATGATAATCAATCGCCAATCTGATTTTTGTACCGCAAGTTTGACCTGCTGCCAGTCAAGCCGCCGACCAAAGAGCCAGATTATCAAGGCGGCCAGCAGCAGCAAGGCAATGAATTCGATTGATTTTCGGTACTTGGATAAAGTTTCAGTGAACACTTCGCTTTTTGCGGCAAAAGAACGGCGACGCCTTGACTACGGAATAAACGCAACCACAAGATATTGGGTGGCGCGAAAAGGCTACAACAGTTTAATGGTGCGTGCAAGAATGCCTGTTTTTACGCTGCAAGGCGCGCCATTGGCCGGAACTTTGTTGACCGGACTGACGTAAGACGCTCGGGTTGGCCACGTGGGATTCCGGCCGCCGCAGTAACGCCGCACGAATCGGAGAACGCAAAAAGTGGGAGCCGCAAAACTCTTGGCTACCAGTGAAGGCGCCGAATTAGTCAGAAGATGCCGCAAAGGCGATGGCGCGGCTTGGGAAGAAATTGTCCAAACCTATAGCCGTCGCATCTACAATCTCGCCTATCGATTTACCTCCCGAGCCGATTCGGCAGAAGACCTGACCCAGGAAGTTTTCATTCGCGTGTATCGCTCCCTCGACCAGTACAATCCAAAGCAGGGCGATTTACAGAATTGGTTGATGCGCCTGGCACGGAACCTGATCATCGACGACTATCGCAAGCGGCAGCGCGCTCCTCAAGACGAGGGGGCGGACGACCTGGAAGATCACAAATATCACTTGCGCGCCGCCGGGGGAACGGTGCAGCGGGAGATGGAGCGGCGCGAGCTCGGGGCACAAGTTCAGGCCGGCATCGACAAGCTCTCGCCCGACCTGCGCACGTGCGTCATCCTGCGCGATATCGAGGAGTTGAGCTACCAGGAAATTGTAGACTTGTTGAAGATTCCGGAAGGAACGGTTAAGTCGAGGATTAATCGAGGACGAATCGAACTTGCGAAGATTTTGCGTCGTATGCGTGTAGTAGAGGCCTAGTAATGAGATTTCAGATTTCAGATCCTGGATCTGAAATTTCAGGCGGCTAAGTGTTGAGTACTTGTAGTGACTGATTTGAGATATGAGATCTCAGATTGAGATGTGAAACAGATGCTTTGTCACGAATTTGAAGATCGATTGACGGACTATCTCGACGGCACGCTCGAGGTGGAAGCGCACAAGAACTTCGCGGAGCACGCGATGCGTTGTCCCGTGTGTCACGATCTTCTCGGTGACGTCAAGAGCACGATCGTCGCCTGTTCGGCCTCTGAAGCTCCCCCTGCCGGTGTCGGTCTGGAAGCGCGCATCCTGCTCAAGACGATGCCGGAAAATTCGATTACCTGCGCTGAATTCGAAGAATATCTGACCGATTATCTCGACGGTTTCCTGGTCGCCCCCTTGTATCACCGATGGGAGCGGCACGCCGCGCTGTGTGAAAGTTGCAGCGAATTGCCCGGCGACGTGGTCCGATCGATTGGAGCCTGCTACACGTACAAGCAGGACGAGATGCCGGTTCCTGCCGGACTCGAAGCGCGAATCCTGCAAAGCACAATCGGTAACGTGCTACCGCAACAGGTGCGAGCGCCTTTCGGTTCACGTTTAGTGGAGTGGGTTCGTGGCGCCCTCGATCCGATCGTGTCGCCACAGCTGGCGACCGTTGCCACAATGCTCCTGGTTGCCGTTTTTGTCCTGACGAATACGGTCTCTACGGACGGTTCAGTCGGCGGAATTTATCACGCGAGTCTACAGCTCGCGCAAAAGACTGCCGACAATGCCACAAAAAGCTCAGTGCTTCCGGACGGAGTCAGAAAATTTGAAGGCAGCGTCGATAATCTGATGGGAAATGACAACGCATCCGAGGGCGACGAATCAACGAAGAATCAAAATCAGAATGGCAGTCAGGTAAATCAAAACAGCGCCTCGCAAAATTCACAAAGCAAACGCAAGGATAATTCGCAGCCCAACGCGCGCTAATGTGTTGGGACGGATTTGGCCGGTAAGTTTGATGAATTGTTCATATCACACGAGAAATTCCGCAACCGTACAGTGCAGTCAGTGCGCGCGCGCGTTGTGTCCGGCCTGTGATCATCGCATCCGTGGTTTTCCGTTTTGTCAGGACTGCATCGTCGCGGGTGTGGAAATGCTTCGTTATCAGCAATCGCGGACATCAGACGCGCATGTGATTCGCCGGAAAACATCTCCATTCGTAGCAACATTTCTTTCATTCTTTGTTCCAGGTTTGGGCGCTGCGTACAACGGACAGACATCAAAGGCGATTGTTCACTTTGCGATTTTCGCGAGCTTTTTCCAGATGGCCGTCGTTACCGACGGGGTCACATTCTTCGTTCTGGGCGTGGTGGGCACCTGGTTGTTCGCTGCGGTTGATGCTTGCCGCACGGCGCAATTGATGCGCGCGGGCCTGGCGCCCGATGCTGAAGAAGACGCGATCGCGCGACAGCTTTATGGCAATCCCATCGCCTGGGGAGTAACCCTCGTGACGTTGGGCTTGGCGTTTCTGACGCACACGCTCCTGGGTGTTCAGTTTCCGGTGCGTCGGACACTGCCCGTGGCGCTCGTGATTCTAGGCTCGTACATGCTTTTCGATTACTTGAAGCGTCGCCGGCGCCGCGAAGAACTGCGGGGGATCGACGTCAATCCTCCCTCGTCAGTAGTATCGAGTTGGCGGATTGACTCTGCCAGATTTGGGGACGCTGATTTTCCCACGCACGTAAGTTCGCGTTCGCTTCGGTCGGCAAAGTAGTCGCAGTCGAATTGTCTGCAGGGAAGTTTGCAATGCTATAGGTCGTCTGCCGTCAGACAGCAGCCCGATGCTAAACTGGGCAGAGAGTTGTTTATGGGAATCTTAATCGCACTTACTCGCGGCACAGCAGTGGCGGCCGCGGTCATGTTTGCCTTCGCCTTACTAAAGCGATTGGTGATCGCCTTCGGTTTTCTCTTCGCTATTATCAAATTCGCAATCGTGCTGGCGTTTGTAGTGCTGCTCGTCTCGATTGCAGTAGCGATGCTACGCGACTGGTCCGGCCAAAAAAAAGACGCATAGCAACTCACACCCACGTTCTAAAACCAATCACTTTGCAATCATGTTGACCTTTTCGTGATTGTTATCACCAATCTGACACTTTCTTCGTTTGCCTTCGACCATTCTAATATGCTAGGTTGCGCGCTCTAGCAGCAATCCTGGATGCGATTGCTGGATCGGAATTACCCGACGATTCTGCGCGCCTCCGCTGCTAGCTTCAAGCAGGGCTTGAACCTTCTAGCAGGTTCGTTTGTTTTAACACCTCACATTTGAATAGTTTTCAGTCGCCCTCCGTCGGCGTCTGTAAACCTTTGCGATCCCAGAGCGGACCCCGTTTACACACTCGCGCTGTGATCGACAGGAGCAGAATGATGACCAGAGACGACCGGTTTTATGCCTTCATAGTTGCCCGCACCTCCAGATCCCGAGCCCATATTCGCCGCATTTGCGTTCACAAGCGCTGGCTGAAAGCCTCAGCCGCCGGCTTGTTCGTCATTCTGTGCGGATTGATCTATGGGTTTTACGGGCTGACTCAACAGGCGGAGCATTTCCGCATCGAACGCGAGAACCAGCGGTTGCGGGCAGAAAATGACAAGCAGCGGCAACAGCTGCAAAACCTGAACAACCGCGTCGATGCTGTTGAAGACACCTCGCGCAAACTGGCCGAAGTGTCGGGTGTGGACAAAGACGCCGTCGCACCGCACGGCCAGGGCGGACCGGCTCGGCCGGTCAACAGCGCGGCGGCGCTGGC
>JBKPEE010000098.1:0-11116 GCA_046728235.1 Acidobacteriota bacterium
TTCGCACTGCCGATCGGAACGGCGTTGCCGAGCTAATCGGCGTAACCTTCAGTGGTGCAACCCAGGACGTGATGGTTGGATCGAGCGGATCGACGAGCGGCACACAGTGACGCTGGTCGGACCTTGTTCGTGTTGCAAAGACGGCGCGGAAATTATCCGCGCCGTTTTTCTTTTACAGCTACGCTCCCGTTCGATACCGCAATCCCAACCCGATTATCTTTTGCAGCAGCGCTTCATAGTCCACGCCGCAGTGCCTGGCTGAGTCGGCGAAGTCTTCCTGGTCAGCGATCTGGGGATTCGGATTCGCTTCGAGCAGGTAGATGTCGCCTTCATCAGTCACGCGATAATCGAGCCGGGCATAGCCGCTCAGAAACAGTGTGCGATAAATCTTTTTCGAAAGCCGCTCGATCTTTTCAATCATTTTCTTGTCGAGTTCCGCCGCTTTCGTGACCACCCCAACCTTTTCCTGATAGGCCGGGTCCCACTTCAGTTTTGAGGTGGCGATGTTGGGCGCGCCCTCAGGAAGCTTTTCAATCACCAGTTCCCAGGGGGTGTAGGTCTGCAGACGTTGATTGCCGATAACACTTACGTAAATCTCGCGGCCGGCAATGTATTGTTCAGCAATCGCGTGCGTCTTAGTCTGGCGATGAATGAATTCGACGCGTTCCGCCAGTTTCTCGTCGTCGCTGACGATCGACGCACGCGCGATTCCCACGGAACCTTCTTCGCTGATCGACTTGACCAGCAACGGAAACTTCAACCGCTTGGAACGCTTGACGACGCGGTTCATGTGAAAGACCGCAAACGCGGGCACATGAATTCGATGATAAGCCAGCACCATCTTGGCCAGGGCCTTGTCATGAGAGATGGTGAGGCCGCGTGGGTTGCAACCCGTGTAAGGCTGCTTCATCAGTTCGAGGTAACTGACGACATGCTGATCATAAAGCGGATAGCCGTGGAATTCTTCCAGCAGATTGAAAGCGATATGAGGCTTGTGCTCGAGCAGCGCGTTACCAATCACGCCCAGGTTATTGTAAACGCCGACAGGATAGACTTCGTGACCGATCTTCTTGAGCGTCGAAATCACATCCCACTCAGTTTTGTAAGGCGCGACTTCTTTTGCTGACAGTCCGTCGATTGTCTCAGGAGGCACGAGATCTTCGTGACACAGGACCATCACGCGCAGTTTCTTACCCGTGTCGCCGTTTTTGGCGGATGCGGCCTTCGAGCGCGCCTTCGACGGCGCTTTTTGATTCTCAGCTGTCATTAGCGGATCAAACTATTCAGCGCGCCGTCAAACGGCAACGCGAGCTGTGCGCGCAGAGATCCCGGCGCATTCCAAATCACAAGGCGATCCGGTAGTAGCCTGAATGCACTACGTTCATCGTCTGTACCGTGAGCATGATCAATAAATGACGCTTCAGTTGTTCTTCGCGTCCAATGGCGCGCAGCTTCAGTTGTGCCGCGCGCGCAATCATTAATTCCAGGACATGATCGATCGCGTAACCGTGCACTCCCGTACCCTCGGAAACCAGTTGTTGGATTTCGGGTGCCACGCGTCGCAGAAGAGCCGCGGCAGTTTCGGTGACGCGTTTAGTCGGCTCAGCCGAGAATATCCGGCGCAGATCGTTATCGAGATAGGCCGGCCATTCGAAAGCATATTTTTCCCGTTTGCGATCATAGTGCTCGCGCAGGGTGATTCTAATCTCAGGCAATGTTTCAATTTTGCGACGCACGGGATTGCGCGGACGCGTGCCGGCAATGTCATTCAGCAATTCATCCACGTATTCCAGTTTGCGCAGCGCGGGCCAACCACGATAACGACGGCGCCAGTTCGAACGGGGCTGCAACCAGACGGCAAACGTCTCCGCAAAATCTTCCGCCGGGTGCGCCTGGGCGTACCACGCGTCAAGGTTCAACACGTACCGGCGGCTGTTAGGCTTGGGTTTGTATGAGGGTGGGTACTTTTGGGCGAACGATCCAAAGGTGCGAATCCATCGTCGTTTGAAGTGCAGTCGAAACGCGTTATCGAGCGCGTGCCCCGCTTCGTGGCGCAGAATGCGCATGCACTCGACTTCAGTTCCACCCTCGACTTCGCGCATGAATTTGCGCTCCAGCTTCATCAGGCGTGGATGCGCCAGATAGAACGGAATGGCAAAGCCCGGCACGCCATCGGGCGTGAACCATTCTGCCGACAACCACACGTGTGGCTTGAAGCGAATGCCGCGATTGTTCAGCTCACTGTAAAGCCGCCGGATGTTTGGCTCGATGAAGGAGCCTTTGATGCGGATGGGGAGATCGCAGATACGAGTGTCGAGCAACCGTTCATCTGAGATTTGATCCCATTTGAAGCGCGTTCGCACGCGGTAAATTGTAACTGGGTTAAGACTTACGCGCTAGAGTTTTTGCAACTTCTTCCTGATCTCGGGCGACGATTGCAAGCGTTGGCAATCGAGATCACCGGCATCGTTGAGTGACGAGACCGCTCCATCTGAAAAAAGAATGCACGTAACGACTACATGTTCCTGCGCCGGAGTGTTAAGGGGATTCTTCAATTCGTCGACCGTTACGATGCCCGGATGTCGCCTCGGCAGGCTCTCTATCAAACCTTTGAAGGTCTTCGTCTTACCGGCCGGGATTTCCACCGGGGTGATAAACGGAATGCGAAAGTATAGCTCCCCGTTTCGTTCGACCTCGAAGTACCAGCTGACGCCGGCAATCGTCCGGGATGATTCACTTTTGACTTTGACTGAGACTGCCATCGTGGATTTTGTAACGACGCGGGTCGCCGGCTCGCCACCATTGGTCGACGTGGGGGTGGTTTCGGTGACAAACCTGTGGTCCGAGCCGAAAGTATGATTGAGGATTCTCAGCTCGGCCGGCGCGTCGCGGCCTGGTCCATCCGTGCCGCTTTGGGCGCAGACGGCGCCACCGGCGAGGAACAAAACAAAGGCAGGAATGATTACGCTGGTCGTCTGCAATGCCTGATCAGGAAATCAGGACGTCACGGGCCAGTCTGGTCTTTCTTTCTCACAAAGACCTCGCCGCGCCTGGTCAGTCCCGATTTATTCGCCAAGGTAAACAATACCGAATCGAGAATATCCTGATTGTCGAGTTTGAAACTCGTCACACCTGAGACGTTGCTGTCAGGATCACTGTACTGTAACGTCAGATAGCGAACCTTAGTCTTGATGAAATGTGCAGGCAGCGCGTAAATACTGGGCACGTTTTGCGCGACGGTCGCGCTGGCCGGTTGCACTCTGTGAGTGTCGCCAAAGGCGCCGGTGATCGATTTGTACGGTACGAAAAGAATCTCTTTGCCTTTGCTATTCCGAAAGACGAACCGCCCGCTGGCGTCATCAAAGTTGACAGTGCCGTCCATCTTCTTGTTATAGCCGAACACCCCGCCCTCGTACTTGGCTTTAACGGATGCGGGGGCCGGCGGCGGTCCGGGTACGGTGGTTGTGTTCTCGGTCACATCCTGCGTAGTGCTGCGCGGCCGTTGGGCCAAGACGATTAGGCTGGCGCTAAACACCAGAACAATTACCCACGTTAAGCGAAAGGTTTTATCCATGGTTTGCTCCACTAGTACCAGCGAGGCGGATGACGATTTAAAGACGCGGTCAACTCCCTGCGTAGTTGCCAGACGAAGGCGATTTAATATTGCGACTCGCGTTTGTCACCGTCGCGCTTTGTTTAATTGATCGTCGGCAAACGTGTAACGCGTAGTCCTTAACAGGCCATTGATAAAAGTATAGATGAGGCCCTCTTTCATGTTGCGGAAGACGAGAGTCCCTTTCTGCTCGTCACGTACGAACGAATGATTGCTGGCGAGCTTCAGAGTTTCCGGCGTGTCCGAGGAATGCTCGTGCTGCAAAACGACCTCGAGCACGGTGCCGGCGAGGTCTGCCCGCAGCTTTTTGGCTTTGACGAATTGATCGTTTACAAAGCTCACCTGTACTGAGCCGCCCTGGACGTTGAATCGCATCACGCCGTCAGGGCTTTCGCCCGTGGGCGCACCCAGTATCTTGATTACCTCGTCGCGCCTGGTCCGGAGCGGTTCGATCCCGTTCCATGAAGCGGCATGAGCAGTCAGGGCCGGCAGGGTGAGCGCCAAAACAAGTGTGATCGCGGCCATGCAGGAACGCCGAAGAGTCTTCACGGTTGTATGCATGCGCACGATGCTAATTCTACGCTCCCGGTTTTGCAAACGGGCGCATGCGCTCGAGACCTTCTTTGAAATCCGCGTCGTCGGGCGCGACAGTCAGCGCCTTCTGATAGGTGGCAAACGCCTTTGCGTACTGTTTTGTTTTCTCGTAGTCGTAACCCAATTCGCGATACGAGTTCACGTCATTCGGCGTCTTGGCTACGGCGCGTTCCAGCGCCGCAATCGCCTTCGGAAAATTGTTGGCGCGCGAGTACGACAAGCCAAGCAGGTAAAGCGTGATGCCCGAAACATTGTCCGTGGCCGCGGCCCGCTCCAGCACCGTTGCAGCGCGCGCGTATTGTTGCGCGCCGATCAGTGCCCGCGCATACAAACCGAGCGCTTCCTCGTCTGATCTCAGGCGCGTCAAAGCCTCGCCGCTGCGGATTGCGCCCAGGTAATCGGCACTGGCTTTGGTTTCATCGGTAGCAGACGTCGCGCGCCGCAAGTAGGCTGACGTCAGCAGGTACCATCCTGAAGTCAGCTTGGGATCGTTGGTAGTAGCGCGATTGAGCGTGGAGATCGCCGTGTCGAGATCTTTACGCGACATGGCGATTTGACCCAGGAACAAAAGTGAAGCGGCATCTTTCGGGTTCGCTTTCACGGCGGCGTTGAATGTCTTCTCGGCATCTGCGGCCTTTCCGGTTTTGAACTCAGCCAGACCGCGATAGTAGAGAAACTGCGCATCCGGAGTCACACCCGGACGGGTCGTAATCTTCACCAGCAGCGGCAGGGCCAGATCGAATTTCTCTGCCAGCGTATAACTTTCTGCCAGCGCGTCGACAGTGTGCGAATCCTCCTGATTACTTTTGCGCTGCAGCTCAAGTGCCTTCTGCAAATCATCGGTCGCTTCGTTGTATTGCTTCAAATAGAATTCAGAGAAGCCGGCCAGCTTCCAGGCTTCGGCGTTGGCCGGATCGCTAGCCGCCACTGCTTTGGCTTCCTTTGCGGCCTGCGCGTACTGTCGCTGCTGGAAAAGTCGAAACGCGTGTGTCGTGTCCGTAGCATTACTGGCCGCAGTGTCTGAAGTGCTGGTCGCCGGGGCTTCGCCAACCGGCTTCGAAGGTCTCACGTCGAGCAGCGGCGAATTCTTGTCTACCTGGCTCGACTTAGGTGGCGGCCCGAGAAGCGTATCAGGCGTGGGCGTCGGAGCCGGCGCGACCCGTCGGGGGCGCGACGACTGTGACTGGGCGGCGATGCTGGCAGCCAGAATCAAAGCGACGGCGAATAGGAGCATGTGGCAGGCGCGTCTTGCGCCTGAGTTCACGGTCGAGACGCCCGGGCCACTATTTCCTGGTCTGGGGAATCGGTTCTTCATTGGGCGAATTCTTTCAGATTTTAGGCAGAATTTACAAACTAGTCACGCAATTTCCGGTTTGCGCCCGCTTTTTTCGGGGAAGAGGCAGAGGCGATATTCGGATGCGTCGAGCGGATTGCAGGTTCGCTGTTAGGTAGGCCAGGAAAGCAGAATTTAAGCGCGCCCAGATTTTGAGAATGGCGTTAGTATTGGCTTTGCCTCAAAAGTCAGATTAGCTCTCTAGTCAGAAGTGTTCCGTTCGTGTTGCTTCGTGTGATTTCGTGGATCGTAATTTGTTTCACGAACGAACAGAAACGATCCACGAAATCACACGAACTACACGAAACTCATTACCACGTTTAATCGACTTTTGGGGCAATCGCGTGAGTACCTTCCGTTGTGGTTGCTTCTGCAACTGACGCGGCCGAGCCAGAGTGAGAATCGCAAAGATCGCAAGCCTGCCTCAGTCTTACAAGCCTGACCTCAGTCTTACAAGCCTGACCCCAGTCTTACAGTCTTATCAATCGTTAATCTTGACCCACTTCTGTGGGTTACTCGGATCCGAATTACGTCGATATGTCGCGCCAGTCTCAAAACGGGTTTCGTCGTCGAATAATGCTGCATGGAATTCAACTTCAAGTTTTGAGACACTCTCGATGGGCGTGCCAGATCCGATCACGTTGACCAGGTGCTTGATGTCGTCATATCTTCCGTTCAAGGCAATTTCCAACGTTTGATTCGGCAGTAAGCGCAGCTCAGGTCGTGGGAACGGGGCATCCGGGTCCACTCCAAGATAGATTGGATGAAGCGCGATGGCTCCATCTTTTGTGATTTCGGGATGTTAAAGATTCACCAGCATCCAGGTGATCGTCTTGCCTGAAGTGTTCTCTATTTTTATCGTAAGATCCTTAAGCCAATCGCCGTCGGCATCAAAATCATTAGAACGAAATCCGTCAAGTAACTTTTCGTTTGTTAAAGGCTGGCCTTTCACGTGGAATGATATCTCGACGGGATATTTGTAATAGCTAGTACGGCGGATGATACTCCTCTTCCGGCTCTGAATGAGCGGGCTTGTCCAGCCGCTAACGTAGATGACTGCAAAACTTAAGTTGGCGATAATGAGAATGAGCTTGAGAGCTAACTTCACCCTAATATGATTGGCCATGATGTCCTCCTGCGACATGCGCTTGCTTCAGCGCGCCGGCTATGATGAATTGACTCATTGATTCGTTGATTCATTGACTCATTGAAAATCCCTTAATGAGATATGACCGAATAAATCAATCGGCCAATGCACAAATGAATCAATGAAACAATGAGTCAATGAAACAATGAACCAATTGAACAAATGAATCAATCCATGAAGTTCACCATCGAAGAACGCGTGCGCTGGGGCGATGTAGATGCGGCGTCGATCATTTTCTATGGCTCGTACATCCGCTTCTTTGAAATTGCCGAGACTGAGCTGTTTCGCTCAGTAGGCATGCCTTACGGGAAAGTTTTCGCCGAACTCGACATTTGGCTGCCGCGCGTGCACCTTGAGTGCGATTTTCATCGCGCCGCGCAACTCGATGATTTGCTGGAAGTCAGCGTCTATGTCGGTAAGATGGGGCGGACGTCTCTGCGTCTGAACTTCGAAGTCCGGCGCAAGACTGAAGACGGCACCATCGAAAAAGATTTGATGGCGACCGCGCACTTTGTGCTGGTGTCGACCGATCGAACGCACCTTAAACCGGTTCCCATTCCGGAAGCGTTGCGCGCGGCGCTCGAGAGGTATGGCGAGATTGATTCATAGTAAAGACAGATCGGAGACGGAAAGGAGTCAGTACCCGGAGCGGTAGCGACCGGTGTAACTTAAAGAACTTTAAGTCAATAGTGGGTTACCCGGTCGCTACCGCTCCCGGTACTGACTCCACTTCCATCACCTACGTAAATGCCTTACGTCGCATTCTTTTGAGGCAAAGCCTCATTGAGTCAATGAATCAATGGGTCAATTCCCTAAAGTTTTCCTTCCGTGCGCGACAACCCCTCGATCAAATGGTCCAAGGCCAGCCAGAGCGACCAGGCATGGTGATAAAAAGCGAGCGGGAAAGTAATCCCGGCCACGAACAGGATTGTCAGCATCACTCCTTCGTCTAAATTGGTGAACAGGATACATGCCAGATAGATGATCATAATAAAGACTTCAGTCGCGACCACGTTAGCCATGATCGCGCCGACAAAGAATCCTTCTTCGCGTTTGAAGATCACCCCGCAGGCATCGCAACTACGTTTCAAGTTGAAAGGTCGCGCGACGATCGAGGCCTGACCGCAGACCGGGCATTGCAGTTTGAGCGATCGCCATATGGTGAGGCCCGGCTTGCGGCGGAATCTTTTCATCTGCGCTCCTTGAGCTTACGTCGTGCAAGGACTACTATGCGCGACTGATTCGGTGCGCGTCCAATACTGAGAGGTAAACAATGAACAAGAAAATCCTGTCCTTGCTACTCATGGCGATTGGTTTGGGGTTGTCCGGTTGCAAGTTTGAACGTGGACTGGCGGGTTCTGGGGTGCGCAAGACTGAAAAACGCGATCTGAAGTCCTTCAGCGCCATCAATACCACCGGCTCGTATACGATCGATGTGACTTGTCAGAAGCCGGCCGGCCTGGAAGTCGAAGCCGACGACAACATCCTGCCGCTGATAAAGACCGATGTGCGCGACGGTATTCTGTTTGTCAGCAACGATCAGCCTTATCACAGTTCAAAAACCGTGAGCTTGCGGATCACGCTTCCCGAGCTTAACAGCGTTTCAACTCACGGCGCCGGTGAGCTCAAAATTGTCGATGCCAACAGCAGCGACCTGAAGATTGACTCGACGGGCGCGGCCTCAGTCGATGCGGCCGGCACGGCGAAAAGCGTCCAGATTTCGTCAACCGGGGCCGGCAATATCGATACCAGCAAGCTGCGCGCCGATAAGGCGAAGGTCGAGGTGAACGGCGCTGCCAGCGTCGATGTCTACGCCAGCGAACAGTTGGATGTGAACGTCTCGGGGGCCGGCCATGTCGGCTACAGCGGCAATCCAAAAACAGTCAACAAACAAATAAGCGGAATTGGCAGCGTGAGTCCAAACGGACAGTGACGCCGTGATACTCTAGCAGTATGTTTCGTCGATTGTTCCCGCCGTATTTCCTGGGACTGGTCGCGACCTTCATGCTAATCGCCGCACGCTCAGCGCCCGCTCAGACCAGGTGCCTGACCGCGGACGAGGTCAAACACTTCACAGACCAGATCAACGGCAACACGACGCGTCCATTCAACAAGGAACTGAGCGACGAGTTAAACAAGCTCGCCGCAAAGCAGCAACAGCGAGTTGAGAACAATGTCGCCGATAACAAAAGCGGCGATACGATCCTCAAGACTCTGCGCACATCGCGCGAGCAGAACACCAACGAGCTTTGCTCGATGGTGAAGCAATACGGTTGGCCCACGCGCGATCTGGTGGGCGATGAAGGCGCGCGCTCAGCATTCTTTCTGCTGCGCAACAGCGCCAGCGCCGACCTGCAACGCGATCTGCTGCCGGTGATCATTGCCGCGGTTAAGAAGGGCGAGATTACCAAGTCCTCGTTCGCCGCCTACATCGATCGGCTGCGCGTGAATGCCGGCCTGAAGCAGATCTTCGGCACGCAGGCAACAATTCTGAATGGTTTCCTGGTGCTGTTCCCCATCACCGACGAGCCGCACGTCGACGCGCGTCGCAAACAATTTGAGTTGTCACCGCTCAATGAGTATCTGCGCGGACTTGAGCGCCTGTATCGACTACCGCTCATCAAGTCGACCGGCACTTTGACCAATTCATTCTCCGACAATTCACAGGCATCCATTGCTCAGGCTACTGATAAAGAACTAATAGGCCGCGCGGCTCCAGATGAGGTCGATGTGGTTCGGGTCGATACAAACCTGGTAAGTTTGAATGTTAGTGTGTACGGCACGAAACTGCGCACCGAGGTGGCCAAGCTTGGCCAGAAAGACTTTGCGGTGAGCGAAGACGGCAAAGCCCAGGAGATAAGTTTCTTTGCGACTACCGATGTGCCATTCGATCTGGTATTGCTGCTCGATTTGTCCGGCTCGACCGAAGGCAAGCGCGACCTGATTCGCAAGTCTACCAAACAATTTATCGACGCAGCGCGACCGTCCGATCGCATCGCCGTCGTCACCTTTGCCGACGACGTGTGGATTGTGTCGCCGCTCACCGTGGATCGCGCCAAGCTCTTGTCGGCGGCCAGGCAAATCGATGGGACCGGCGGCTCGCGCGTCTGGGACGCGCTGAATTTCACGCTCGATAACGTTTTCGAATCGGCGACTTCGCCGCGCCGGCGAGCGGTCGTATTCATGACCGACGGCGTCGACAATGCTCTCGGCATGTGGCAGATAGGTTCGAAAATCAGCTTTTCCGATTTGTTGGAATCGGTGCGTAAACATGACGCCTTAATCGTCCCTATTTACCTGGACACTGAGGGCCGTGACACAATGTCGCATCGAATGTATGAAAACGCCCGCCACACCCTGGCATTATTGGCCGACGAGACTGGCGGGCTTTACTACAAAGCGAAACGCATTGAAGACCTGGACGGCGTTTACGAACAAGTGATTGACGATCTGAGCCAGGTATACAGTATCGGTTACCGGTCTTCGAATCAGAAGCGTGATGGTTCATGGCGCTCAGTGAAGATCGAGATTCCCGGCCATCCGGAATTGAAGACGCGCGCGCGGCCGGGCTATTACGCGAATTGACTGAGCTTTCTGATTGAATCATTTACTCAATGATTCATTGATCTATTGTCCCCGGGTCTCGTGCGTGTTCGTTTCGAATTCATAGTCCTGATGATTTTCGATCTGGTAATGAGATTCAAGTGCGAATCCACGAGGTCACACGAAACATCATGAAGAAGACTACCTTCGTGTTGGTTCGTGGACCATCGATCAATCGAACCGAAGGCGCGTTGGCGCATTACCTTTCTCGTTGAATGCACTTTAGATGCGAGAACCGGATTTTGTGACTCGTAAGTAATTTCATGCGCCGAAAAATCCTTACCATTGTGATCACCGGAATGCTGGCGCTGGCACAGGCTTTTGGACAGGAGATAAAGCGCGACCCACGCTATCCCGCCCACTGGTGGACGCCAATCATCGATCCGCACAAACCGGACTGGGAAATCATGCCGCAGGAAGCGGGACCTGGCGAGGTGATTCTTTCAAAGCGACACGAGCTTGGTTTGCTTTCGAACTTTGCGCCGACACCGTTCGCCTTTCACGGCAAACTCTATGCGAGTCTCGAAGGTTTCTGGCAGATGATGAAATATCCCGAGGGCCCCGACGATCCGCGCGCAAAATTTCCCGGGTTGGAGTGGAAGTATACGCGTTATCAGGTCTCGCAGTTGGCCGGCTTCGACGCCAACCAGGCAGGCGCGCTCGCCAGCGATAATATGACGAAGATGGGAATTACCTGGGTCAGCTTTGAAGGCAAACGATTCGAATACAAACCGGCAGTGCCCGGAGAGCATTACAAACTGATCGTTGAAGCGACCTGGGAAAAGGTGAAACAGAATCCCAGCGTGAAAAGGGTGCTGCTCTCGAC
>JBKPEE010000099.1:0-7400 GCA_046728235.1 Acidobacteriota bacterium
CTAAAACGCTCCAGTCCAAATATGGCTTCGATATCTTCTTTATCACGTCCTTATTCGCCTCTACGAGTGTGACTCTCCCTTCGCGATCTCTCGCCGGCCTCCCGACTGGATCAAACTCCACGTCAACTTTAATGAAGGGGCAACCACGGAAGACATAGGTACGATTGAGGCCGGAGGATAAACCACCCTCCGTGGTAAAGACCTTGAGCAAGTCTGCACGGGTCATGCCGACTTTGATTGTCTGTATCTCTTTGAGACTTTCAGCAACCCATTCCGTGTGTTCCTGCGCCCTCCGGGAACTCTGACCCGGCAGAAACGAAGCAGTAAGCGCGAGCACGATAAGAGGAGTTGCAATTACTAACGCACATTTGCTCATGTTCATCCCCCACTCTTCGAGGAATCGTAGTTTCGCGCGCCGCAGCATATCACGCGAAGCAGGCTAACGATTGAGAAGTTGACGCGGCGTCGCGAATTCAAAGCACCGTTCGCCGTGCGCGTCCAAGGAAGTTTAGCTCGTTCGATGAAAGCAACATAACGATATCAGCCTCAGCGGCGAGCTAAGCCACCTGCTGCAGCGCGTTCTCAGGTGGCCCGCAACTGGGGCCGATGATGTCGAAGATGGTTGACCGGATATTGGAACAGCTCCTCGAGGTGCATAGGAGTCTGAAAGCTCGGGTCCCACCGGGTCGGGTAGTGCATTTCCAACGTCCAGTCGCGAGGACGTATGCGCTCGAGACGACTGAGAATCGCCATGTGGACCCGTTCAAACTGTCTGATCACACCGGGTCGGCCGAGCAACCTAGCGCCCGCGCGAGGCCCCGCGGCATTGACTCGGTTGAACAGTGGAGTCGAGAAGTCGAGGATCCAGGCAAAGATCCTCGAGCAGAGCGCAGGTAAGTGGCCGAAGAAGACAAGAATGTTCGCGAGCGGTAGGACCAGGATGAAAGCCGAAGAGGACATGGAAGAGTACCTGGCCATTTGTCCAGCCAGGGTTGCCGCTGGGCTCGGTCCAAGCCTGCTCAGAAATCGAGGCTGCCATAACCCGAAACTCGTCCCGTGCGGCTTCAAGTTCGGATCTCAGCAAGGCTCGTCGTGTTTCAATGTCTGATGTCACTGCTCCTCCAAGGATCGAGGTGCCACCGAGGGTTGGGACATCTAACGTCAGCGTTGACCGGCAGCGCGATTTCATTCAATCGTCGCCGGGCCACGCTTGATGCGGAACACGCTCCCGCCGCTCCGGTCCAACGAGTTATAGGTGTGTAGCCGGAGAGGTGTCAGGTCACGGAGACGAGCGATCGATACAGCTTGTATCCGATATGTCCTTTACACCACTCCTGCCACTGAGACTCCCTAGGGGTCCTTCCACATAGGCGCCCACCTCGCACCGGATGGCAAACAACCCGTTTGGTGCCGTGGTCGTATTCGGTTGCTCAAACAAGCGCATGGCAGAGTCCGCGAGATTAACCCCCGAATTGCCCGTCACGAGAATCGCATGATGGGTATTGCCATTGAAAACATTGGCAGCCACGTCGGCATGGGAGACTTGTTGGACGGTAAGTCCGTTACGCCCATTCCCGCTGAGCGTGTTGCCGATAATGCGGGCGGTAGAAGAGCGCAGCACCTGAATCCCGTCAGCCCCGTTGTTTTGGATGACATTTGGCCGCGGGACCTTGTCGTCGGTGAACCACACGCCGATGTGCGCCGACGAACTCCCGAGGACGAAGATGCCATTCTGTCCATTGTGCTGGATGGTGTTATTGACGATGCGCGCAAAGCTGTTCTGGGAAACCTCAAGACCAGTATTAGCGGCGTGTTCTATGGTGTTGGTATCGACGACCGCCGTTGCTCCTCTGTTGATCGCGATGCCGAAAGAGCCCCCAGTCACGGTGAAGCCTTTGATCGTTACCTCACGGCCAAGGACCTGGATCGCCGGCCGACTTGCATCCGCCGCCTTGATAGTGGCCTTGCGCTGCCCATCGAGAGTGATGCGCTGGAGTTCCGGCTGGATCAGGATATTCTCCTGACAGGTACCATGCACCAAAACGACGTCCCCGGGTTTGAGCCTACTCAGGATCGGCCCTACAGCGCCTCCCTTGTTGCAGTCGACATTAACCGTTGTGGCACCGACCTTACGGGCCGCCGTGAGTCCAAGGAAAAGGAGAACTATGAATGTCACCATCCCAGATTTCTTGGTCCCGCCCATATTGTCTCCCTTGCGGTGTTTTTACACTGACACCGAACGGTTGAGTTGACCGGGTTGCCGCCGGTCAGCGAAACCATCGTAGTTCCGAACACGTTTGATGAGAAGCTCGCAGGCGGCAACTCCGGTCCAACGCTTTGTTGGGCGGCGTCGCACCGCGCCTGCGGTTACGACTCGACCGACGCTCCCGGGGGCGGCCACGCGCCGATCCGCTGCCGCAATGCAACGATTTTGCCAAGGTGATATGCGTTATGTACCGCCACATTGTTCAGCTCGTCGGCCACTGTCACGCCCGGCTCTACCTCGAGCGCCAACCGGTCAGGCGTGTGCCCCAACGCTGCCGCAGCGCGAGCGCCCTCCAGGAACACTCGTACCAAGTCGTGCCATTGGTGCTCATGCTCTGGTGCCGCGCCCGGGTAGAAGTCGCCGGCCGGATCGCCCGGCATTATGACACTCTGCTGGTACCCCACAACGTGCCACAGCTCCTCATAGATCGAGTGCGACGCGCCCTCCGGGCATAGCATGACTTGCTCGAGCGTTAGCCCGGACAGCAGGTGGGCCCGCTCGGGGAACTCGCCGACCAGAAACAGATGTTCCAGGTTATGCACCATTTCGCTCCTTTTCTCGCGATGTTCGTCACTGTGCACGGTAGCCGCCCAACGTCCGAGACCGGGCGGCGCGATTTCATTCAACCTTCGTGGGGGAGAACCTTCAACTATCAGAGCAGCCCGCTAATTTTTGGTCGACAAAATATCATTAGGCTGCTAGTGCAGCACCAATCAACTTTGCAGAAGTGCGGATGCCTGCAGTAAAGGCGAAAAACGGACCAAAATCTTGGGTCGCACACATGCTCGTAAAGAACAATCCCGGTATGTTGCTCTGGAAATGCTCATCCAGAACAGGGAAGCCGTTCCGGATTCCGAGGCGCGCCAGGATATTGCTTTTGGTCAGCAGCGGAATGTTTTTCACATTCACCTTGTAACCTGTCGCCAAAATGATTTGGTCCACCACTAACCTCGCGCCATCCAAAGTCACTTCAAGCTGTCCCCTCGGTAATTCCTTGCAACTAGTCACGTGCGACTCAGGAAACAGCTTAATACGGTTCGTCGCGGTTCGTGCTGCCAGCCATGGCTCCAACTTCAATCGTCCTTCTGCCCACAGCCGGCGCTCGACATCTGCCTTCTCCTTTTCACTCAAACGACGAAACCAGGTCGGATCTTCAACCATCGCATCCACAATTGGATTCACCCAGGACCAGTCAGCTTGTTGAAAAGCCGGAGTCCGGTGGCGATAAGAAAGAGAGACTGCGTCGGCGCCTTGTTCGTTCAGTAAGGCTGCCCACTCAAATGCGCTCTGGCGCCCGCCTATAATAAGTACGCGCTTACCCTCCAAAGGCGCCAAATTAACAAAATCGCACGTATGGGCGAAACGTTCCGTTGGGAATAGGGCTGTGTATGCTTTGGGCACATGCTTGAAATAGCGAAAGCCCAGTGCGAGAACTACATTCCTCGCGGTCAAGATTTTTCCGTTGTTCAAGACAGCTTCAAAGAAGGGTGAAGCATCATCTACATAGTCTAGCTGCTGCACCTGCGCGGGTACGATCTCAATAGCTTTTTGCTTCAAAAACCAGTCGACATAGCTCAAATAAAAGTCGCGCGTCAACGGTTCAACCTCAGCCGGCTTGAGATTTTTGATTTGCAGATAGCGTTCAAACGTTTCCTGGTTGAATGGATCATAATGCCAGTCGCAGCCTGAACGCAGATACATC
This sequence comes from Acidobacteriota bacterium, assembly GCA_046728235.1. Lineage (GTDB taxonomy): Bacteria > Acidobacteriota > Blastocatellia > Pyrinomonadales > Pyrinomonadaceae > UBA11740. Next base: position 3,969 of record JBKPEE010000099.1, read on the forward strand.
CCATTCGGCATATTGGATTTCCAAAAATCCATCGTCTTACCAAGGACCATGTATTCGATATTCTTGTTCTTGGCATACGCCGCTATAGCCAAGCCATAAGGGCCGGCCCCGATAATGAGCAAGTGAAGGTGCTTTGCCATCCTTGTTTTTTAGGTCTGACGGCGGTGGTGACAGCCTTGATAAGTTACCCAGATAACAGCAAAGAAATATATGTTGAATGTCAGGTCGAGTCACTAGATTGAGTCGCCAGACTCAGGAGGCAACGACGATGACGATTCAAGCTCAAGTCTCTGGCGTTTTGGTGCCGTGCTTCTATTCCAATCTGAAATAGAAGTCAATCGACTTTGGCGGCACAGAAGAGAAAAGGCCGGCAGCCACGAGTTTGTCGTCCTAACAATGCCTAACGAGCGGACTCAAAACGATGATCTCCATGATGACGAGAGTGCTACTAATTACATCTTTTTTTGCACCGCAAGGACCCCACTGCGTCCCAGTTGGTGCAGGGACTAAAAGAATAAGGCTGTGCCATGACTGGGACAGACATGACGAACAGCAGCAATACAGTTTTCCAGTTCATGAGATCACATAAGCGCATAACGTCAGAGTTGACGCGGCGGCGCGGCCTCATCCAACCTTCGCGGCACTATTCATCTTGACAAACATGCTATCGCCGCTCAGGTCCGACGATTTTCTTTGGCGACGCAGGGCAACGCGAAAATTCTTAGGCGGCGTAAAGCTTAATGGGGGCCTCGAAACCCTTTAGTTGGTACTCCTCAGGCTGGCTGCCCATCAAATCCGATTGTGATCGCTCATAGACGGCCTGAGTTACCAGAATCTTGCCGGCCTTAGCGGCCGACTGTGCCCGGGAGGCAAGATTCACGACGGTCCCGATTGCGGTTAAGTCCCGATGCGACCGGCCGAATTCCCCGAAGCTAAGCTCTCCGGAGTCGATGCCAACGCCCACCCCGAGTTCATCGCTGCTGAGGCTGGCCGTTCCGGCGAGTGTCTCCCGCTTGGCACTCCACGTCCGCTGAATCTCACGTGCCGCTCGCACTGCCAGTACCGCGTGGTCGTCGCTCCTAATCGGAAAATTGAAGACGGCCATGATAGCGTCTCCAATAGTCTTGTTTACAATTCCGTCGTACTCCCAGATGGCGCTTGCGCATTCGTCGTAGAAAGCATCGAGCAATTCTGACATGGCGTCCTGCGACACAGACTGAGACAGGTTTGTGTAGCCTCTCAGGTCGGCGAATAAGATAGTCGCATCGATGGTAACCTTGCGCGTCTTCATCACCCTGGAAAACATCAACTCGCAGATCGTACAAGTATTGGGATTCATCCGGCTCGGACGAATGCCGAATAGTCGAAACGGCATTGAAGCCACTCCACGTAACGGCACCGGCAGGTGCATTTGTTGCCAGCAACCTTTGCAGATTTTTGACTGGTGCAGTGGCATGTGGGCTCTATGATATAGCGGTTACCAATCGCGTCAAATTAGGTCGTTCCTGTTCGCTGAAATTCACCAAGCGGTCGCGTGTTGAGTCCCAGATTACGGGCGGTTTCTGGCATTAGCAAGGACGCTTTTGTGCCTTGCGTCTATTCCAATCTGAAATAGATGTCAATCACGACTTTGGCGGAGCGAGTCGTCCCGTTTGTAAACAATGTAGACTTCGCCCTCGTCGACGAAATAGATGGATCGATTCTGGCCTAGTGTGTAGGCGCGGCTCCCGTTGCTCAGAGGCGGTGGAGGCAAACCGAGAAGCTTTTCGACGTCAGCTCTCGTCGAGTGGAAAGGGTTCAGGCCCCGCCAGTCCTTTGCGGTTGCGCTAGAAGACGACGCGGCAAGAAGGAGTGCGCAGCTAAGAACTGTGATGTAGCGTTTCATTAGGAATGAGTTAGAAGCACACAACGTCAGAGTTGACCGGGCGGCGCGTTTTCATTCAACCTTCGCCGCACCAATCTTGATGCGAAACACGCTACCGCCGCTCCGGTCCAATTTGTTCGACGGCCCGTCAGAGAGCTAGGGTCGCGTCTGGTTGCAGTCTGTCGCGATATCAAGATCCCGAAAAGTTACTGATCCCTCTCGCTTCTCAAGTTCGACGATGTCGACCGGGGCGGTCATATATTGCAACGTAAAGCAACTGCGACCAGGTGAAACATTACGAACCACGACCTCCAGTTGGTTACCATGTTCATAGACTCCGTCCACAATGATTGCATAGCCGCTAGTTGGCTCTGAGCCCATCGTCACCACGAGCAGCATACTGCGCGAGAAATCAATTTGGGGTGGTGGTGGCGGAAGTGTAGGAATCGGCTTACCTTCGCGGGTCAACGAGAAAGAGATTGGGGCACTGTAGATTTGTTTCCACACATCAGCCAACGTTTCGCGGTCGCGGATTACCGTTCGCCGACGATCCAAGATGCCACAAACAACGGAATAGGAAGTGCGCGGTCCCGACCGCTTGGGGCCAAGCTGGTTGAATGCCAAGGGCGTTCCTTGAGATTTCTGTTCCTGTGACTGATTGACGGCAGAATCAGAAAACCCAACTTGCACTAAAAGTAAGAGGAGTATGAAAGCCTTCATAATATAGAGCCGTCGAACGTCAGTTGACCGGGTTGCCGCCGGTCAGCGAGACCATCGTAGTTCCGAACACGTTTTATGAGAAGCTCGCAGGCGGCAACTCAGGTCCAACGACGATTTGTTATGCTGCGCACGCAATCACACGAGACAGCCTATTGATCCGTCTCAGATTTGCTAAGCAGCTTCGTTGTATGTTCTGTAATGCTCGGCGGGTGAATTAGCTCGGCGCTATTCGCTGGCTGTGCGCTGGGAGCTGTAACGGACGAGCTATCCGCCGTGGGTAATTCAAGCTCGTGTGTGCTCATGCCGGCTTGAGCTTTCCTTGGAGACTTCGCAGCTTGTTTAGCTTCGTAAATCGCATAGCCGAATCTGAGCGCCGTAATAGCCAATAGTACATAGAAACCTTTTATCAACAACAAAGGAGGCAGCAAAGTGAAGCTAAACACCCCTTGGGCTATTGCTAGTACGATGGGCACAAACGAGAGAAACAACAGATACGCCGATTGATTTAATCCTCTGAGAGATCGTTGGTCTGCGCCAACCCGGATACTCAACAAGCCTGGTGAACTATCCTTAACAGGCACAGGGGGCGCAAGTAAATCTTTCACGCCATCAAGCGCAAAACCGCAATGCTTACAGAAGCGCATATCATCAGAAATTATCTCCTGACCACATCGCGGACAGTGCATCGAGAAACCCTCCTCGCGATTAAACTACCATCGCACCCAATGGGTTAACTTTCGCAATTTGCATCAAGCGCCATAACGTCAGTTGACCGGGCGGCGCGATTTCATTCAACCTCCGCCGCACCAGGTTTGATGCGAAAAACGCTCCCGCCGCTCCGGTCCAAG
>JBKPEE010000100.1:0-18376 GCA_046728235.1 Acidobacteriota bacterium
ATCCTGGAGATCGACAGCGTCGATCGGGTCGAAGATTATGTGAAAGATGCGCTGGCGAAAATGAAAAAGATTATGGGTTTCGGTCATGCCGTTTATCGGACTGAGGATCCGCGCGCGACCCACCTGCGGCGCTTTTCAAAAGAGATCGGAGCGCGGAAGGGCAACACGAAGTTCTACGACATCACCGCGAAACTCGAAACCATCATGAAGCGGGAAAAGAATTTGCTTCCCAATGTCGATGCGTATTCAGCGTCGACCTATTACATGATGGGAATTCCGCTCGATCTTTACACGCCGATATTTGCGATCAGTCGCATTAGCGGCTGGACGGCTCACATCCTCGAACAATACGCCGACAATAAGTTGATTCGCCCGCGCGCAGAGTATGTGGGGCCACGCAACGTGCCTTATGTGCCGATCGATGAACGCTGATTCGTTAAGAGCTCTTGTCTTGACGTGCAACGCAGAGATTTCTTTGCTAGACTGGAGCTTCCCCCCGACGGAAAATCCCGACACAAACCCCCGACGCTAGGTCTCAGTTTTCGTCCGTAACAAATTTAATTGATTCATGCCAAGGCGCGCCGCTGCAGGGACAACTACGTCTGAGCACATTGGAAAACGCGTTTCCGTGTAGTTGTGTGAAGACGGTGCGGCCGAAGGCATCCAGAGCGGGAAAACTGATTTGCAAAGTTTAAGTTCTGCCGGGTGTCGGGCTCGGCAGACGGCGGGCAGCGGCGGCTGCGCTTTTACGAGCGCCGGCTATTCAACCGCTGCCCGTTCGATCGCTCGAGCTACTGATCGTCTGTGACGCGAATAAAATCGGCGCCCGAATCAATAGATCCAACAGCGTCGCCTGTCTCGATCACAGATCCGATGGCTGGGTGAAACGATTCGTTCTCAACCGGAGAACACGGCGGCGCCACCTCAGTCATCACTGGCACCGGCTCGATGAAAGGAGCCGGCGGCGGCGGCTGACGCGAGACGTGAATGTCGCGATCTTCATAACGTAATCCGTGCGGAAATTCTTTCCGTACCTTGTCGGCAATCTCACCCAGATCGATAAAGCAATCAGCCACATCGATCAGCTTCGGCGCTGTGTTTGATCTGAAACCGACGATCTCGACGCGACAGCCTTTGTAAGCGACGGCGTTGACGGCATAGACGAAGTCTTCATCGCCTGAGACGAGCACTGCCGTGTCATAACGCCCGGCCAGCGACAGCATGTCGACCGCAATCTCGACATCCAGGTTCGCCTTCCGGGTCCCGTCATAAAATGTTTTCAGCTCTTTCTGCACTACCCGAAAACCGTTCCGGCGCATCCACAGCAGGAAACCCTGCTGGCGTTCGGCGCCCGCATCGACGCCCGTGTAAAAGAAAGCTCTGAATAAACGGCCATCGCCCAGCAGCATCCGCAGCAATTTGTTGTAATCGATGTCAATATTATGGAATCGTGCTGCATGAAACAGATTGTTGCCATCAATAAAGATTGCCACTTTTCCGCGGTGGCCGAACTGCAACGAGATATTATTGTTCGAATCGAAGTTATTCACGTTTGTTTAGCTCCAATAGAGTTTTGAATATGTGGATAGGATGCCGCTGCGATACCTTCGCGGTCAAGCTGGGTGACTGTTCTTTCCCTATCTCCCTTCTCCCATTTTGGGAGAAGGGTCGGGGATGAGGGCTTGGGCCGAGGAGCTCTCTCGCAACGTCCGGGCTAAGGGGCTTCACGCGTTAGGCCCTCACCCAACCCTCTCCCAAAGGGAGAGGGCTCGAAAAAGGTATAATCGCGCACGGGGAGAAACGATCTTGCCTGAGATAGACGAAACATTTCCGGCTACTGCCACGCCGGGCGCGGAACCAAAAAGGTTTGCGCCTCAAGAGCTGTTGACCTGCGAGACTTGCCTGCGGGCAAACGCGCCCACGCGCGCGCAATGCATCTATTGCGGCGCCGAGTTGCGGCCGACAGCGTCCTGCTTACCATCTCAGCCTGATTTTCAAGCCACAGGACGTGACGCGAACAGGATTTATATTGTGGCGCGACTGCGCGCTGGTCAATCGATCGCCAACGCTGTCGTAGACCAACTTGCCAGGAGGTTTCAGTTGCAGCCGGCAGAGCTGCAGGCCGGCATCAGCACGGCGGCTGCTTTGCCGCTGACGACCGCTGCAGAAGAAGAGGCCCGCCGGCTGCTGAGCGAACTACAAGACTGCGGACTTGAGACTTTTTCGATTCAAGAGTCTGAGGTGCAAACCACGCTGGCGGCCAGAAAGATTCGCGCGCTGGAATTCACCGACCCGATAGTGAGCGCGTGGACAACGAGTCCGGTTCAGCAGGTGCGCGCGGCCTGGAGCGATCTGGCGTTGATCGTGTCGGGTCGCTTGCATACCAGTCGTGTAGAAGTTGATGAGCGTCCGTCCCGCACTTCTACTAAGCATCTCGACCGGCGGGAACTTATGCAGGACGAGTCGGTAGTTGATCTGTATGCGAAATCCGGGGAGACCTGGCGAATCGGCGTGAACGACTTTGATTTCTCCTGTTTAGGCGAGCAGAAGAGTCTGACGGCATTCGCCAATCTACAAGCACTGATTCAGCTGCTGACACGCCGCAGTGACGCCGAATTGAACGACGCTTATGCGCACATCCGCCCTTTGCTTGCCGGACTGTGGCCATTAGAGATAACCAGTAGCAAAGGTCGATCACGCCAGCCGCGTGCCGGCCGCAAAGACATTTCGACGGTTACGGCCACCGACAACATAGCGCAATTCAATAATTACTCGCGGCTGGCGTGGAGTGTGAAACTTCGTGAACCAAAGAGTCAGCAGTCGTGACGTTTTTGGCGTGAGAAGATCCTGGAAATCATGATTAAGAAGTCAGCTCGCCGCTCATCAATTGACCGTCAAATCCTCTACGGCGTCAATCCTGTGATCGAAGCGTTGCGCGCCGACCGCCTGCCCGATCAAATTACCATCGCGGAAGGTACTCGCGACGAACGTCTGCGCGAGTTGCTTGATTTGGCCCGGCTTCATGCCGTGCCGGTCAATTACGCCGCGCGCATCAATCTCGATCGCCAGGCCGGAAACAGTCATCACCAGGGCGTGATCGCCCGCATCGCGGTCCCCCAGTATGCGGACGCGGATCAGATTCTTGAATCAATCGGTGCGCGGGTAGGGACAGAGCCTGAGCCGCTGCTGCTGGTGCTTGACGGGATTGAGGACCCGCGCAATCTGGGAGCGATTTTGCGTACCGCCGAATGCGCCGGCGCCTCGGCTGTCTTCATTCCTGAGCGACGCGCGGCCGGGTTGAACGAGACAGTTGCCAAAGCTTCAGCGGGCGCAGTTGAGTACCTGTCGGTTGCGCGGGTGACAAACCTCTCAGTTTTGATCCGTCAGTTAAAAGAGCGTAACGTGTGGGTAGTAGGGACAGCGGCGGATGCGCCTTCAGGCTATGCGGACTGGGACTGGACGCGGCCGACGGCCGTGGTGCTGGGCGCAGAGGGAACCGGTCTTCACCGGCTGGTGCGCGAAAACTGTGACGAGCTCGTGAGCATCCCCGTTCATGGCCGTGTCGAATCGCTCAACGTTTCAGTGGCGACGGGAATAATCCTTTACGAAGCTTTGAGACAACGCTCACTCGCGTCAGAACCAGCGCGGCGCTTTGATCGTTAATACCGGTGAAGTTTCAGGGAGCACGAAATGTTCTGTCCAAAATGCGCAACACAAAATGTCGATGGGGCGAGTTACTGCCGCTCGTGCGGCGCGAATATCAGTCTCGTGCCTCAGGCATTGACCGGCCAGTTGCCACTTACCGAGCAGGAGAAATCGCCCGATCGTTTAGCAAAGAAGCGTCGCCGGGAGCCGAGTATCGAGGAAGTGATCAGAAGTATAACGATGGGTGTAGCCTTCGTCGTGGTCTCACTTCTGGTTGCCAGGTATGCTCCCGGCGGAGCGGAGTGGTGGTTCTGGCTGTTGATTCCGGCCTTCAGCTTTTTTGCCAAAGGCTTTGGACAACTGGGGCGACTGCGAATGGCTCAGAATCGGTCTCGTGATTCCAGTCAGCCGCAGTTGAATGCAGTGCGACAGCAGGATTTTCCCGCTCCAAAAACCGGTGATTTAGTGCCCCCAGTGCCGAGCGTCACCGAAGGCACAACCCGACACCTGGGCCCGGAAGCGCGGACAACGCAACTGGAATCGCTCGACAATCCACGCTCCTGACTTTATAGCCCGCGAATGACGAAGATCTCCGTTCGGACTTGCGATGAGTTGCCCGAGAGCGTTCGCTTTACCACAACGCTACGTCAAATCAGAACCAGCGCCGCGCGTTCATCGTTAATATCAGTGGAGCTTCAAGGAGCACACTAAAATGTTCTGTCCTAAATGCGCAACGCAAAATGTCGAGGGAGCGAGTTATTGTCGCTCGTGCGGCGCCAACATCAGTCTCGTGCCCCAGGCGTTGACGGGCCAATTGCCGGTCGTCAACCACCCGGAGGATCAATACTACGGACGACGGCGAGGCCGGCGACCACCTTCAATGGATTTTGCGGTCCGTAGCTTGACCATGGGAATCGCCTTCGCCGTCATGATCGCAATGACCTCTAAATTCGCTCCTGCTAGCGGGCGATGGTTGTTCTGGCTCCTGGTGCCGGCGATGCTCTTCTTCGGCAGAGGATTCGCGGAAATAGCCCGGCTTAATTTCGGCAGGAAGCAGAGCCCGGCGCAACCCCAGCCGCTGGTCAATGCGGTCCGCACTCCGGATCTTCCCGCGGCGAAAACCGGCGAGCTGATGACCCCGGTTCCCAGTGTGACTGAAGGCACTACCCGACACCTGGCAACTGAAGCTCGTACCCGACAACTTGACGATCAAAGACCTTCCTGACTGTTAATCCTTCATGGCTAAAATTTGCGTCCCTGTCTGCGTCCGTAAACTGGATCAGTTGCGTGACGCTATCGACGGCGCTGCCGCAGCCGGCGACATTGTCGAGATTCGCGCCGACTGCCTCGAGGTTTCAGACGCAAGCGCCATCCAACTTCAACCCCACTTAGTTGCAGGTGAGCAACCTTTCATTCTTACCCTGCGCAGTCCGGAACAGGGCGGACAGAGTGACCACGACTATGAAACTCGACGCCGCTTTTGGTCGTCCTTGAAGGACCTGCCCGCGAATTGGTTGGTCGATCTCGAACTCGATCTGGTTGAGGACTTTGCAACCGGAAAGTTTATGGGAAAGCTGCCGCTGGATTGGCAGCAGGTCATCTGCTCTCATCACGATTTCAATCGAGTGCCTGATAATCTCGAACAGATATTTGAGCGGATGGCTGTCACGCCGGCGGGCACCATCAAGATTGCCGTGCAGCCCGGGGATGCAGTTGATTGTCTGCCGGTTTTCAAACTGCTCGATCGGGCGCGACAACGAGGTCGCGAGATGATTGCGATTGCCATGGGCCCGGCAGGTTTAATGACTCGCGTTTTGGGACCATCGCGCGGATCAGTCCTGACATATGGTGCGCGCGAAGAACGAAAGGGAACTGCGCCGGGCCAGGTTCCTGCGTCTGAGTTGCGCGATGTCTATCGCATCGATCGAATTGATCGAGACACGTTAGTCCTCGGAATTATCGGACAGCCAGTTAGTCAATCGCTTTCGCCGCACATTCAAAACGCCGCATTTGCTGCCGCAGGTGTGAATGCCGTCTACATACCATTCGAGGTCGGCGATGTCGTGCCATTCATTCGGCGCATGGCGCATCCAAACACGCGTGAACTCGATTGGCGATTCAAGGGTCTGAGCGTGACTGCGCCCCACAAATCAGTTGTCATGCAGTGCCTGGATTGGATTGATCCGGTAGCTCGCGAAATCGGAGCAGTAAACACGATCGTTGAGAAAGAAGACGAGTTGCATGGCTTCAATCTGGATGCGGCGGGCTTTATTGCGCCGCTACGCAAAGCGCTCGGGACAATCTCAGGAAAGCGCTGTGCGGTTGTTGGTGCGGGCGGAGCAGCACGCGCGTGTGTCTGGGCGCTCAGTAACGAAGGCGCGCAGGTGACAATTTTCGCGCGTGACCCTCAGCAGGGTGAATTCCTCGGCGAAATATTCAGAGTCGACTACGAGCAACTTTCGCATAACAGCTTTACCGGCTTTGACGTGTTGGTAAATACCACGCCGCTGGGCACCCGCGGCGCGCGCGAAAACGAGACTGTAGCGACGGCTGAACAATTGCGCGGCGTGCGGTTGGCTTACGATCTCGTTTACAATCCTGCAGAAACGAGGTTTATTCGGGAAGCGCGCACCGCCGGCTGTGAGGTGCTGCACGGTATCGAAATGTTGTTGGCGCAGGGTGTCGAGCAGTTCAAACTCTGGACCGGGAAGCAACCGGATATGGAAGTGATGCGTTCGGCTGCGCTGCGTAAATTGCACAATTGAATCACGTCGGGAATCTCTCTACTTGAAATCTCACTCTGATCGATATAGCCGCCAGATACTTTTCAGGCCCATTGGTGAGGAAGGGCAACGCCGTCTGATGAATTCACGGGTGGTGATCATCGGCTGCGGCGCTCTGGGATCAGCGCAAGCGGAATCACTGGCCCGCGCGGGTGTAGGTAAGTTGCGCATAATCGATCGCGACTTCGTTGAATTCTCAAATCTTCAGCGGCAAACCATGTTCACTGAGAGCGACGCTGCGGATCGACTGCCAAAAGCGATCGCCGCCGCGCATCACCTGCGGGAAATGAATTCGCAGATAGAAATCGAGCCGGAGATTGCCGACGTGAACCATTCGAACATCGAGCGGCTGGTCGATCAATTCGACCTGGTGATGGACGGCACAGACAATTTCGCGACGCGATATCTAATAAATGACGCATGCGTCAAGCACCAGATCAACTGGATCTATGGCGCGGCCGTTGGCTCATATGGCGTGACGATGACTGTCCGGCCCGGGGCGACTGCCTGTCTCAGGTGCATTTTTCCGGAACCGCCGCCCGCGGCCAGTGCTCCGACATGTGACACGGCGGGCGTGATCATGCCGGTGATTAACGTCGTGGCCGCGATCCAGGTCGCTGAGGCGATAAAGCTGCTGACGGGAAACCAGGATGATTTGCACCACTGTCTGATGCAGTTCGATGTTTGGCGCAATGAATGGCGGCACATCTCGGTTGGAGCTCCGGCGAGTGATTGTCCCACCTGCGCGCGACGTGAGTTCGCGACGCTCGAAGCCGGCAGCCGAGATTTCGCGGCTGTCTTGTGTGGCCGTCACGCAGTACAAGTTTCACCGCCTCAGCCCACACAAATCAATCTGACATCGCTGGGTGCGAGATTGGCGGCGGCAGGTGAAGTGAAAATCAACGATTATCTTTTACGTTTTCGAACTGGTGAATTTGAAATAACGATCTTTCAGGATGCGAGGTCGATCATTCGGGGAACCGATGATCTCACGACCGCGCGATCGCTTTACGCCAGGTTCGTGGGAAATTGATCATAAATCATGTACATGAACAAACTGTTGGTTGTCGTTCTTATTCTGATCACCCTTGGTGTCGTGCCGGCGCTGGCCGGCGAGCCTATTGTTTGGGACATTGGTTCCCGCGCCGAGCTGCTGAAAGGTGAAGCACGCGGCATTTCAATCAGCGACACGGGTGTAGTCAGCCTGGCGCCTGAGGCCATCCAGGTCTTTAATACCGAGCAAGCCTACGTGTGGTCCACCGCGATCGATTCGGCCGGAAACATCTATCTGGGAACCGGTCACGACGGAAAACTGTTCAAGGTGGGCCCCGACGGGAAAGGGTCTCTACTCTACAAAGCTTCCGAACTTGATGTAACGGCGCTGGCCATCGCAAGAGATGGATCTGTCTTCGCCGCCACCTCACCTGACGGGAAAGTTTATCGCGTGACCGCGGACGGAAAGTCCGAGGTCTACTTCGATCCGGCTGATAAGTACATCTGGTCACTGGCGATTCTGAATGACGGGTCGCTGGCCGTGGGTACCGGCGACAGCGGCAAGCTTTACCGAGTGCGTGCCGCAGGCGCCAGGCCCGAAACATCTCTGCTCGTCGACACTAATCAAACCCACGTCATGTCACTTGCCGTGACGGCGCGCGGCGATCTCATCGCCGGCACTGATCCGGGCGGGGTGGTACTCCGAGTGTCTCCGGAAGGCAAAGCATTTGCGCTTTATGACTCGTCGCTGCGAGAGATTCATGCGCTGGCGCCGGCGCCCGACGGATCGATCTACGCGCTTGGGCTTTCGGATGCGGCGGCCACAGCGAAAACAGGCGCGACGGCCGCAGTGACGGACGCGACGGCGGCCGCCGCTGCTGCTGCCGCGACCACTGCCGTTACTGCCACCGACGAGGCGGCGGCGGCACAAGCCCAGCCGACGCCCGCGCGAAGTCGAAACGATCTGGCCAACGCCCGCAGTGCAGTCTTTCGCCTATTGCCCGATGGCGGGACCGACATTATTTGGAGTTCAACTACGGTGACGGCATTCACCGTGCTGGCGAATAAAGGTGGAGTTCTGATCGGCACGTCAGACAAAGGGCGCATCTACTCTGTGACTGACGACGGTCGTGACACGCTGTTGCTGCAATCAACCGAAGGGCAGATCTCTTCATTGATTACGCGCGGCGCGGACGTACTCGCCGCCTCAAGCAATCAGGGAAAGCTGATTCGGTTCGGTGGGGCCACCGTGAAAGAGGGAAGCTATGAGTCACCCGTGCGCGACGCGAAACTGGTCGCGACCTGGGGAAAAATCTGGTGGCGCAGCACCGGCGCGATCGAGTTACAAACACGCAGCGGTAATAGTGAGCGGCCCGACATGACCTGGAGTGACTGGAGTACAAGTTACAACGATGCCAGCGGCGCACAGATTTCCAGTCCCAGGGCGCGGTTCATCCAGTGGCGCGCAATTCTGAGAAACTCCGGCCCGTCGAATCGAGTTGAAGCAAGGCTGGACGATGTCAGTCTGGCGTATCTGCCGCGGAACGTTGCTCCGGAAGTTTTGGCAATCACCATCTTGCCGGCAGGTGTCGCTTTGCAGCCACAGATTCAAATGCAAATCGATCCGAACATCGAAGCCGCAGGTCTGGATGTGTCGCTATTCGGACTGGTGGCACAGGCGCCACCGCGACGCGTGTTCCAAAGGGGCGCGCGCTCGTTGCAGTGGCAGGCTGAAGACCGCAATGGCGATACGCTCGAGTATGCGGTTTACTACCGCGCCTTGAACGAAATAAATTTTCGTCTGCTTAAGGATCATATTCGCGAGACCTTCTACACAGTTGACGGCGCGAGCCTGGCCGATGGCCGGTATCTCTTTCGGGTGGTGGCTTCCGACGATCTCGACAATCCTGCAGCTTACGCTTTATCAGGTGATCGAGTCAGTGAACCGGTGGACATCGACAATACTCCGCCAGTCGTTCGTTCGGCCGGGCAAGTCCAGGTTTCGGGCGATCGGGTGCGGGCGGTGTTCGACGTCCAAGACACGACCGGCCGTATCAAACGTGCGGATGTAAGCGTGGATGGCTCGCCATGGCGCGAGGTCTTCCCGGACGACGGCATCGCTGATAGTGGCAAAGAGCACTACTCGCTTGACCTTAGTGTGGTGGGCACAGGCGAGCACACCATTTCGCTGAGAGCCTTCGACAATAGCAATAATGTCGGCAGCCTCAGCGTCACTTTTCGGCGATAGTCATGCACCATAAGGTGCGGCGCGGGGCCGAATGCGGTCAAATCGTTGAATTTTGGATCGGCAAGCCCGTAACCATCCATGGGGTTTCGTCGTAATAATTGTTGAAACTTTCGATTAGTAATAAACTTTCCGCCGGGCCTCGGCGTCAAAGGATGTTGGTTGGCATCCATTTTGCTAAAACTGAGAGCGGCGCAAGCTCCCCGCCTCTCCTCAAGCGTGAAATTTGAATACGCGGAGGCGGCAAGTGGTTATGAAATACGTGAAGCAATTATTCGTAGTGGTTCTGATGGCGGCGGTCCTCTCCCTGACGCCGCCGGGACGGACAAATGCGTTCGGCCAGAAGAACGACAATCGTCCACCTAAAGAAAAACAGCCGGTCAAAGAGCGGGACAAGCCCCCGCCAAAGAATAACAATAACCAGGGAAACAACAACCGTCACGGAAACCATTGAACATAACTTTTGAGTGATCCCGGGACCCGGCGTATTTTGCCGGGTCTCAACGTTTTTAGGATTGGATATGAGATCGAGGAAATTGAATTGGGGACCGGCCGTTGCCTTAGTTGTGGCTTTTCTCGCATCGTTCCCGGCCCAGCTCGCTGCCGGCGCTCATCAACTGAGTCCATCGACAAGAGCTAAGCTGATTACCAGGGCTGAGCAGGTCACTGGTGACAGATTCACAGTTGCGACTTCTACTCCACTTGGCGTAAGCGTTTTTGCCGTGAGCGCTCCCTCTAAGGATGTGCTTGTGGCGATCGATCAAGGCTTCACTGATTTGTTTGCCGTAGCCCGCCGTCATGGTTACCGGAATCGCCTGAGCTTCAGCGACTACGCCGTTTTTATCGCGCACGCGGATCGAACCAAAGACAGCGCGGGACAATACTCGCCCGATATCGCAGTGCCCGCAGGTCAATATGCCGGCGGATACTATGATCAGGGAGGATTTATTTATGCGGCCGGAATGGTGCTGGCATTCAATCCTTCAGCCTTTGTAATAGCTGAGCATGAGCGCGACTTCTCGCGCATTTCAAATGTAGTCCGCTATGAGGGCGAGCACATAGTTCTCTACTACAACGACCGCACGCTTTATGAAAAGACCGCCGATCACAGTAAGGGCGGCGGTCATCCGATTCTGCAGTAAGGGTACTTTTGGAGTGCGGCGACTTGTCGCCGCTTTAAGAGCGCTGACAAGTCAGCGCACTCCAAAAAGGACGAGCTCTCCAAGGATGAGAGTTTTCTCAAACTGATCCGGCCAACAACTTATTGCTTTCAAGCGAGCGCGACTTGCGCTATCGTTCCTGCTCCCAATCGGTCACACTTTTTCTAATTACGGAACTAAAGCTGTGAGCCTTGATCTGAATCGGCGTGAGTTCATCCAGGCGGCAACTGCGACGGTGGCCCTGAGCGCGATCAGCATCCGCGAAAGGTCGCTCGCGATTGTAGTCCCGCCGGATGATCAGATAGCCAACCTGCCAGCGGCCCGTTGGGCCATAAGCGAGCTGCAACAATCACTGGAGGCGCGCAGAGTCAGCGTCGCCCTCCGAGAAAACCTCAGCCAGACCAAACCGGGAGATTTCTGCATCGTGGCTGCGGGCGCCAAATCATCGCTCGCCGCGCAAGTCCTGGGGCGGTCCGGCGCGGCGATGGGTGATGCGGTCGAAGCGCTGGCAATATCGCCGGGCAGTATCAACAACAGAAGAATCCTTCTCGCTTGCGGCAGCGATGAACGCGGTCTGATCTATGCTTTGTTGGAGTTGGCAGATCGTGTTCAGTATACGTCGGATGCGCTCGCAGCTATTTCGATCAAGGCGCCGGTTATTGAACGACCGGCGAATGCTGTGCGCAGCGTGCTGCGCCTGTTCGCCAGTGATGTCGAAGATAAGCCCTGGTACCACGATCGCGAAATGTGGCCGCGTTATCTCACGATGCTGGCCGTCCAACGCTTCAATCGATTCAATCTGAGCCTTGGTCTCGGTTACGACTTCCTCCGCCAGGTCACCGATGCTTACTTTCTGTTTGCCTATCCGTTTCTGATTTCGGTTCCTGCTTACCACGTCCGCGCGACGCCGCTGCCGGATGCTGAACGCGATCGCAATCTTGAAATGCTGAAATTCATTAGCGAGCAGACCGTCGCTCGCGGGATGCAATTTCAGTTAGGTCTTTGGATGCACGGCTATGAATGGATCGATAGCCCGCAGGCAAACTATCGCATTGAGGGCCTCACGCGCGAGACGCATGGGCCTTATTGCCGTGATGCCCTGCGTTTACTGCTCCAGCGTTGTCCCGCGATCAGCGGGGTGACGATTCGCACTCATGGCGAGAGCGGTGTCGAAGAAGGCAGCTACGATTTTTGGAAGACCATATTCGAAGGTGTGGCCACCTGCGGACGAAAGGTCGAGATCGATCTGCATCCGAAAGGTCTGGATCAGACGATGCTCGATAATGCTCTAGCGACCAGACAGCCGGTGACTGTATCGCCGAAGTTTTGGGCCGAGCATCTCGGCATGCCTTACCATCAAGCAGACATTCGCGCTACCGAAATTCCGCCCGCGGGAGAACAACCTACCGGACTGATGAAACTCAGCACCGGCTCGCGAAGTTTCCTGCGCTATGGCTATGGAGACCTGCTGCGCGAAGATCGAAACTGGAAAGTGGTCCACCGCGTCTGGCCGGGATCGCAAAGACTCCTGCTGTGGGGTGATCCGGCGAGCGCTGCTGCTTACTCGCGCGCCTTTCAATTCTGCGGCAGTGATGGCGCGGAACTTTGTGAGCCGCTGACCTTCAAAGGCCGCCGCGGCTCAGGCATCGCGGGCGATCGCTGCGCCTATACGGACGCGAAATTGAGAACTCGCTGGGACTGGGAGAAGTATCTGTATACCTATCGAGTCTGGGGTCGATTGCTCTACAACGCGGACTGCAATTCCGACGTGTGGCGCCGCTATCTGACTCATCACTTCGCTTCGAGTGCAGGTGAAATCGAGTCCGCCCTGGCGAACGCCAGTCGCATTCTTCCCATCATCACGACGGCGCATTGTCCTTCGGCGGCGAATAACAATTACTGGCCTGAGATGTATCGGAATCACTCGCTGATCGACGCAGCGCATCCGGGCTCTTACAGCGACACGCCGGCGCCGAAAGTGTTCGGGAATGTGAGTCCCCTCGATCCACAGTTGTTCTCGCGCATAAACGACTTTGCCGATGAATTGCTTAGTGGCCGGCGCAGTGGAAAGTACTCTCCTCTCGAAGTTGCGCAATGGATCGACGATTACGCCGCCGCCGCCGCGAAACATCTGACGCAGGCCGCGCCGCAGGTAAAGGACAAAGAGAACGCGGAGTACCGGCGGCTGGCGACCGACGTGGCGATCCAGGCGGGCCTCGGCCATTTCTTCGCGGCCAAGTTTCGCGCTGCGGTGCTTTATCGAATTTTTGAGAAGACCGAAGCGCGGTCAGCTCTTGAAGCCGCTTTGGACCAGT
Organism: Acidobacteriota bacterium; assembly: GCA_046728235.1. Lineage (GTDB taxonomy): Bacteria > Acidobacteriota > Blastocatellia > Pyrinomonadales > Pyrinomonadaceae > UBA11740. The sequence goes on from JBKPEE010000100.1 coordinate 13,142, forward strand.
ATCGGAAAGCGCGAGTCAGCTGGCTTGAGTTCGCGACGCTGGCAAAAGACGTCTACATGTCCGATATCACCGTCGGTGAGTTGCCGCAGTTGCATGGGCACTGGATTGATCGTCTGCAGGGAATTGACCAGGACATCGCAGCGGTGGCGGCCAGGCTGGATGGCCGCAAACAATCGGCGCCGGCAGACGAGCTCGCGAATTTGATCAGGACAGTCCTTGAGCGTCCTCAGCGTGAAAGTCTGACGTGCCGGCACACACCGCCGCCGAACTTTACCCGCGGCCAGGCACTGGAGATCGAGTTGATTGGCGAGTCGCCGATCGCGGCGGCGAACCTTTATTACCGGCACGTGAACCAGGCGGAACGATTCAACTTCACGCGCATGACTGGCGATCCCCAGCGCTATCGCGCGACGATCGCGGCCGCTTACACGGATTCGGTCTATCCGCTGGAGTATTATTTCGAGGTGACTCAACCTGACGGAGCGGTGCAGCTATATCCCGGTTTCTCAAAAGATTTGACAAATCAGCCTTATTTCGTCGTGCGAAAGGCGTAAGCCTAAAGCGGGAACGAGATTTAGACGCGGATAGGAACCGGGGTAAAAGACTTCGCCAGATCGCCGCGGTTTGGCGCGGTCCCGTAGGGACCAAATGTCACTAATCTCTCGTGAGTTCGAGCTCCTTTAGGAGCGAAACATGCAGAAACCGCTGGAGAGGGCTTTGCCTCAAAAGTCAGATCTGGCTCTCTGGTCAGAAGTGTTCCGTTCGTGTTGCTTCGTGTGATTTCGTGGATCGTCCTTGTTTCCCGAACGAACAGAAACGATCCACGAAATCACACGAACTACACGAAACTCATTACCACGTTTAATCGACTTTTGAGGCAAAGCCGCTGGACACTTTTATTACGCTCCTAACGGAGCTTTAGAAACTCGCTTGCTAATCCGGCTATAAACATTTGGCCGCGCTGCGGCCGAAAAGCTTATTGACCAACAGACTATTACCCCACTAGAGATCGCCCGGCCGGCGTTATCTCCTATCGTCTTCTGTGATAAATTACCTGCCGCTTCGCAACACTATCCCGAGAACATGGATCGCTGGAAGTTTCATAGTGACCCTGGCCGGCGCTTGATCAGATTGCCCTTCTGGTCGCTCATTGCTGACGATCTTACCGGCGTGCATGTCTCACAACGAGGGATCAATTCCTAAATGAGAACAAATAACCGCGTTTTGTTGATTGTGGCTGTGTTTGGAATCACGCTGTTTACTTATGCAGTAGGCGCCCGCATCGCCGTCAATGGGGACGACGACCTCTTTGCCGGTCTTCGCTGGCGCAACATCGGCCCGTTTCACGGCGGGCGCGTCTCTGCGGTCACCGGCGCCATCGGTCAGCCGGGCGTGTTCTATTTGGGCGCACCGGCCGGCGGCATTTGGAAAACCACAAACGCCGGCGTGACATGGGTCCCCGTCTTCGATCAGTTCACCAACGTCGACAGCATTGGCGCCATTCAAGTAGCGCCGTCCGACACGAACATTGTTTATGCCGGCACAGGTGACTCAGTTGGTGGTTCATCCGGCGACGGCATGTACAAATCGACCGATGCCGGCAAGACGTGGACGCACATCGGTCTGGAGGAAACGACCAAGATCAACAAGATGGTCGTCGATCCAAAAGATCCCAATCACGTAGTCGTGTCGACCCAGGGTGACGCGCAGCACAACGGCCGAGGGATCTACCGAACGACTGACGGCGGCAAGACGTGGGAGAACACGCTGCGTCCGGAGAACGCGAACGGCACGCGCGACGTCGAGTATGCGTTCGACAAGCCGAACGTGATCTTCGCGACGTCACAGGGTGCGGGCGGGGGCTTCGGCGGCGGAGCTTTCGGCGGAGGTGGTGCGCCGCAAGGACCGAACGGCACCGCGCTCTACAAATCGACCGACTCAGGCAAGACCTGGAAGAAGGTCGACACGCTGCCGCAGTACAACGGCCGCATCAGCGTGGCGATCGCGATGCATACCGACGGCAAACGCATCTACGTAATCGGCACGCCGCTCCAGGGCGGCTCGGGTCTGTCTCGGTCCGATGACCAGGGCGCCACGTGGCAGCACATGGCTGGCGATGAAACTCGCATCGCCAACGGCCAGGGTAATTACAGCTCTGGTGTTTGGGTCGACTCACAAAACCCCGACGTCCTTTACACGGTCGCCACTACGGTTTATCGATCGACCGACGGCGGAAAATCCTTCAGCGCGTTCAAGGGTGCTCCCGGTGGCGAGGATCCGCACGTCGCGTGGATCGATCCAACAAATGGACAGCGGATGTTCTTCGGCTTTGATCAAGGCCCGGCGATCACTCTCGACGGTGGTCAAACCTGGAGCGGCTATTACCAGATTCCGATCGATCAGATCTATCACATTGCCACTGATAGCCAATATCCGTACTGGGTGATGGGTTCGCAACAGGACACCGGTGCGATCATGACGCGCAGCCGCAGCGATCAGGGACAGATCACGTTCGTCGATTGGCTGCCTCTGTCGTCATCTGAGTTCGGCACGGTCGTGCCCGATCCGCTGAAGCCAACGACGGTTTACGGTGTCGGCTATGGCATAGGCCAGGGCAACGGGCTGATCAAGATCGATCTGGCGACGGGCCAATGGAGCAATGTCGCTCCAAATTTCGGCACGGACCGAAACCTGTACACCGAGGCTCGTGATTTTTGGAAACGGTTTGACACCGCGTTCGAACCCAGGGCGCTGTATGCCGGTTACAACTGCATTCTGGTAACGCGTGACGGTGCCCAGACGTGGAAAGCATTCAGTCCCGATCTGACCACAGCGAAAGGTCAGCCGACGGTGCCGTGCGGCGTTCAGCCCGTGGCGCCGGGTGCGCGGCCGGCGGGTACTCCAGCTCCGACGCCCGGCGCGCCAACTCCGACTCCAACTCCGGCGGCCCCGGCCGGCGGACGAGGCGGCCTGCCCGGATCGATTTCCGATTTCTCGATCTCAACCGTTAAGCGTGGTGTCGTCTGGTCAGGAAGCAACACCGGACAGCTCTACAACACGATGGACGGCGGCAAGACCTGGAACAACGTCACGAACTTTGCCGATCTGCCGGCGAACGCCAACTTCGTTATCGTCGAAGCCGGACACAACGACGTCAATACGGCTTACGTGCTCGCCAATATGGGGTTCGGCCGTGGTCCTGCGCCCGCCGGCCCGGAGCAGCACTACATCTATCGCACGCACGATGGCGGTAAGACCTGGACTCGCATTGTCAGCGGTCTCCCGACCGATGAACGCACCGGCAGTCAGGTGCACGTCATTCGAGAGGATCCCAAACAGAAGGGGTTGCTATTTGCCGGCACTGAGACGACCGTCTACGTATCGTTCGACGATGGCGATCACTGGCAGTCGCTGCGGCTCAATCTGCCGAGCACGTCGATCCGTGACATGGTCTTTCATACCGATGATCACATGAACGATTTAGTCATCGGCACGTACGGCCGCGGATTCTGGGTGCTTGACGACATGAGCCCGTTGCGGGAGATCGCGGTGAAGGCGCAAGCCATTGCGGCGGCGCCGGCATACCTGTTTAAGCCCGGTGATGCGATTCGTGCGCGGATGAACAGCAACTGGGACCAGCCGATGAATCTCGAGCTGCCGCACGCGCCGAATCCGCCATTCGGCGCGCTCATCTATTATCACTTGAGTAAGCCGCCCGCCGGCGAGATTAAGCTGCAGATCTTCGACTCGGAGGGTAAGTTGGTGCGGACGATCACAAGCACCCCGCCAGCGATGTACCAGCGACCGCCCTATCCTGATTATTGGCTCATGCCCTCATCTGAGCGCGCCCTCTTTACGAATCTCGGCACAAATCGGATCAATTGGGATCTTCGCTACGACGATCCCCCAGGCTTCAATCCCGACATCAATAACCAGATGAATTCGTCGCCTGGGTCAGTAACCCCGGCGCCGCACGGGCCGCTCGCCTTGCCGGGCACCTACACGGTGAAACTCATCGTTGACGGCCAGACATACACGCAGCCGCTCGTCGTCCGAAACGATCCGCGCATCGGCGAGAGTCCGGCGGTGATTTCGGCGCTTCGCGCACAGGATAAGTTGGCAATGGTGATCGTGCAAAGCATGAAAGACAGTTACGCCGCTAACGACGAAGTTGCAGCGATCCGCGCCCAGTTGGCCGCGATCCGGCGTGCCTCTCTGCCGCCTGATGTCGCGACGGCTGCGTCCGCGCTTGATACGAAGCTGGCAACGTTCGGTGGTGTTCAGCGTGGTGGTCGCGGCCCTGGAGGTGGCGGTTTCGGCGCACCCGCTCGCGTTCCCGGCAGCTTGTTGTCGTTCACGGCGATCAATGGGATCTTCAACACGGTACTCGGTCCGCTCACTCAGAATGGCATCGACATGGCGCCCACAAAAGCTGAGGTCGATACGTGGGAATCAGGCTGCAACGAGTTCACGTCGACATTGAATGCATGGAAGACAATGGTCGGCGCTGATCTCGTCGCCTTCAACGGCCTGCTAACGAAGGACAACCTGACGCCGCTGAAGATCACGCCAGCCACCGTGACAGTGCCAGCGTCATGCAAGTTCGTGTGGCCCAGCGCGAACACTCGCGGTAGCAAATAGATCTAAGTAAGGTGTGGTATGAACATCCTGAATCTCGCGCCCAGAGTTGCTCTTATTCCTCTGTTTCTTTCGATCGGGTCGATTCATGTTGGCGGAGTCAGTTCTGCGCCCCAACGCACGGCCGCTCAGGATAAAGACGCCTTAATTGAGTTGGAAAATACCTGGTTGAAAGGCGAACATGACGCTGCGGTCCTTGAGCGCATTCTGGCGCCTGACTTTGTTCATCCAGTCATCACCGGCGATTTTCTCACCAAGGCACAGCATATCTACTATTCGACCAGACGACTGCCGCCGGCAAATCTCAAGCAACGTTTCGACCAGTTGAATGTGCGCTTGTACGGCGATGTCGGTCTGGTGAGTGGGATCGTGGTAACCAGCGATCAAGATGGAAAGCCGTTAGACCGAACTATCTTCACCGACGTTTTCGCTTATCGTGAAGGACGCTGGCAGGCGATAAACGCGCAGGAGAACAAAGTCGAGCAACTCAAGCCACCGAATTGATCGCTCACCGAGTCAGAACCGCCTGCGGTAGCGGGCGGGCATTTTTCGCTTCAACCTAAATGGGCCCGCCCGCTACCGCAGGCGGTTCTGACT